>JBQTHP010000244.1:0-6828 GCA_052389755.1 Gammaproteobacteria bacterium
TGGACTGGACAGACCGCCATTGCCGGTACTTCCTGCGCGGCTTCTCTCGGCACGTGCTGCTCTACACGGAGATGATCACCGCTGCGGCGATTCTGCGTGGCAACCGTTCGCGATTGCTCGCGTTCGATCCCGAAGAGCATCCGGTCGCATTGCAGCTCGGTGGCAGCGAACCTGCGGACCTTGCGGCGGCGGCTCGCGCAGGCGAGGAGGCGGGCTACGACGAGATCAACCTGAACTGCGGCTGTCCCAGCGATCGGGTCGCAAGCGGTGCCTTCGGCGCGTGCCTCATGAGCGAACCCGGACGCGTGGCGGACTGCGTTGCCGCGATGCGGGCGCGGGTGAAGCTGCCCGTCACCGTGAAGCTGCGGATCGGCGTCGTCGAAGGCTCGCCGCGAGAGGCGCGCGAGCGGGCGGCGCGCTTCGACGACGCGGACTACGCGTCGCTAAAGGATTTCGTTGCGCAGATCCGGGCCGCCGGATGCGATGTCGCGATCGTGCATGCACGCAAAGCCGTGCTCAGAGGTCTGTCGCCGAGGGACAATCGCGAGGTCCCGCCGCTGCGCTACGACGTGGTCGCCCAGCTGAAGCGCGACGTCGGCGATCTGCCCGTGGTCGTAAATGGCGGGCTGCGGGATGCCGAAGAGGCGCTCAACGCCCTGACCTGGTGTGACGGAGTCATGCTGGGCCGCGAGGCGTATCACCGGCCCTTCGTGCTCTCGGAGCTCGAGCAACGCACGCATCCGGATGCACCAACGGCGCCGACGCGGCGCGAAATCCTCGAACGCATGGAGGGGTACGCTTCGCGCGAGGTGGCGCGCGGCGAGCGTCTCAGTTCGATTACGCGGCACATGCTCGGCCTGTGCGCGGGTGCGCCCGGCGCACGCGAATATCGACGCCTGCTGAGCGAAGGCGCGCGCGAGCCGAGCGCGACGCCGGCGCTCCTGCGGCGCGCGCAGCAGGTGTGCGCGGCCTGACGGGTCAGCGGGACGCGGAGGTCGGCGGCAGGTGCGTGAAGGCCGTTTCGGCGCGCGCCGCGAGGTACGCCGTCACGGCAAATACGGCGACGCTCTGGTTGAGCCGCTTCGGATCGACCTTGTCGAGCGTGTCGTTGGCCGAATGGTGATGATCGAAGTAGCGGCTCGCATCGAGTCGCGGGGCGAGGATCGGTAGCCCCGCCCGGCGGAGCACGCCGAGATCGGCACCGCCATTCGCCTCATTGCCGCCGAGCGAGACACCGAGCGGTTCCACAGCGCGCTGGATCTGGCGCACGAGCGGCAGCAATTCTGGCGGCATGCGGCTCTCGAGCTGCCACACCGGCCCGTCACCGAGATCGGCTTCGATCCCCACCGCGTGCCGTGCGAGCTCGTCGCCGATCTGCGCTGCGTACGCGAGCGAGCCGGACAGCCCGAACTCCTCGTTGGCGAAGAGCACGACGCGGATCGTTCGCCGCGGCTTCGGTCGAGCATCCGCGATGAGTCGTGCAGCGGCTGTTACGATCGCGACGCCCGCGCCGTCGTCGAGCGCGCCGTGCCCCAGGTCCCACGAGTCGAGGTGTGCAACCAGCAGCACGATCTCGCCGGCACGATCGGTGCCCGGAATCTCGCCGATGACGTTCGCCGAACGTGTCTGCGGCAGATCGCGTGCGGTCACCTTCATGCGCAGGCGCACCGGTCGCCCGGACGCGATCAGTTTCTCGAGCACGTCGGCATCGGGATTGGAGATGGCGACTGCGGGAATACGCGGACTTCCGATGTTGTAAACCGTCGTTCCCGTGTGTGCGAGACGGTTGTCGCTCGTGCTGACCGAGCGGATGACGAATGCGACTGCGCCCTTCGCGGCCGCCGCGCTCGGCCCGGCCGCGCGGCCGCGAACGGCGAACACGTATCCGCTCGCATCGCGCGTGCGCTGCGTGCGGTGCGCGAGATAGACGATGCGACCCGCGATGCGCCGAGGATCGATGCTCGCGAGCTCCTCGAGATCGCGCACCTGCACGACCTCCGCACGCAAGCCTTCCTCAGGCGTGCCGATGCTGCCGCCGAGCGCGACCGGCGCGAAGCTTGCGCCGAGCGCGTCATCCAGCGTGAGCTCGGCGACCCCGCGCGCCCAGCGCGGAACCACGACCTCGGCTCGGCGCACGTTCGCAAATCCGAGGCGCTCGAATTGACGATGAGCCCACGCAACCGCCGCGAGATCTCCGGGCGAACCGACGAGCCGAGGCCCGACCTCGGTCGAGAGCGAGCTGACGAGCGCGTGGAGCTCGGAAGACCTCAGCGCCGCCTCGCGCAGTGAGCGCGCCGCATCGAGCGATGCGCGATCGAGCTCCGCCGATTGCGTCGCGCATGCCGCCGAGACCAGCAGCATGCAGCACGCGAGTCGCGCACGTTTCCGCATGCCCGGATTGTAGCGGGTGGTGAGTCGGGGCCCGTCGCGTATAATCGCAGCGCAAAAACAACGCGCCCCGCGAGGCAGGTCGCGCCTTCGCGGAACGCTTGCGGTCGCTATACATGGGCAAGGATATCGAGCTCGCCATTCTGTTCGCCGACGTCGTCGGCTCGACCCGCCTGTACGAACAGATGGGCGATCTGCGCGCGCGCGACATGGTTGCCATCTGCATCGACATAATGCGCAGCGCCACCGAGCAGCATCAGGGCACGGTGATCAAGACGATGGGCGATGAGGTCATGGCGACCTTTCCCGCAGCGGACAATGCCCTCAACGCGGCGGCCCAGATGCAGCAGCAGATCTCGAGCCACGCGCAACTGAAGGGCGAGGGGCAGCCGGTTGCGATCCGCATCGGCTGTCACTTCGGTCCGGTAGTGCTCGAGTATCGCGACGTATTCGGTGCCACCGTGCACACGGCCAATCGCATGACGAGCCAGGCGAAGGCCGGCCAGGTCATCACCACTGCGGCAACGGTCGAGTTGCTCTCACCCGAGTGGCGCGCAGCCGTGCGCCAGATCGACGTCGCGACGCTGAAAGGGCAGGGCAGCGAGGTCACGCTCTACGAGGTGCTCTGGCAGACGGAAGACGTGACGAGCATGGTCCCTGCGATCGCGATGGCCTCGAAGGGTGAGCGGCGCTCCGTGCGTCTTCGCCTGCGATTTCAGGATCGCGAAATTCTCGTCGACGAGCAGCGGCCGAACATCGCCATCGGTCGCGCGGAGGACAACGACGTGGTGGTGAAGGGGAATCTCATCTCACGTCTGCATGCGCGCATCGAGATCAATCGCAACAAGTTCGTGCTGATCGATCAGAGCACGAACGGCACCTTCGTGCAGACGGCCGACGGCGAGGAGTCTTTTGTCCGCCGCGACAGCCTGCAGATCAAGGGCAAGGGGATGATCGGCCTCGGACGACTGCCGGATGAGGAGTCGCCGCAGACGATCCGCTTCGAAGAGGGCTGACGACTGACGGCCGGCCGGCCCTTAGCCCTCGGCCTTCAGCCCTCTCTCCACGCGTGAGATTTCCGCCAGCATCTCCGCCGGCACGCGGTTTCCGAACTCGCTGAGGTACTTCCTCACGTCAGCCATCTCGCTTCGCCACAACGCGGGATCGATGGTGAGCAGGTCACGCAGCGCGTTCTCGCTGAGCGGCAGTCCCTCGAGATGCAGATCCTGGGGGCGCGGCAGATTGCCGATCGGAGTTTCGACGGCGCCCGCGGCGCCCGTGCAACGCTCGAGCATCCACTCGAGCACACGCAGGTTCTCGCCGTAGCCCGGCCAGAGGAACTTGCCCTGCGCGTCGCGGCGGAACCAGTTGACGTGATAGATGCGCGGCGGACGCGCGAGCCGCTGGCCGATCGAGAGCCAGTGCCGCCAGTAATCGCCGAAGTTGTAGCCGGCGAACGGCTTCATCGCCATCGGGTCGCGCCGTACCACGCCGACTTCACCCACTGCGGCCGCGGTAGTTTCCGATGCGACCGACGCACCGACGAGCACGCCGTGCGCCCAATCGCGCGCTTCGTACACCAGCGGCGCAACGGAGCGGCGACGTCCACCGAACACGAGCGCGGAGATCGGCACGCCGCGCGGGTCATCGGCACGAGGGGAGTAATTCGGATTACGTTTCGCCGAAACGGTGAAGCGCGAGTTCGGGTGCGCCGCGGGACCGCGGCTCGGATCGTACGGGCGTCCTTGCCAGTCGGTGACCGGCTTGCCGGACGGCAGACCTTCCCACCAGGGCTGGTTGTCCGCGGTGACCGCGACGTTGGTGAAGAGCGTGTCGCGCCGGATCATCTCGTACGCGTTGCGATTGGTCTCCGCGTTCGTGCCGGGCACCACGCCGAAATAGCCGGCTTCGGGGTTGATTGCCCACATCCGGCCGTCGGATCCCGGATGCAGCCAGGCGATGTCATCGCCGACCGTCGTCACCTTCCAGCCCGGCATCGATGCGGGCGGAATCAGCATCGCGAGATTCGTCTTGCCGCACGCGGACGGGAATGCAGCCGCGACGTAATGCTGCTCGCCCTGCGGGTTTTCGAGCCCGACGATGAGCATGTGCTCGGCGAGCCAGCCCTCGCTGCGCGCCTGCCAGCTTGCGATGCGTAGCGCGTGGCACTTCTTGCCGAGGAGCGCGTTGCCGCCGTAGCCGCTGCCGAAGCTCTCGATCGCGAGATCCTCGGGAAAATGCATGATGAACCGGCGGTTCGGGTCGAGCTCGCCGATGGAATGCAGCCCGCGCACGAACGTGCCATCGCGCGCGATGCGCTCGAGAGCCGGACGCCCCATGCGCGTCATGAGCCCCATGTTGATGACGACGTACGCGCTGTCGGTGATCTCCACGCCGCAGCGGGCGTAGGGCGAATCGATCGGGCCCATGCAATAGGGCACGACGTACAGCGTGCGTCCGCGCATGCAGCCGCGGAACAGCTCCCGCATCTTCGTGCGCGCTTCCGCCGGATCCATCCAGTGATTGTTCGGACCGGCGTCTTCCTTCGAGCGCGTGCAGACGAACGTAAGGTGCTCGACGCGCGCGACATCGCTCGGATGCGAGCGGTAGAGATGGCAGTCCGGGAAGGTCTTCGCATCGAGAGGCAGGAGCTCGCCGCCGCGCACGAGCTGGTCCGTCAGCTCGCGGGCCTCGGCGTCCGAGCCTTCGCACCAGCGAACCGATACCGCTTGAGTGAGCTGCCGCACCTCTTCGACCCAGTCCGCGACGGCCCGAGACAGGCGGGGGAGCGGGCCGAGAATGTGCGGGGCGGTAGCCATGCCGAGTCCTTCTGTACGCGTCGGCTGCGCCTTGTCTTTATGGATTCACGCGCGAGCCGTTCCAAGCCGTCCGCGGATTATAGCTCGCGCTCCTGCGGCGTCCGGCCGCCAGGGCGCTCAACAAAAAGGGCGCTCCCCGATAAAGAGGAAGCGCCCGATTTGTTCCCGCGCGAGCGAGCGCTCGCAGCGGATTCGTCAGTGCGCGGTCTTCGACGCGCCGCGACGCCTTCGGCTCTTCGGCGCTTTCGCCGTCTTGGACGTCTTCGCCGTCATGGCCTTTTTCCCGACGAGACGCGCATAGGTCGTGAGCGCGAGCGACTGCAGCTCGCGGCTGGTCCCGGCCACGATTTCCCACGTCGCGAGGGCGTCCTTCACGATGCGGTCGCGGGAAGCGGGCAGCTGCTCGAGCTGCGCCCGATACAGGCTTCGGACGTCGCCGGCTTTCGCCGCGCGGCGTAACCGCTGGGCGCCGTCCTCGATGAACCCGTGCACGGTTTGAACACCCTGATCGAGCATGCGGCCGGCATACTGATAAGAGAGAGCGTTCAACTGGCGCCCGGCGTCCGCGAGGGTATCCACCGGGGTCTCGACCGCCTCAAAACCGGCCGCGGCGCGCTGAGCGCCGTTACGTGCGGCATCGATGGCCCGCCCGGCATAGGCAGTCGCTTGGTCGCGTACACCGGCCGTCGCCTCAAGAATGCGTTCAGAAATCGTCATTCGCTGTCCTCCTATGGTGGTGCACCGCACCAATTGATGCGCCGCACAATACGCCGGCACCCGCCCGGCGTCAAGGGCTCCGCGGGGCTCCCTAGGACCAGCGTGGCCGAATCGGGTCGCGCGAGTCCAGGAAGTCGCGAATGACGGGAACGACCTTCCCGATCGAGTACAGCAGGAAGAGGTGGCCCCCACCCGGAACGATGAAGAGGCGATTGTTCGGAATCAGGAGCGAGATCACGCGTGCGTTCGCCGGAGGTACGAGCGGGTCATCGGACCCCGCCAGCACCAGCGTCGGCTGCTTCAGCTTGTGAAGCCAATGGATGCTCGTCCAGCCCCAGCCCGCGAAGAGCTGATACATGTAGCCCATCACCTTCGGCGGAATGATGCGTGCGGTGTGCCCGGTCATGACCTCGGGCGAGTGTCGGGCTTCGCCGCCGTAGATGTCTCCCGCGGCCCGACGCATGTAACTGGGGTCGAGGTAGCGCTGCGGCGTCACCATCTTCATGAGCGCTGTCGGGCGGCCCGGGATCATCACCGACCCCGGGGACGTCGCGGCGAGGATCAGCCGCCGGCAGCGCTGCGGGTACTGCCGCGCGAACTGCTGTGCGAGAGCGCCGCCCCAGGAAACGCCGGCCACATCGACCTCCGGATAGCCCAGTCGGTCGAGCAGGTTGGCGGCGAGACGCGCGAGGCCGCTGAACCGCCGCGGCCACCAGGACATCGGCGAGCGTCCGACGCCGGGAACGTCGAACACGATGATCTCCTTGTCGTCGAGCGCTGCCATGAACGGAAACATCAGCTCGAAATTCGCGCCGATGCCGTTGAAGAGCAGCAGCGGCACGCCGCCGCCGGATCCCCGCTGGATGGCGACGCGCAGCATGATGCCGTCGACGTCGACGAACTG
>JBQTHP010000245.1:0-17270 GCA_052389755.1 Gammaproteobacteria bacterium
GCTGCGCGTTGGTTGAATGAAGCGATGGCGAGTGCGCAACCGGCGCGTGCTGAAGGCCTTGCGGAAAGGTAGCGGACGCGGAGCGGCCCGGCAAACCGGGCCGCGCCGTTTCGCTTGGGTCCGCGTGCAGGGTCTTCAGCGTGCGCCGGTTGCCCGATCTCCAACTCTTCATCTTTCTCTCAGCCTCCTGCTTCCGGATCTTCTCTCCTGCGCCGGGAGTCTATGAGCGCGCGCAATCGAAGATTGATCATCTCCACGCCCACGGAGAACGCCATCGCAAAGTACAGATAGCCCTTCGGAATCTCGAAGTGGAAGCTTTCGGCGATGAGCGCGACGCCGACGAGGATGAGAAACGCGAGCGCCAGCACCTTGATCGTCGGATGCCGATCGACGAACTCCGCGATGGAGCCCGAGAGCAGCATCATCACGAGGATCGCGATGACGATGGCCGTAACCATGATCGACAGCTGGTTCGCGAGCCCCACCGCCGTGAACACGGAATCGAGCGAGAACACGATGTCGATGAGCGCGATCTGCACGATGATCAGCGTGAAGCTCGCGTAGACCCGCGCCCGGCGCTGTTCAGCGGCGCCCTCGAGCGTGTGGTGAATCTCGAGCACGCTCTTGGCGAGCAGGAACAGTCCGCCGATGAAGAGGATCAGATCGCGCCCCGACACCGACTGGGTGCCGATGTAGAACCACGGGTGCGTGAGCCGCGTGAGCCACACGATCGAGAAGAGCAGCGCGATGCGCGTGAGCATCGCCATGGCAAGCCCGCCGATCCGCGCGGCCTCCTGCCGCTCCTTCGGCAGCCGGCTCACGAGGATCGAGATGAAGATGATGTTGTCGATCCCGAGAACGATCTCGAGGGCGGTCAGGGTCACGAACGCGACCCACGCCTGCGGATCGGTGAGCAGCTCCATCATCGGATCGGATGCTCCTCGGGCTTTCGCGCTTACGGCAGCGTATCGGCTGCAGTCTTCTTCTCGGATGGGAACAGGTCTTCGGACGTGAGCCCAAAGTCGAGCGCCAGCGCGCTCGCGACGAAGATCGAAGAAAAGTGCCCGAGGCCGACACCGACGAGCATGGCCGCTGCGAACGGCTGCAGCACCGGGCCGCCGAGGACGTAGAGTGCGATCAGCACGATCAGCGTGCTGACGGCGGTCATCAGGGTTCTGGACAGCGTCTGATTGATCGCCTCGTCGAGGACCTGCGCCGGCTGCGCCCGCCGGTTCAGATGGAAGCGCTCACGTATGCGGTCGAAGATGACCACCTTGTCGTTCAGCGAGTAACCGACGACCGCAAGGATCGCCGCGACGACCGACAGGTCGAACGACATGCCGGTGGCGGCGAAGAAGCCAAGCACGAGCACCGGGTCGTAGAGCGTCGCGATGATGGCAGCGAGCGACAACTTCCAGGTGTGGAAGCGGAACAAAACGTAGAGGAAGATCATCAGCATCGCGAAGAAGAAGGACCAGTAGGCGCTTTCCCGCAGCTCCGCGCCCACCTGAGGTCCGACGGCGTCGAGCCGGAGCACCTCGGCGCGAGGTTCGATGCGTTTCAGGAGCGACTCCACTTCCGCGCGCACACGCGCCCCCTCCTGACGGCCTTTCACCGGCGGCATCCGGATGACGACGTCCCGCGAGCTGCCGAAGTTCTGCGCCTGCGCCTCCTGAAGTCCCGACCGCGCGAGCTCCGACCGTATCGCGTCGAGATCCGCGGTACCCGGGAAGGTCGCCTCGATCGTCACGCCACCGGTGAAATCGACAGCGAGGTTCAGCCCGCGGATCGCGACCCCGCCGAACGATGCCGTGATGAGAACGGCGGAAATCGCATAGGCCCACTTGCGTGTGCCCATGAACGGGATGTGTGTGCTTTTCTTGAAGAACTCCATGTGATCCCCGTTCGGCGTCAGATCGGCAGCGCGCCGTGTTTGCGCCGGCCGCCGTACATCAAGGTCAGCAGGGCGCGGCTGCCCATGATCGCTGTGAACAGCGACGTCAGGATGCCCACGCAAAGTGTCACGGCGAAGCCGCGGATCGGACCCGTGCCGAACACCCACAGGACGATGCCGGCGATCAGCGTGGTGATGTTCGAGTCTGCAATGGCTGAGAAAGCCTTCTCGAAGCCCGCCTTGATTGCAGCCTGCGGCGATGTGCCCCGCCGCAGCTCCTCGCGGATGCGCTCGTAGATCAGTACGTTCGCGTCCACCGCCATACCGAGCGTGAGCACGATTCCGGCGATTCCCGGCAACGTCAGCGCCGCACGTATTGCGGACAGGAGCGCAACGAGCACCACGAGATTCGAGAGCAGCACGACGTTCGCGACCCAGCCGAATACGCGATAGTAAACCGCCATGAAGATGTAGACGCCGATCATGCCGATGATCAGCGCACGCACGCCGCTCTCGATGTTGTCCTGCCCGAGGCTCGGCCCGATCGCCCGCTCCTCGACGAGGTCGAGCGGTGCTGCGAGCGCGCCGGCGCGAAGCAGAAGCGCCAGCTCCCGTGCTTCGCTCGAACTGAGCCCGGTGATCTGGAAATTGTTCGAGAAGATTCCGCGGATGGTCGCGAGGCTGATGACCTCCTCGTCCTTGACCGTGCGCTCGACCTTCTTGCCGCCGACCTCCACTGTCTCGCGATGCTGCTCGATGAATACCACCGCCATCGGGCGGCCGAGGTTCTGGCGGGTGGTCTTCAGCATCTCCTCGCCGCCGCGCGCATCGAGCTTCACCGATACGCCTGGCCCTTCATTGGTCGCGGCGGTGATGGCGTCGGTGAGCTGATCGCCCGTGACGATGATGTCGCGCTTCAGCAGGACCGGCCGGCCGTCGCGATGGCGGTAGAGCTTCGATCCCAAGGGCGCGCGGCCGCGTTGCGCGGCTTCGTATGCGTTGTTCTGCACGTCCTCGAGACGGAACTCGAGCGTCGCCACCTTGCCGAGGATGTCCTTCACCTCCGCCGAGTTCTGCACGCCCGGCAGCTGCACGTTGATGCGATCGAGGCCTTGGCGCTGCACGATGGGCTCGGAGACGCCGAGCTCGTTGACGCGATTGCGCAGCGTCGTGATGTTCTGCTGGATGGCGAAATCCTGGCGCTCGCGGATCTGGGCCGGAGTCAGCGCGGCCGTCACGGCGCTGCCCGAGGCGACACTCTCTGTGGTGAACGTGAGATCGGGAAGCGCCTTCTGCAACGCATCGCGCACCGCATCGACGTTGCCGCTCGCGGGTACGAGCACGCGCACTCCGTTCGGGCGCGCGCTATCCACCGCGACGGTGGTGACGTCGCCGAAAGGCAGCTTGTCCCGGTTCAGTGTACGGCGGATGTCCTGCTCATAGCCTTCGAGCAACTGACCGACAGCGCCCTCTACGTCCACCTCGTAGAGGAGGTAGAGACCGCCGCGAAGATCGAGACCGAGCGGCATGGGCCGCAAACCGATCTTTCTCAACAGCGCCGGCGCACGCGGCGCGAAAGACAGAGCAGAAACGTATTCGTCCTCGAAGGCCTCGTTGATCGCGTCCCGCGCCTTCAGCTGCTCCGGCACGCTCGGAAAGCGCACCATCAACCGGCCGTTGTCGACGTATCCGTGTGTAAAGGTGACGCCGTGCTCCTTGAGGAACTTTTCGATGGACGCCTGCGCGGCCGCATCCACTGCCGCGCGATCCTTGCGCGCGATCTGCAGCGCGGGATCCTCGCCGAAGAAGTTCGGCAGGGCGAACAGCAGCGAGGCGACGAGTACGAGGCAGACGAGGATGTATTTCCAGCGGGCGTATTCGAGCATGTCGGATCCGTCAGGGCTAGGCGCTCTTGAGCGTGCCCTTCGGCATGAGCGAGGCAACCTGGAACTTCTGCACCTTGATGCGCACGCCGTCCGCGATCTCGAGCGTGACGAACGTGTCGCCCACTTCCGCGATGCGGCCGAGGATGCCGCCCGTCGTCACGACCTCATCTCCGGCCGCGAGCTTCGAGACGAGCGCCTGGTGCTCCTTCGCTTTTTTCTGCTGAGGGCGGATCAGGAGGAAATAGAAGATGACGATGAAGGCCACCATCATCAGCAGGGGCGCGAACTGGCCGCCCGGCGATGCGCCGGAGCCCTGCGCCCACGCTTCAGGGATCAGAAAGTTCATGAGGCACCTTGAGAGCTTGACCATACTCGCGATGCCCCTCACCCCAACCCTCTCCCCGCGTGCGGGGAGAGGGTGCCGGAGGCGGGTGAGGGGGCGGCGCGAAGCGCGGCATTATGCCATAGCGATCATGGGGCTCCCGTCCCGTCTCGCCGGGCCGCGAGATACTCCGCGGCGAAGGCCGCGAGCCGGCCTGCGTGCAACGCATCGCGCAGCGTACGCATCAGCTCGAGGTAGAAGTGCAGGTTGTGGATCGTGTTGAGCCGCGCGCCGAGGATCTCGTTGCAGCGGTCGAGGTGACGCAGATATGCGCGCGAATAATGCCGGCACGTGTAGCACGCGCACGTCGGGTCGATGGGGCCGAGGTCGCCCTGATGAACGCTGTTGCGGATGTTGATGACGCCGCTTGCCGTGAACAGGTGCCCGTTGCGCGCGTGCCGCGTCGGAATCACGCAGTCGAACATGTCGATGCCGCGGGCGACCGCGGCCACGATGTCCTCCGGAAAGCCGACGCCCATGAGATAACGCGGTCGTCCCGGGGGCATGTGCGGCACGAGCGTCTCGAGCACGCGCAGCCGCTCCTCTTCGGATTCGCCGACCGCGAGCCCGCCG
Source organism: Gammaproteobacteria bacterium (assembly GCA_052389755.1). Taxonomy (GTDB): domain Bacteria; phylum Pseudomonadota; class Gammaproteobacteria; order Steroidobacterales; family Steroidobacteraceae; genus JBQTHP01. Next base: position 4,736 of record JBQTHP010000245.1, read on the forward strand.
ACGGCGAAGCCCGGCCAGTCGAGCCTCAACAGGGCTTCGAGCGAGGCGAGCCGCAACTCGCCGTGCATGCCGCCCTGGACGATGCCGAAGAGGCCGCCGGGCGGCGCCTCACGGTAGTAGTGCGAGTGACTTCGCGCCGCCCAGCGCATCGAGCGCTCCATCGACTCGCGGGCGACGCGCTCGCTCGCCGGATACGGTGTGCAGTCATCGAGCGCCATCGCGATGTCCGCGCGCAGCGCGAGCTGGACGTCCATCGAGTCCTCGGGCGTCAGGCGCACTTCGCTGCCATCCACGGGCGAGCGGAAACGCACGCCCTCTTCCGTGATCTTGCGAAGGCTCTTCAGGCTGAACACCTGAAAGCCGCCCGAGTCGGTGAGGAGCGGGCGCTGCCAGTGCATGAATCCATGCAGTCCGCCATGGGCGGCCACGATCGTCGCGCCCGGCCGCAGCATGAGATGAAAGGTGTTGCTGAGCACGATGTCAGCGCCGAGCGTTTCGAGCTCCTCGGGCGTCATGGTCTTCACCGTGCCGTAGGTGCCGACCGGCATGAACGCCGGCGTCGCGACGACTCCGTGCGCCGTCGTGAGCCGGCCGGTGCGCGCTGCGCCGTCGGTCGCCAGAATCTCGAACTCCGGTCTCATGAGCCTCGCGCCGCCGTGATCAGCATGGCATCGCCGTAACTGAAGAGGCGGTAACGGTTGCGCACGGCGTGATGGTACGCATTCAGCACGCGCTCGCGGCCGGCAAACGCGCATACGAGCATCAGAAGCGTCGATTCCGGCAGATGAAAATTGGTGAGCAGCGCGTCGATCACCCGAAACGGGAATCCGGGGCGGATGAAAAGATCCGTGTCGCCGCTGAACGGCTGCAGCTCGCCGCTCAGCGCCGCCGTTTCGAGCGCCCGGGCGACGGTGGTACCGACGGCGACGATCCGTCCCCCGGCCTCGCGAGCGCGCGCCACCGCGTCGCAGGCCTGTGCGTTCACTCTGACCGCTTCAGCGTGCATCACGTGCGCGTCGATGTCGTCGACGCGCAGCGGCTGGAACGTTCCCGCGCCCACGTGCAGCGTGATGAAGGCGCGCGCCACCCCTCGCTTCGCGAGCGCCTCGGTAAGCGCCGCGTCGAAATGCAGGCTCGCCGTCGGTGCCGCGACCGCGCCGCTGTGGGAAGCGAAAATACTCTGGTATCGCTCACGGTCGTCGTCCGTCGGCGCGCGTCGGATGTAGGGCGGCAGCGGTACCTCGCCCCAGCGCTCGAAGAACGGCAGCGGCGCCTCCGGAGTCTCGACGATCCAGAGATCGTCGCGGCGCTCGAGCGCGCGCACGGTTCCGCCGCTGGTTGCGATCTCGAGGCCCGCGCGGATCGGCTTGCTCGCGCGCATCTGCACCAGCGCGCGGTTCGATCCCAGGGCGCGCTCCAGCAGGATCTCGACGTGGCCTCCGGTCGCCTTCGCGCCGGTGAGTCGCGCCGGAACGACGCGCGTGTCGTTGAAGACGAGCAGGTCTCCCGGGGCGAGCAACTGCGGCAGATCGCGCATCACGCGATCCGCGAGCGCGCCGCTCGCACGATCGAGCACGAGCAGGTGGCTCGCGGAGCGCTCGGCGAGCGGGCTCTGCGCGATCAGCTCTTCGGGAAGGTCGTAGTCGAAGTCGGTGCGATGCACCGGCGGATAGTAGGCTCAGACGACCCAGACGACTAAGACGTCTCAGACGGCCAGAGGAAGAGCGCTTCGCCAGGCGCTTGCAGTAACCCTCTTGCCGTCTTGGACGTCTGGGACGTCTGAGTCGTCTTAGTCGTCCAGGCTCGCTCTCCGGGGGCCGGCCTCCGGCAGCGCCACTTCGAGGTCGAGCGGCTTCTTCTGCCGCATCACCCGCAGCTTCACTTTCTCGCCCGGCTGATACGAGCGCAGGATGCGCGTCGCGTGGGAGCCGCTCTTCGGCTCACGACCGTCCACCGCGACGATCACGTCGCCGTCCTCGAGCTTGAACGTTTTGCTTTCGGGGGCTCGCACCACGAGCACGCCCTTCTCGGTGCCGAAATACTGGCCGAGTTTCGGCGTGAGCGTCGCGAGCTCCATGCCCGAGAGCTCGCTCCGCAGCGCATGCATGAATTCGAGGTGCTCGCTGGGCCCGAACGCGATCTCGGGCGCCATCGCAATCTCCGGCAGGGGCATCGGCATGGGCAGGCCACGCATCGCAAGCGCGCCGTGCATCGCCGAGCGCGCGACGACATCGATGTCCTGTGGCTTGCCGTCGCGCAGTATGCGGAGCTTCACTTTGCTGTCGGGCTCGGCCTCGCGGATGCGCCGCGTGAGCTCGCGCACGGTGTTGTCGCTGCCCTTCAGATCCTTGCCGTTGAGCGCGACGATCACGTCGCCTCGTCGGATACCGGCCTCGGCCGCTGGGCCGCCGGGGCTCACCTCCTGCACCCGCGCACCATCCTTGCCGCTCGCGGGGTCGAGCTGCACGCCGATGATCGCGCGGCGCCGCCCGTCGCCGAATGCCACGAAACGATCGAAGAACGGCGCGCCGAGCTCCGTCGAAAGCTCCGCAACCTCCTGCGCCGCTGCTTCGAGACGCTCGCGGGCGGCCTGCAGGCGCTGCTCGATCTCTTCGGGCGAGCGCTTCTCCTGCTTCTCCTCGCCATGGACCTGCATGGCCGCCAGCGCCGCCAACAACAACACGACCGATCTATTCATCGCTTTGACCTTCCCGTAACAGATTCAGGGCAATTCGGCTGCAAGGGTTTCGGCATACCGCACGCGGACGAGCGAATCGACGAGCCTCGATCTCTCGCGCTGCAGCGCCTTCACGCGCGCGGGCTGCGCCGCGCCTGTGCGCTCGATCGTGATCAGCTCGTCCATCCACGCGATCGAATCCTCGAGGTCCGCCACGGCGAAACGCGTGTCGACGCGTACGATCGCCGGCTCGTCGGGCAACGAGGCGAGCCATCCTGCGGCCACATCCGGCTGATGCCACTGCGCACCGGCAGGGCTCTCCGCGAGACGCGGTGCGGCCCCCGGGTCGATCACACGACTCCACACCGCAACCGCGATGATCACGCTCGCGAGGGTCGCCGCGGCTGCCGCATGCCGCCAGTCGATCCGCGCTGCGATCGCGCGCTGCGGCTCGCGCGCGCGCTCGCGAAATTCGATCCAGTCGAACGGCGGTCGCAGCTCGGCGGGCAGCTCGCGCAGCCGGCGCAAAAGCGGCGCGAGCCGCGGGTCCTCGTCGTGTCGGCTCATATGGGGGTGCATGGCTCGCGATCCGGCTGCAGATCGAACCATTCGCGCAGGCGACGGTGCGCCCTGGCGAGCTGGCTCTTGGAAAAACTGGTCGATCGACCGAAGGTGCGCGCGATCTCCTCGTGTGAGTATCCCTCGACCTCGTACAGCCACACGACGGCGCGCGCCGTGGGCGAAAGACTCGCCAGAGCGCGCTCGACATCCAGGCTCTCGGGGGCCGGCGGTAGCGTGAGCCGCATGCCGTCGAGCCCGCCGACCTGCTCGAGCGCAAGGCGCGCCCGGTGCCACGGCGAGCGCAGATGCATCAGGCAGCGGGACACCGCGATCTGGCGTACCCACGCCCCGAGCGGCGCTTCACCGCGAAACGTTCCGAGCCGCCCGTATACGATGATCATCGTGTCCTGGAACAGATCCTCGGCCAGGGCGCGCACGCCGACGAGGCGGCGAATGAGACCGAAGGTCGCGGGCGCCAGGGCGCCATAAATCTGGGCGCGTGCACGCTCGTCCCCTTCCCGGGCCCGGGCAAGCACATCCCCCGGAACGCCGATCTCACAAAGTCTGGCCATGTTCGAGAGCTTCAGATGCGGCAGCTCGCCGAAACGTCGCACGGCACGTCCGATACCCCCATGAGCCCGAGCATCATGTGAGTCGAGCAGACAGTCATGACGAGAAGTTCGTTCCCGGCGGTAAGTGCGTCATTCCTAAGATGCACGGCGCGCACTTTCGCGCTTGGGGAGCCGGCTTCAACTGGTACCTTACGCAGAACGTAAAGTGGGTGCTCAACTACGAGCGCACCCGCTTCGAGCGCGGTGCCGCGGGCGCTGCGATCGACCGGATGAGGAAGCGGCTGCAGCTTGCGTTTTGAATCACCGGTTTCACCCGAAGAAGGGCAGTTGAATGAGATCATGGCGCACGATTGCCGCGTCACTGCTTCTCGCCGCGGGCGCGTTTGCGGGGCCCGCATCGGCGGCGAAAGACGTCACGCTGCTGAACGTTTCCTACGATCCCACTCGTGAGTTCTACGAGGAATTCAACCGGTCGTTCGCGGCGTTCTGGAAAGCGAAGACCGGCGACACGGTGACCGTCAACCAGAGTCACGGCGGTTCGGGCAAGCAGGCCCGGTCGGTGATCGACGGACTGAAGGCGGACGTCGTCACGCTCGCGCTGGCGTTCGACGTCGACGCGCTCCACCGTCGAGCGAAACTGATACCGGCGAACTGGCAGACGCGGCTGCGTGACAACAGTGCGCCCTACACCTCGACGATCGTGTTTCTGGTGCGAAAGGGAAACCCGAAGAAGATTCAGGACTGGGGCGATCTGACCCGCAAGGGTGTCTCGGTCATCACCCCGAATCCGAAGACCTCCGGCGGGGCCCGGTGGAACTATCTGGCCGCGTGGGCGTGGGCGCTGCGTCAGCCCGGGGGCTCCGATGCGACTGCGGAAGCGTTCGTGAAGCGCCTGTATCAGAATGTACCCGTGCTCGACTCCGGCGCACGCGGCTCGACGGTCACGTTCGTCGAGCGCGGCATCGGCGACGTGCTGCTCGCGTGGGAAAACGAGGCGCTGCTTGCCGTGAAAGAGCTCGGTCAGGGAGAAGTCGATATCGTCGTGCCGTCGGTCAGCATCCTCGCGGAGCCGTCCGTCACCGTGGTGGACAAGGTCGTGAACCGCAAGGGCACGCGGGCCGTCGCCGAGGCGTATCTGAAGCATCTGTACTCGGCGGAAGGCCAGGAGATCGCCGCCCGTCACTTCTATCGTCCGCGCGACCCGAAGGTCACGGCGCGACACGCGAGCACGTTTCCGGCGGTCAGTCTCGTGACGATCGACGAGGTCTTCGGCGGCTGGAGCAAGGCGCAGGAAAAGCACTTCGCCGACGGCGGCACGTTCGACCGGATCTACGGGCGCTGATGTGCCGGCAGCGGTAGCCGCCGCCCCGGACGCCGCACGCGCGCCCCGACGCGCGCGCCGCATCCTGCCGGGCTTCGGCATCACGCTCGGGTTCACGGTCGTCTACCTGTCGCTGATCGTCCTCATTCCGCTCTCGGCAGCGTTCCTGCGCACGTTCGAGCTCGGTTGGACCGAGTTCTGGGAGGTCGTGACCGCCCCGCGCGTCGTCGCATCGTTGCGCATCTCCTTCGGCGCCGCGCTGCTTGCAGCACTCGTGAACGCAGTGTTCGGGCTGATCGTGGCGTGGGTGCTCGTGCGGTACGAGTTTCCACTCCGGCGCCTCGTCGATGCGCTCGTCGATCTGCCCTTCGCGCTGCCGACTGCGGTCGCCGGCATCGCGCTGACCGCGCTCTACGCACCGAACGGTTGGCTCGGCCGGCTGCTCGAGCCCTTCGACGTACGGATCGCTTTCACGCCATCGGGCATCGTGGTCGCGCTGATATTCATCGGGCTGCCGTTCGTCGTGCGCACGCTGCAGCCCGTGCTCGAGGATCTCGATCGCGAAGTGGAGCAGGCGGCGGCGACTCTCGGCGCATCCGCGCTGCAATCCTTCACCCGCGTGGTGCTGCCGGCGCTGTGGCCGGCGCTGCTGACCGGCTTCACGCTCGCCTTTGCCCGAGCCGTCGGGGAGTACGGCTCGGTGATTTTCATCGCGGGCAACATGCCCATGATCTCCGAGATCACCCCGCTTCTCATCGTGACGAAGCTCGAGCAATACGAGTACGCCGAGGCGACCGCGATCGCGGTCGTCATGCTCGTGCTGTCGTTCGCCATTATGCTGGCGATCAACACCATTCAGGGTTGGTCGCAGCGCCGGTTCGGGGAGCGACCATGAACGGGGCTGCAGCAGTGAACGAGGTGATGCGAACGGCCGAGGTGGCCGCCGCACCGGGACGCCCGCGACGCAGAAGCGTCCGTCGCGGACGCGTGCTGCTGCTCGGCATCGCGATCGTCTATCTGGTGCTGTTTCTGCTGCTCCCGCTCGTGACCGTGTTCACGCATGCGCTCGCGAAAGGCCTCTCCGTCTTCGCGACGAGCCTCGCCGATCCGGCGGCGCTTGCGGCGATTCGCCTCACCCTGACCGTCGCTGCGATCGCGGTGCCGCTCAATCTTCTGTTCGGCGTCGCGGCGGCGTGGGCCATCGCCAAGTACGATTTCCGCGGCAAGAGCACGCTCATCACACTGATCGACCTGCCGTTCGCCGTCTCGCCGGTGATCTCAGGACTCATCTATGTGCTGCTGTTCGGCGCGCAGGGATGGTTCGGGGCCTGGCTGCAGGAGCACGACGTGCAGATCATCTTCGCGGTGCCCGGCATCGTGCTCGCGACGATCTTCGTGACGTTCCCGTTCGTCGCGCGCGAGCTCATTCCGCTCATGCAGGCGCAGGGCAAGGAGGACGAGGAAACCGCGCTCTCGCTCGGCGCGAACGGCTGGCGAACCTTCTGGCGCGTCACCGTGCCCAACATCCGCTGGGGTCTTCTGTACGGCGTGCTGCTCTGCAACGCGCGCGCGATGGGCGAATTCGGCGCGGTGTCGGTGGTGTCGGGTCACATTCGCGGCCTGACCAACACCATGCCGCTGCACGTCGAGATTCTCTACAACGAATACAACTACGCCGCGGCGTTCGCCGTGGCATCGCTGCTCGCGCTGCTCGGACTGGTCACGCTCGCCTGCAAGAGCGTGCTCGAGCGCCGCGAGCCCGAGCTGCGGAGGAAACGCGCATGAGCATCAGCGTGCACGGTCTCACGAAGCGCTTCGGAGAGTTCGTCGCGCTCGACGGCGTCGACCTCACCGTCCAGACCGGCGAGCTCACCGCTTTGCTCGGGCCCTCCGGGTGCGGCAAGACGACGCTGCTCCGGATAATCGCAGGGCTCGAGACGCCGGACTCGGGAACGGTGCGGTTTCAGGGCAAGGATGCGACGTCATGGCCGGTGCAGTCACGGCGCGTCGGTTTCGTGTTCCAGCACTACGCGCTCTTCAGGCACATGACGGTGTTCGACAACGTTGCCTTCGGTCTCACCGTGCGCCGGCGACGCGAACGTCCGTCGGGCGCCGCGATTCGCGCGAAAGTCGAAGAGCTGCTCGCGCTCGTGCAGCTGAAGGCGGCCGCCCGCCGCTATCCCGCGCAGCTCTCCGGCGGCCAGCGCCAACGCGTCGCCCTCGCCCGGGCGCTCGCCGTAGAGCCGGAAGTTCTGTTGCTGGATGAGCCTTTCGGTGCGCTCGACACGCAGGTGCGGCAGGAGCTCAGGCGCTGGCTGCGCCGACTGCACGATGCACTGCATTTCACGAGCGTGTTCGTGACCCACGACCAGCAGGAGGCACTCGAGCTCGCCGACGAAGTGGTCGTGATGAATCGGGGCCGGATCGAGCAGCGCGGCACCGCACAGGCCGTGTACGACGCGCCGGCCAGCGAGTTCGTCCACCGCTTCCTCGGTTCGGTGAACGAGATCGAGCCGGGCCGGCTCGTACGGCCGCACGACATCGAGATGCGCCGCCAGGGCGACGGCCTCGCCGGCCGCGTGCGATCGCTGCGCGTCGTGGGTCCGCTGGTGCACGTGTTCGTCGATCTCACGGATGCGCCCGCGAACAGCGATCCGGTGTTCGTGGAGATCGGCCGCGACGAGCAGCGCCGCGAGGCCTTTCGCGAGGGCGAGTCCGTCACTCTCGCGTTGCGCAAGTCCGCGTCCTACGCCGTCGGCTGATGCGGCATCGAGCCGGGTTACTTTATACTCGCGGCCCAGCCTCGATTGCCCGAGTGGCGGAATTGGTAGACGCAGGGGACTCAGACCGTACAACTTGAGCCCTCATGGAGAAATCCACGAGGTGAAACCCGTCAAAGTCGGCGAAGGCCCTGAACCGTAGACGTTCGAGCTAATGCCGAGCCAAGCCCTGATAGGGAAGGTGTAGAGAGCAGACGGCGGGCGCCTAAGGCTGAAAGGGCTATGGCGAAGGCGTGCTCCAGACCACGAAGCCGTGCGTTTGAATTGGTCGGTGCGGCGAAAGCCGAAGTGGCAAGAAAATCCCCCGCCTTCAAAAGCGTGTCGGTTCGACTCCGACCTCGGGCACCAGTCACACCCTTGCATCCAGACGGTCCAATGAATTTCTGCAGCCACTGCGGCGCGAAGGTGAGCCTGCGCGTTCCCGACGGCGATCACTTGCCGCGCTACGTTTGCGACGCGTGCGGCACGATCCACTACTCGAATCCGCGCGTCGTCGTCGGCTGCGTGCCCGAGCTCGACGGCCGTATCCTCATCTGCCGGCGGGCGATCGAACCACGCCGCGGTTACTGGGCGATTCCGGCCGGCTTCCTGGAGAACGGCGAGACTCTGCAACAGGGAGCGGCTCGCGAGTCGCTCGAGGAGGCGCTCGCCGACGTGGAGATCGGCTCGCTGCTAGCCGTCGTGGCGGTGCTGCACGCGCATCAGGTGCACGTGTTCTTTCGCGCCCGGCTCCGTTCCGCTGAAGTCGGCGCCGGTCCGGAAAGCCTCGAGGTCGCGCTCGTGCGGCCGGAAGAGCTGCCCTGGCCGGAGATCGCGTTCCCGAGCACGGACTTCGCGCTGCGGCGGTTCCTCGAGGACCAGGCCGCCGGAACCGAGGGGTATCACTTCACGGAGTTCGACCGGCGGAAGTCGTCCGGCTGAACCGCAGAAGGCTGCCCGGAGACGTAGAATAGCGAGGCGGCACAGCGGCTTCGCGCCGCTGATTTTTCGAGGAAGGTCAATGACTTTTGTCGTGACGGAACAGTGCATCAAGTGCAAGTACATGGACTGCGTAGAGGTCTGTCCGGTCGATTGTTTTCACGAAGGTCCGAACTTCCTCGTGATCGATCCCGACGAATGCATCGACTGCACCCTGTGCGAGCCGGAATGCCCGGTTGAAGCCATCTTTTCCGAAGAGGAACTGCCCACAGGGCAGGAGCATTTCACACCGCTGAACGCCGAGCTCGCGAAGCAATGGCCGGTGATTACGGAGAAGAAGGACGCCCCGCCCGATGCGAAGGAGTGGGAAGGCAAGCCGGATAAGCTCGCGCTGCTGGAGAAGTAGGCTTCCTGAGCTTGAGCCTCTTCGTCTTCGTCCGGCCGGAAGGTGGAAGCCGGAAGTCGGTAGCCTCAATTCCCCTTCAGATGCTGCGCCAACACCGCCGGCGGCACATAGCCGGGCAAGATCTCACCGTCGCTCAGGACGATCGCCGGGGTGCCGCGGATCGCGAAGGCCTGGCCGAGCTCGTAGTGCCGCTCCACCGGAGACTTCCCGCAGGGTTTCACGTCGAGCTCGTCGCCGCGCTTCGCCCGCGTGAGCGCTTCGTTGCGCCTGGGCGAGCACCACACCTCGACGGCCTTGTCCCAGGACTCCGAATTCGGGCCGGAACGCGGATAGAGAAGATAGCGAACGCGTATGCCGAGGCGGTTGTACTCGCCGATCTGGCTGTGAAGCTTGCGGCAGTAGCCGCAATCGACGTCGGTGAAGACGGTGATCGTGTGTTTCGGCTCGCGCGGCGCGAACACGAGCATCTCGGATTCCGGCACGCCCGCGAGCATCTTCAGCCGCACGTCGCGACGCCGCGTCTCGCTCAGGTTGTCGTTGGATGCGAGCTCGTACAGATCGCCCGCAATGACGTACTTGCCGTCCGTCGAAACGTACGCGACGTCCGTGCCGCGCATGAGCTCGTACATACCCGTGATCGGCGAAGGACGCAGCTCTTCGGCCTTCGCTCCCGGTATCTTCTTCGCCAGCTCGGCGCGGGCCTCCGCGTTCCCGGGCTGCTGCGCCGCGACCGGCGCGAGGGGTGCCGCCGATGAGGTGAGCAGCAGGATGAGGACGCGCGCGGGCGAGGTCATACGGGGCTTTCCCGGGGAATTGGAACGTGCTGCGGCGGTTCGACACGCTGCGGCCACGAAGGTTCGCCGCAGTCTAGCAGCCGTAACCGACCGCGGTCAGCCCCGCGGATGATGCTGCGAGTGCAGTTCCTTCATGCGCTCGCGTGCGACGTGCGTGTAGATCTGCGTCGTCGAGAGATCGCTGTGGCCGAGCAGCATCTGCACGACGCGAAGGTCGGCGCCGTGGTTGAGCAGATGCGTCGCGAACGCGTGCCGCAGGGTGTGCGGCGAGAGCTCTTTGGCGATGCTGGCCTTGCGGGCGTAGCGCTTGATGATGTGCCAGAAAGCCTGCCGCGTCATGCGATCGCCGCGGCGCGTCGGGAAGAGATAGTCGGTGGTGCGATCGAGCAGAATTTCGCCGCGCGGCCCGCGCGTGAACTCCGTGAGCCAGCGCACGGCTTCCTCGCCGAGCGGGATGAGCCGCTCGCGGTTGCCCTTGCCCAGGATGCGCAGCACGCCCTGATTGAGATTCACCTGCGCATGGCGCAGGTTCACGAGCTCGGAGACGCGCAGCCCGGTCGCGTAGAGCACTTCGAGCATGGTGCGGTCGCGGTTGCCGAGCGGATCGGCGACGGTCGGCGCGCCGAGAAGCGATTCCACTTCCTCTTCCGTCAGCGACTTCGGCAGCGAGCGGCCGATCTTCGGCATCGCGATCAGCGCGGTCGGGTCCTCGCGGATGACGTTCTCGCGCACGAGGTAGCGGAAGAAGCGGCGGAAGCTCGACAGCTGCCGCGCAGTCGAGCGCGGCCGTGCACCGAGGTGCACGCGCCACGCGATGAATTCCTGCAGATCACCGCGCGAGGTGCGCAGGATCGCGACACCGCGCTCTGTAAGCCAGCGGCCCAGCGCCGTGAGGTCGGCGCGGTACGCGGCGAGCGTGTTCGCGGACAGTCCGCGTTCCATCCACACGGCGTCGAGGAAACGGGAGACGGCCGAATCGACGGTGGTGGGCGGCTGTGCAACGGCTGCGGCGTGTTTCGACAACTGGCGGCCTCGCGCGAAGTCCGTGCGCGCCACCCGGCGCGCCCTGTCAGCGGACCCGTTCGGTCAAGTGCGCTGCAGTATGGTGACAGCGCTCCGGGAGCGGGCGTGACGACCTTCACAACTGCGCGCAAGCATTAACATAAAGAGAACCAGTTCACACACACTGCCGCTCCAGGCCACGACTGCGATCTCTCTCCGATGCACCGTTTTTTCAAAGCGCCACTGGCACTTGCATACGGGATCTATGCCTGGATCGCGTTCGTCGCAATCGCCGTGCTGGCCCTCGCCAGCGCGTTGCTGGTGCCCGGGCTCGAACGCCGGCGGGCGACAGTGAGCGCGCTGGCCCGGACGTTCCTCCGGCTCGCCGGCATGCCGCTCGCGGTGCGGCATGCCGAGCGGATTCCGCCGGGTCAGTGCGTCATCGTCGCGAATCACGCGAGCTATCTCGACGGTCCGGTGTTCACGGCCGTCCTGCCCCCGAGGTTCGGCTTCGTCATCAAGCGCGAAATGTCGCGCGTTCCGCTCGCCGGTGCCCTCCTCGCGCGCATCGGATCGCAATTCGTCGAGCGTTTCGATCGCCATCGCGGCGCTGCGGACGCGCGGCGGGTGCTGCGTTCGGCGGTGAACGGACATTCTCTGGTTTTTTTCCCGGAAGGGACGTTCTCTCATCAGCCGGGGCTGCTGAAATTTCACACCGGCGCGTTCGCGACGGCCGCGCGCGCGGGATGTCCGGTGGTGCCGGCCGTCGTTCGAGGCACTCGATCCGCGCTGCCCTCGCGCAGCCTGCTCCCGCGGCCGGGCGCGATCGAGATCGAATTCCTGCCGCCGATCATGGCCGCCGCCGAGTCGGCGGACAAAGCGGCCGTCGAGCTGCGCGATCGGGCGCGGAACGCGATTCTCCGGGAGTTGAAGGAGCCGGACCTCTCGGCTGCCGCTTGATGCGGACTCAGACGGCTCAGACGTCTGAGTCGTCTTAGCCCTTCCCCTCACATGTTCCTGCGGTACTGCCCACCCACCTGATACAGCGCGCGCGAGATCTGCCCGAGAGAGCAGACTTTTACGGCTTCCATGAGCTCGGCAAAAACATTGCCGCCGCTCGCGGCGGCCGCCTGCAGCTTCGCGAGCGCGGCGGGAGCAGCGCCAGCGTTGCGCGCCTGGAACGCGCGCACGCCGGCCACCTGGTCCTGCTTCTCCTGCTCGGTGGATCGGATGAGCGCAGTGCCCTTGTGCTCCTCGAGCGCGTCGGCGCCGGAGAGGAAGGTGTTCACGCCGACGAGCGGCAGCGAACCGTCGTGCTTCCTCGTCTCGTAGTAGAGCGACTCTTCCTGAATCTTGCCGCGTTGATACATGGTCTCCATGGCACCGAGGACGCCGCCGCGCTCCGAGAGCGCTTCGAATTCCCGATACACGGCTTCTTCGACGAGATCGGTCAGATACTCGATGAGGAACGAGCCCTGCCAGGGATTCTGATTTCTGTTGAGCC
>JBQTHP010000246.1:0-31021 GCA_052389755.1 Gammaproteobacteria bacterium
CGCGGCATGCGTTCGCCGGTGATCGCCTCGAGCAGTCTGCCCTCGCCGAGCGAGATCACGCGCGCGATGCCGATGAAGGCGAGGAAGAAGGGGATGCCGATGATCATCACCGCGAGCCCCGCAGACATCGCAAGTCCGGTCACGGCGAACGTGAAATAGACGATCCCCGTGGCGAGCGCGAGCAGCATGTAGAACAGCGACGTGTACGCGCGCGCGTCGGAGAACACGCCGAAGAACCGGCGCAGCGCGCTCGGCGACTCGGCGGCCTTCGGCGCGGGGGGCCGCAGAGCCGCCTTCACCTTCGCTTCCGTGTCGCGATAGGCGGTCGCGACTTCGTCCGGCGCGCCGTATGTGCTCGCGATCAGCTCGAGCACGTCGGCTTCGGACTTACCGGCATTCGCGGCCACTTCGGCGCGCAGATATTCCTCTGCGTCGTACAGCGCGTCCTGGACGAGCGCGGGATCCTCCCCCGCAAACGCATCGCGCAGCTGCTTCAGATATTCATCGATCGATCGGGGAGCGGAAGAGCGGGTCATGATGCGACTCCTGAATCGGACGGTCGGTCGGTAAAGCGGTCGACGAATCCACGCGTCTGGCGCCAGATGTCGCGCCAGTCCGCAAGCACGGCGCGCCCTTCGGCGGTGATGCGGTAGTAACGGCGCGGCGGCCCGGAATAGGACGGAACGATGCGGCTCGTCGCGAGCCCGTTTGCGCTCAGCGCGCGCAGCACGGGATAGATGGTTCCTTCCTTGAACAGCGCATCTCCGGAGCTTGCGCGCTGGAGCCGCTTTGCGATCTCGTAGCCGTAAAGGTCTTCGGTGCTCTGGTCGAGCACGGCGAGAAGGACGAGCGCGACGAGTCCGCCGTTGAGCTCTTTCTGGAATTTTCGGGCGTGGCTATCGTCCATTGGCCAGTACAGTAAAGTTCACACTATTAAACATCAAGCAGTAATAGCCAGTCCTGAGTAGTGACCTCGGACCGCTTGAATTTGCTTGGCCGGCGCCGAAACGGGGCTGCTAGACTGCGCCGCCCGCCCAAATCGCCCGGAAAGGCATGAAAAATCCGCTTCTCGAGGTCACCGCCGTAGTTCCGGCGGCCCTCGGCCGGCTTCCGGAACTGGCCTCGAACCTGTTTTTCGGATGGCACCGCCCCACCCGGGCGCTGTTCGAAACCCTCGATCCGGAGCTGTGGACGCAGACCGGCGGCAATCTGCGCCTGATGCTGCGCTGCGTCGATCAAGCGGCGCTCGACCATGCCGCGACGGATTCCGGGTACCTGGAACGTTATCGGCAGGTGTTGCAGACGTTCGATTCGTATCTCTCCGCGCCGCCGCGCGGAGAAGAAGAGCCTCTGGTGGCGTACTTCTGCGCCGAATACGGGTTTCACGAAAGCTTTCCGATCTACTCCGGCGGCCTCGGCGTGCTCGCCGGCGACTATTGCAAGGCGGCGAGCGACGAGCGCCTGCGGTTCGTCGCCGTCGGGCTTCTGTACGGACAGGGCTATTTCACGCAGACGGTGGACAACGACGGCGCGCAGGTCGCCGAGTATCGCGAGCAGGATCCGCGCGATCTCCCGGTTGCGCCGGTAAAGGACGCGCGCGGCGAGTGGCTCAAGGTCGCCGTTCGGATCGCCAGTCGCGACGTGGTCGCGCGCGTGTGGCGCGCGCAGGTCGGGCGCGTCTCCGTGTATCTGCTCGACACGAATTGCGCGGAGAACGCACCGTCGGACCGGGACATCACCCATCGGCTCTACGGCGGGGATGAGTCCACGCGCATCCGGCAGGAGATGATCCTCGGCCTCGGCGGCGCGCGCGCGCTGCGCGCGCTCGGCCTCCAGCCCGCGGTGTGGCATCTCAACGAAGGGCACGCCGCGTTTCTGATCCTCGAGCTGCTGCGCGAGCATCTGCACTCGGGCCTGCCGCTCGGAGCCGCGCTGGAGGCGGTGGGTGCCCAGTGCGTTTTCACGACGCACACTCCGGTCGCCGCAGGGCACGACGCGTTCACGCACGATCAGATCGTCGCGCACTTCAGCGATTTCATCCGCGAGCTCGGCATACCAGTCGAGCGTTTCCTCGAGCTCGCGCGCTCGCCCTCGGCGCCGGGGCTCTTCAACATGACGCGGCTCGCGTTGAACGGCGCGCGGCGAGTGAACGGCGTGAGCCGGATCCATGGCGCGGTGTCGTCCCGTCTGTGCGCGGATCAATGGCCGGAGATCCGGCCGGAGGAAAACCCGGTCGGCTTCGTGACGAACGGCGTGCACGCGCCGACGTTCCTGCATCAGACGTGGGCGGACTTCCTCGATGAGACCATCGATCACGATTGGCGCGAGCACCTGTCGGAGCTCTAGTTCTGGCGCGCGCTCGGTGAAGTTCCGAACGATCGATATGGGGCGGCCGGTCAGTCGGTGAAGTCGCAGATGCTCGCGCTGGTGCGCGAGCGGCTGCGGCGCGAATACGCGAGAAAGGCCCTGTCGCCGGCGCAACTGCGCCACGTCACACGCTCCATCGATCCGCAGCACCCCGATGTCCTCACGGTGGGCTTTGCGCGTCGTTTCGCGACGTACAAGCGCGCGGCGCTGCTGCTGCGGGACCGCAAGCGGCTTGCGCGCCTGGTGAATGATCCGGAGCGTCCGGTCGTATTCCTGTTCGCGGGCAAGGCACATCCGGCCGATGAGCCCGGCAAGCACGTGCTGCGCGAGATCAAGCAGCTCATGGTGCAGCCCGAGTTCATTGGACGCATCCTGTTTCTCGAAGACTACGATCTGCAGCTCGCGCGCTGGCTCGTGTCGGGTGTCGACGTATGGCTCAACAACCCGATCGCGCCGCTCGAGGCGAGCGGCACGTCCGGAATAAAGGCCGCGGCAAACGGGCGGTTGAATCTGAGCGTTCTCGACGGCTGGTGGGCCGAAGGCTGGGAGCAGGACAACGGCTGGGGACTACCGCCGGCGAACGTGCAGGACCCCGAACGCCGCGACATTCTCGAATCCGACCTCGTGCTCGACACGCTCGAGGAGGAAGTCGTCCCGCTGTACTACGCGCGCGACGCGTCCGGCTTCTCGGCGGAGTGGGTTCGCCGCATGAAGCGGGCGATGATGACGGTCATCCCGCGCTTCAACATGCGGCGCGTGCTGCACGACTACGCCGAAGGCTTGTATTACCCGGCGGCGCGACAGGCGAGACGCCTGGCCGAGCAGGGTTTCACGGGCGCGCGGCACCTCTCCGACTGGAAGCTCCGGGTACGGCAGCTCTGGCCGAAGGTCGGACTGCGCGCCCTTGCCGATGCGCCGACCGAGTTGCCCCGCGGAGAAACGTTGCGGATGCGAATCGCCGCATCGCTCAATGGCCTCTCGCCGGCCGATGTGCGCGTCGAGTTCGTCGCGAAACGTATCTTGCCGGAAGCGGACCTCGAGCCGCCGGCGCTCTCCTCGTTCCGCAGGGCAAATCCCGACGGCCTTTGGCGCGCCACGTTCACCCCGACGGGCGAGAGCGGCCCGGACGGAACGATCGTCTACGCGCTCGACGGACAGCCGACGGGCTCAGGCCGCTTTTCAACCGAGGTGCGCATCTATCCCTGGCACGAGCTGCTGTCGCATCCGTTCGAGCTCGGGTTGATGAAGTGGCTGTAGCCCTCGAGCGCGGCGCGAATCGTTCCGAGAAACCACGTCGATTTCGGTCACGACGTCCTGATTCCAGAAACGGACGACTCGAAATCCACGCGCCTCCAGTCGTTTCGACCGCACGGCGTCGTAACGCCGGGCATCACTCGCAGCGTGGTGATTGCCGTCGAGCTCGATTATGAGCTTATGCGCGAGGCAGACGAATCATCAGGCAAGAGTCGTGATTCGGGATCATTGCCAGCGGCGATCTCGCCGAATCACGACCCGTTGCTCAGGTGGTACGAGTTGGCTTGTTACTCGATGTGAAACACCGTACGGTTCTCGTTCACGCCAGCCACTGGCACCGCGGCGTCCCAGTACGTCACGAAGTCTTTAGTGGCAATGACCCCCTCGACGATACCATCGTGCGCTCCGGGCCCATGGCAGCCGATGCCGAGGATACCCTTGCTTCCATCCGAGTACCGGATTCGAAGGACTGCGGTCCCGTTGGCCGCGTTCTGGGCGATAAGATCGTTCAGGACGAGGAGTTGAAAATTATCGAATTCCCAACTGACGAGTCTCGTCACCCGGTACGTGCCGCTCCCCGTGGACACGCACGCGCTCGGGCAACCGCTAAATGTCTCCCAGGTCCCACCACCTTTGACGGCGCTGGACGTTCCTCCGCTCGCGGGTGCGACGAAGGTTCCCGAACCGGTAAGCTTGATCTTCAAACTGGTTGGGTTCTTCGTCGTTGCGAATGCCACACCGCCTGCGGTCACGGTGGGGGGTGTTGTAAAGGCGAGGTTGATGATGTCCCAACTCACATGCTGCCGGTCGTGACCGTGCGCGACTCGCAGACCGAACATCATCGCCACAACTACAGCCAACGACACAACAGCGCCTCGAGACAGCCATCTAAGCTCAGTTCTCATGGTTCTTCTCCTGTTCTGAGATACAGAAATGACCGCTGAAACGGGTACGGCGGTATCAAAGTCCTCCGTGAAATGCGTGTCAAGCGGATGTCGCAGCAAAATGCCGACAGCCGCAGCGATGGGTTCCCGATCATCGAGCAACGCGAGCGTGCGACGCGCGGCCACAGACAAAACGCGCCGACGACGCTGACGCGCGGCGCATCCGGCGCCCAAACCGAGAAGCGCACGCCCGGGACGCCGTCGATCGTGAGCAGGTGCGCACCGAGGCAGCGCCATGCCGAGGTCTCATTTCCGGAAGCGAAGCGCGCGAGCTCGTCGGGTGCGATCGCCGGGGCGACGGTCGAGTCGCACCTGCGTTGCGGTCGGAAGATGCACGAGCACGACGAGGCTACGTTCGATCCGGATCGTGGTGGCGCCCCTGCGCGATGCGGTGAAGGTCGCCGTCGAGCTTCGCGATGATGTCGTATGCGGACATGCGTACCGCGGCAGTGCGATGCCGGTTGCGCGCGCAACTTGCGAGGTGTAGGAAGCTAACACCCCATGCCGAGACAACCCGCGCGCGCATCCTCGGGACGTTATGTGAGCCGCCTGACCGGCGGCACGCTCGCGATCATCATGGCGGGCGGGCGGGGCGAGCGGCTCGGACCGCTGACCGAGCATCGCTGCAAGCCGGCCACCCCGTTCGGCGGCAAGTTCCGCATCATCGATTTCGTGCTCTCGAACTGCGTGAACTCGGGCATCAGGCAGATCTCGGTGCTCACGCAGTACAAGGCGCAGTCCCTCATCCAGCACGTGCAGCAGGGATGGAGCTATCTGCGCGGGGAGTTCGGCGAGTTCGTCGAGGTCGTCCCGGCGCAGCAGCAGATCGGCGCCACGTGGTACCGCGGGACGGCCGACGCCGTGTATCAGAACCTGGACCTGATCCTCTCCCACCGTCCCAAGCACGTGCTCGTGCTCGCCGGGGATCACATCTACAAGATGGATTACGGTCCGATGATCGCGTACCACGTCGAGAAAGGCGCGGACATCACGGTCGGCGTCGTCGAAGTGCCGAGCGGTGAGTCGCGGCACTTCGGCGTGCTGACGGCCACCGAGTGGAACCGCGTCACCAAGTTCGCGGAGAAACCGGCGGAGCCCGACACGCTGCCGGGCAAGTCCGGCTCGATTCTCGCCTCGATGGGAATCTACGTATTCAATACGCGGCTCCTCGAGAAGCTCCTTACGGAGGATGCGGCCGATGCAGATTCCGCCCATGATTTCGGCAAGAGCATCATTCCGAAGGCGATCGGCCATCTGCAGGCGTTCGCGTATCCCTTCCAGGACGTGAAGACGCGCGCGCAGAGCTACTGGCGCGACGTGGGCACGATCGATGCTTATTTCGAGGCCAATCTCGAGCTCGTGCACGTCAAGCCCGAGCTCAACATTTACGACGAGGACTGGCCGATCTGGACCCATCAGGTGCAGCAGCCGCCGGCGAAATTCATCCTCGACGAGGACGGCCGTCGCGGCACGGCGATCAACTCGATGGTGTCCGGCGGGTGCATCATCTCGGGTGCGGTCGTGCGCCAGTCGCTGCTCTTCTCGAATGTGCGCATCGACGAGCGCTCGCGGATCGAGCGCTCGATGCTGCTGCCCCACGTGGACGTCGGCAAGGCATGCCTGATCAACGGCGCGATCATCGACGAGGGCTGCCTGATTCCCGATGGCTCACAGATCGGCGTCGATCCGGCGTCGGACTCCCAACGCTTTCACGTGACCGAGGCGGGCGTGGTGCTGGTCACGGCAGACATGCTGCGCACGTAGAGTGATGCCCGCCAACCGGCTTCCCGTCGTGCTCCTGTGGCACATGCATCAGCCGCACTACCGCGACGCGCTGAACGGCAACTACGTGCTGCCGTGGACCTATCTGCACGCGATCAAGGACTACACCGACATGGCGGCGCACGTCGAGGCGAATCCTCGTGCCCGCGCCGTCTTCAACTTCACCCCCGTCCTGATCGAGCAGCTCGAGGAGCTCGCGCGCAGCGTCGCGCAGCATCTCGAGAGCGGCGCTCCGCTTCCCGATCCGGTGCTGGCGCTGCTCAGTCCCAGCTCCGTTCCGACCGCGCGGACAGAGCGCCTCGAGCTCGTCCGTGCCTGCCTGCGCGCGCATCGCACACGCGTGATCGAGCGCTTCGGTCCGTATCTCGAGCTCGCGCGGCTCGCCGACGACCTGGCGACGCCAGAGCGCATCGCATACGCATCCGACCAGTTCGTGCACGATCTCGCGGTCTGGTACCACATCGCCTGGCTCGGGGAGACCGTGCGGCGCGCGAATCCGCTCGTCACGGCGCTCACCGCGCAGGGGCGCGAATTCACGCCCGAGCAGCGCCGCGGCCTGCTCACGCTGATCGGCGAGCTGCTCGCCGGGATCATTCCGCGCTATCGGCGTCTCGCCGAAAGCGGCCAGTGCGAGCTGTCCGTCACGCCCTATGGCCATCCCATCGTGCCGCTGCTGCTCGACTTTCATGCGGCACGCGAGTCGGCGCCGGCGACGGCGCTGCCGCATCACCCGCGATATCCCGGCGGCGCCGATCGCGCCGCGTGGCATACGGCGGAAGGGCTGCGCGTGTTCACGCAGGCGTTCGGTGTGAAGCCGATCGGATGCTGGCCGTCGGAAGGGGCGATCAGCCGCGCGACGCTCGAGCTCCTCGCCCGTTTCGATTTTCGCTGGATCGCGTCGAGCTCGAACGTGCTGCGAGCGAGCCTCGATGCCAGCCAGGATCCGGATTGCGAGGACGAACGCGCGTTCAACCGCCCGTACTGTCTGCCACGCAGCGAGCTCGCGTGTTTTTTCAGAGAGGACGCGATTTCGGATCTGATCGGTTTCACCTACGCGACGTGGCACGGGGATGATGCCGCCGGCAATCTCATCGAGCAGCTCGAGCGACTCGCGCGGCTCTACAGGGATACCACGGGCCATGCGGTGCTCATCGCGCTCGACGGCGAGAACGCGTGGGAGCACTACCCGTTCAACGGCTACTATTTCCTGAGCGCGATATATCAGCTGCTCGCGGAGCATCCGGATCTCGAGCTCACCACGCTTTCGGACTGCCTCGCGCGCGGTATTCCCGCGCGACCGCTGCGTACCGTGGTCTCCGGCAGCTGGGTGCACGGGACGCTTGCGACGTGGATGGGCGATGGCGCGAAGAACGCAGCGTGGGACCTCCTGAGCGAGGCGAAGCACGCATTCGATCGCACGATGGCGGAAGGCTCGCTCGATGCGGCAGGTCAGCGCGCCGCCGAGCGGCAGCTCGCGCTCTGCGAGAGCTCGGACTGGTTCTGGTGGTTCGGGGATTACAATCCGCCGGAGGCCGTCAGCCAGTTCGATCGGTTGTTCCGCCGTCAGCTCATGAATCTTTACGGCCTGCTTGGCCTCGAGGCGCCGGCGAATCTCTCGCAGCCGATCTCCGTCGGGCACGGCGCTCCGGAACACGGCGGCGTCATGCGACGTGCTTTCGCCCCCTGATTCTGTGAGCAGTGCTGCCTCCCGTTTGCCGGTGCTCGACCGGCGACGCGCGGGCGTGCTGCTGCATCTGTCGTCGTTGGGCCCGGGTGCGCTCGGGCGTCCGGCTCGCGCGTTCATCGACTGGCTCGCAAAGGCGGGTTTCAGCGTGTGGCAGATTCTTCCGCTCGGGCCCACGGGTCCGGGCGGCTCGCCTTATTGGGTGCGTTCGGATCACGCGGGCAACCCCGCATTCATCGACGCGAGCGACGCCGCCGTGCACGACGACGCGGCCTACGGGCGCTTCATCGATCGCTCGCGAGAGTGGCTCGACGACTACGCGCGTTTCGAGTCGTTGAGCGCGCTGCACGCCGGCGTGCCGTGGTGGCAATGGCCTGCAGAGCATCGCGACCGGGAAGCCGACGCCATGGAGCGCATCGATCGCGAGCATGCGCAGCCTCTGGAGCGCGTTCGGCGGGAACAATTCGTTTTCGAGCGGCAGTGGCAGACGCTTCGGGCCTACGCTCATGAGCGCGGCGTCAGGTTGTTCGGCGACGTGCCGTTCTACATCGCGCCGGATTCGGCGGACACGTGGTCGCACCCCGATCAGTTTCAGCTCGAACGCGACGGCAGGCCAAGAGCGGTCGCCGGCGTACCGCCGGATTACTTCTCCGAGACGGGGCAGCTCTGGGGGAATCCGCTCTACGACTGGAACGCGATGCGTCGCGACGGATTCTCGCTGTGGCGAGAACGCGTTCGGCGACAGCTCGAGCGCGTCGATCTGCTGCGCATCGATCATTTTCGGGCGCTCGCGGCGCACTGGGCAGTGCCTGCGAGCGCGCCCGACGCGCGCGGCGGGGCGTGGCGACGCACGCCGGGTCGGTCGCTGCTGCGCGCGCTGCAGGCGGAGCTCGGCGATCTGCCGGTGGTCGCAGAGGACCTCGGCTTCATCACACCGGATGTGAAGGCGCTGCTGAAGAGGTTCAGCCTGCCCGGCATGCGCGTGCTGCAATTCGCGTTCGGCGGGACCGCAGACAACGTGCATCTTCCGCACATGCACACACGCGATATGGTCATCTATACGGGCACGCACGACAACGACACGACGCTTGGCTGGTATCGTGCGCTCGATAGCGACACGCGGCGCCGCGTCGATTTCTACCTCCGAAGTTCGGCGGACGAGATGCCGGAAGCGCTCGTGTGCGCCGCGCTCGGCTCCGTGGGTCAGCTCGCGATCGTGCCGATACAGGATCTTCTCGGGCTCGGCTCGGAAGCCCGCCTCAACACACCGGCCACGACGGTCGGAAATTGGACCTGGCGGTTGCCCGCAGGTGCCTTGTCCGAGGAACTGTCGAGGCGCACCGCTGTCCTGACGGGGGCGTACGGGCGATCGTGAACCCATTTGATAAGGAGTCGGTCATGAAGTGGATCATGCCGGGTGCGCTCGTTCTGATGCTCGCTGCGTGCTCGGCCTTCGCGCCGAAGCTCGAGACGCCGAGACTGTCCGTCGTCGACGTGCAGATGCAGAAGGGCGGACTCTGGGAGCAGCAGCTCAAGGTCCGTATGCGCGTGCAGAACCCGAACGACCGGGCGTTACCGATCAAGGGCCTCTCGTACAAGCTCGAAGTAGCCGGCGAGGATTTCGCGCGCGGTCTGACCGACGCGGGGTTCACGGTTCCCGCGCTCGGCGAGGCGGAGTTCGACATGAGCGTCACGGCGAACATGGCGGCCGCGATCGTGAAGGTGCTCGGCAAGCGGGATGAATCGCTCGGCGAGTCGCTCGACTATCGCATCGTCGGAAAGGTGTCGCTGTCGGAAGGGATTCTCCGCTCGATTCCGTTCGAGGAACGCGGGACGTTCAAGTTGAGATAGGCGTCCGGAGCGCCAATCCCTTCTGCCCGCGCTCGAGGTCGAGCAAGCGCTGCTTGCGCCACAGCCCGCCGCCGTAGCCGCCGAGCGCGCCGTCCGCGTTCACTACGCGGTGGCAGGGAATCACGATGGCGATGCGATTCATTCCATTTGCCTGGCCGACGGCGCGCACCGCAGCCGGATTCTCGACGCGCGCCGCCAACTGCTGGTACGAGCAGGTCTCGCCGTACGGAATCTCGAGCAGCGCCGACCAGACGCGCCGCTGAAACGGGGTGCCCGGATACTCGAGCGGCAGATCGAACTGATGGCGCTCGCCCTCGAAGTATTCGTGCAGCTGCCGTTTCAGCCGCTGGAGGAGCGGCGTGCTGCCCGGCGCGAGCGCCCTGCCGATGCGCTTGCGCAGAATCGCGAGCTGCGTCTCGAGCATGCGTCGGTCGGTGAACTCGAGCAGGCAGATCGCCTCCTGCGTCACGCCGGCGAGCATCGGACCGACCTGCGTTTCGATCCAGGCGAGCGTTACCGCGTTCTCGCCGGCCGATGAGCCGGGTGCGATACCGAACTGCTTCTCGAACGCGGCGCGGAATCCGCTCTCGGATTCGTAGCCGGAGTCGAATGCGACGGCGTGCACTTTCTCGCCCTCCTTGATGCGGTGAAACGCGCGATGCAGCCGCGCTGCGCGGCAGTACGCCTGGAACGTCATCCCGTAGGCCTTGATGAAGTAGCGTCGCGCGCGCGCCGGATCGACGCCCATGCGACGCAGCTCGGATGCCGGCAGGCGTGTCGACGGGTCGCGCTCGATTCGTGCAAGCAGGCGGGCCGCCCACGGCGTCGGTCTGCCGTTCGCTTCGAGCGGACGACAGCGCTTGCACGGCCGAAAGCCTGCGAACAGCGCCGCGCGCGGGGAATCGTAGAACTCGATGTTGTCCGGTTTCGGCTTGCGCGCGCCGCACGAGGGCCGGCAGAAGACACCGGTGGTGCGCACGCCCGTGACGAAGATGCCGTCGTACGAGGCATCGCCTGCGAAGAATGCCCGGCGCATCTCGCGCTCGGTCAGGGTGTGCTGCCGCCTGGCCACCGTCTGCATGGTCCGAAAGGCTAGCACCGGTGCAGCCGGAGCACCCACCGCAAAAGCGACAAGGAATTCCGGCGCCCGGCGGAGGGCGGGCGCCGGACGGTCATCCGGCGTGGACGCGAATGGTCTCGCCGATCGTGTTGAGAATGCCGCGGAGCGTGTCGTAGTCCGGATGCCGCACGCGCAGCCACGCGTTCGCCATGTATCCGGCCTCGACGGGCTGCGTGGGCGTGCCGGGGTCGGGCAGGTGTGCCGCGACGATGCACTCGCCGAACTCGCGCGCGATGCGCTCGACTCCCTCGTAACCGGTGATGCGGCCGTCGCGGTCGGGACGCAGCGCGATCATGCCGCACGAGTAGCGCCGCGAAGGTCGCTGATCGGTGCGCCCGTGAACGAGCGCCATCGCCCACTCGCGGTAGATGTCGAAATCGTTCGCCGCGCGATAGATGTCCCACTGTCCTACGCCCGGTGGGCGGCAGCCGATCTCGGAGAACTTCAGGCCCTTCGGTCCGTAGAACCATTCCATGTGCGTTGCCGAGGTGCCGATGTCGAGCGCTTTGATCACCCGCCGCGCCAGCACCTTCAGCTCCTCGTATCCGGGCGCATCGATTCGATTCGTCGTGACGATCTGCGGCGAGATCCATCGCGCACGCATCGCTTCGAGCACGTTCGGGTAGTAGTGGCTCACGAACTCGTGGGCGACCTCGCCGTTGACGGCGATCGTATCGAGGAACCCCTCGTGCCCTTCGATGAACTCTTCGATCGCGATCGAGGCACCCCGGCCGAGGCCGAACGCTTGCATCGCCTGCTGCAGCTCGCCGGCGTCATTCACACGGACGGTGCCGGATGCGCCGGCGCCCGAGCGCGGCTTCAGGATCAGCGGGAACCCGACGCGGGCCGCGAACTCCCGCGCCTGATCGGGATGATCGGCGCTGGTCGACTGCGCGCACGGAATTCCGGCGGCGCGCAGCGCTTCCTTCATCGACGGCTTGTCACGGCACAGCCATGCGGTGCGCACGGATGTCCCAGGTATCCCCGACGCTTCGCGTACCTTGGCCGCCGCCATGATGTGCGCTTCGACCGTGGCCTCCAGGCGATCGACCCACACGCGGCGCTGAATGCCGCGCACCGCATCGAGGAGCGACGGTTCGTGCACGACGGAGCCGATCTGTTCGTAGTGCGTGAGCCAGTGCTTGAGCTCGCCGTCGAGTGCTTCGATGGGCCGCTCTCCGATGCCGATCACTCGCGCTCCCGCGGCGTGCAGGCCGCGCACGAACTCGCGCTGGTTATACGGGAATGCGGGCTCGACGAAGATGACGTTCATCGGAAGCTCACAGCTTACAGCCTGCAGCTTACCGCTCTACGAGCGGCGAAGCCGCTCGTAGAGCGCCACGTACTCCGCGCCCTGGCGATCCCAGGAGAAATCCTTCCGCATTCCGTTCAGGACCATCTGCCGCCAGTGCTCGGGTTGGGCGTACAGATCGAGCGCGACGTTCAGCGCCCAGGACATGGCGCTGCCGTTGAAATCGTTGAAGAGGATTCCCGTGCCCTGGCGGGTCGAGGGCTCGTAGAGCTCGACGGAATCGGCGAGGCCGCCCGTGCGACGAACGATCGGCACGGTCCCGTAGCGCAGGCTGTACATCTGATTGAGGCCGCACGGCTCGTAGAGCGACGGCATGAGAAACATGTCGCTCGCGGCCTCGATCCAGTGTGCGCGCTCGTCGCTGAAGCCGCGGTGGTAGAGGACGCGGCCGGGGAACTGCCGTTGCAGCTGCATGAAGAAGCGCTCGTAGTGGTGCTCTCCGCTGCCGAGCGCGACGAGCGCGAGGTCCCGTTTCGCGAGCGCGCTCGGCAGGGCGTCGAATAGCAGCTCGAGGCCCTTCTGCACGGTCATACGCGTGACGATGCCGGCGAGCGCCGTGCGTTCGCCGAGGCTCAATTGCAGGCGTTCGGCGAACTCACGCTTGAGCTCGCGCTTCACATCGAGCGAGTCGGGATCGTAATGCTTGGGGAGATACCGATCTCGTCGCGGGTCCCATTCGTCGTAGTCGACGCCGTTCAGGATGCCGACCATCGTTTCCGTCCGCGCGCGCAACACGTCCTGCAGGCCCATGCCGTACTGATCCGTACGGATTTCGCGCGCGTACGTGGGACTCACCGTCGTGATCGCATCGGCGTAGATAATGCCGTGCTTCAGCGAGTTGACCCGGCCCGCGCGGAGGTCGTCCTGATGCAGAAGATTGGTTCTCGGTCCGAGCCCGAGATCGCCGGCTGCCTGCGCCGGAAAGATTCCCTGGTAGCCGATGTTGTGGATCGTGAGCACGCTGCGCGTCGTCTTGAAGAGCCGGTCCCACTCGTACATGGCTTTGAGAAAGAGCGGACCGAAGGCCGTGTGCCAGTCGTTGCAGTGGAGGATGTCCGGGCTCCAGCCCATGCGCTGCGAGCACTCGAGCGCGGCGCGAGTCAATGCGAGAAAGCGGAGATGCTCGTCTGCGTCCGCGGAGTAGATCCCTCGCCGCGCGTACAGCACCGGACAATCGATGAGATACACCGGCGCCGGCGACCCGGGCAGCGGCGCGGTGAGCACGGAGAAGCGAAAGCGATGGGTGCCGAGCTCGAGCGGAACGTCGCGCAGAAACTCGACCGGATACAGATCGAGCTTGCTTCGATCGACGCGCGAGTAGAGCGGCATGTAGAGCCGCGCATCGTGACCCGCGCGGTGCAGATGCTTCGTGAGCGCGGCCGCAACGTCCGCGAGCCCACCCGTCTTCGCTAGCGGCGCGGCCTCGGATGCGATGAGGCAGATGCGCATGGGAGAAGCCTACAGCGAACAGCTCACAGCTCACAGCCAAGAGGGTCGCAGCGACGACTGGCGCTCGCGTTCTTCTCCGGGCTGTAAGCTGTAAGCTGTGAGCTGTAGGCTATTCTTCGTGCCTACCATCCTCATGATCTCCCCCGGCTACCCGGCGGAGATGCCGCAATTCACGCGCGGGCTTGCGGAAGTCGGCGCAACGGTGCTCGGGGTCGGTGATCAGCCGGCGGCCGCGCTGCCGGATAGCGTGAAGCGTTCGCTTGCCGGTTATCTGCACGTGCGCTCGCTGTGGGACGCCGCGAGCGTCTCGCAGGAACTGCGCAACTGGCTCCGCGGCCGTTCGCTCGATCGGATCGAGTGTCTATGGGAGCCGGGGATGCTGCTCGCCGCAGAGCTGCGCGAGATGCTCGGAGTGCCTGGCATGAACGTCGCGCAGACCGTCCCGTTTCGCGACAAGGAAGAAATGAAGCAGGTGCTCGATGCCGCCGGCATCCGCACGCCGCGGCATTTCGCGTGCCGCACGACTGCCGAGTGCTGGGATGCGGCGGAGCGCGTCGGCTTTCCCGTGATCGTGAAGCCGATCGCAGGAGCGGGCTCGGCCGACACCTATCGCCTTGACACCGCCGACGAGCTGCGAGAGGTGCTGCCGCGGCTCACGCACGTGCCGATGGTGAGCGTCGAGGAGTTCGTCGACGGCGAGGAGTACACGTTCGACACCGTGACGGTCGGCGGCCGGATCGCGTACTTCAACGTCGCGTGGTATCGCCCGCGCCCCCTCATCGCGCGCAGCAACGAGTGGGTGAGTCCGCAGGTGATCGCACTGCGCGATGTCGGGCACCCCGATCTCGCGGGCGGCGTGCAGATGGGACGCGATGTGATCGGCGCGCTCGGATTCGACACCGGCTTCACCCACATGGAGTGGTATCGCAAGAGCGACGGCGAGGTCGTCTTCGGTGAGATCGGCGCGCGGCCACCGGGCGCGCATCAGGTCGATCAGATGAACTACGCGTGCGACTTCGACGTATTCCGCGAATGGGGTCGGGCGGTCACGCACGGACGCTTCGATGCGCGGATAGAGCGTCGCTACAATGTGGCGACGATCTACAAGCGCGCGCAGGGACAGGGGCGCATTCGCGCCATCGAGGGGCTCGACGAATTCCATGCCCGGCATCGGGCGGCGATCGTCGCCAACACGCTGCTTCCCGTCGGCACCCCACGGCGTAACTGGAAAGCGACGCTGGTTTCAGACGGCTTTATCATGCTGCGGCACCCGGATCTCGCGGCCACGCTCGAGCTCGCCGATCTGGTCGGCACTCGTGTGCAGCTTTACGCCGGATAAGAACGAAGAACGAAGGGATGCTCCGTCGTTTTCTCATCGGCCTCGCGCTCTTGGCACTGCTCGCCGTTTCCATCGGCATCGGCGTGGGGGTTGCCCGTTGGCCGTTCTTGAAGGGCTGAAGGCCCGCGGAAGCCGCTACGCGGCTTCCGCCAGATACTTCGGCAACATCGCCCTCCACGTCACCCAGTTGTGGTGGTGATCCTTGCCCCAGAGGTCCACGCGGTTCGGCACGCCCTTCGCGCCGAGCACGCTTGCGATGCGCCACGACTCGCCGGGATCCTCGTACTCCCCTTCACCCGTCGGCAGCAGCACCATCCGCTGCCGCAGCCGTCGGAGCTGCGGGCCATCCTCGAGCTTCGGCAGGTAATGCACCGGCGATGAGAAGTAGAAATCCTGGTTGAAGCGCCCCTGCAGGTATTTGGACAGATCAAAGGTGCCGCTCATGCCGATCGCGAGTCTGAACGCGTCCGGATGGCGGCAGATGCTCGCGACCGCGTTGAAGGCGCCGATCGAAGCGCCGGCCGCGATGACTTCGATGTCGCCGCTCTCGCAGTCGCGCCGGATGTGGGGAACGATCTCTTCGTAGAGGTAGGCGTCGTAGAGGTTCTGCACGCGCGAGCAGTATTCCGGCGAGTGCGTGCCCTGCAGCCAGGTTTTGCCCGCCACGCTGTCGACGGAGTACACCTTGATGCGGCCCGCGTCGATCACATCGCCGAGCACGCGCACGAGATGGAAGCGCTCGACTTCCTCGAAATCTCCTCCGGCCGTCGGAAAGAGCAGCACCGGCGTCCCGAAATGACCCCAGCGCGCGACGCGCGCGGGTTCAGGCAAGCGAGGCGTGTTCCAGTTCCAGGTCCTCTTGTCCATGTTCAGGCCGCCGCGGCGATGCCTTCCGCCGTGCGCCATTTCTGGATCCGGTCGAAGAACATGCTCGTGAACGGCTCGATTTCATGGGCCGGATACAAGGCCGCGACCTTCTGTCTCACGGCATCGCGCGCCTCGGGGGTGCCGAAGAACTCATAGGCGACTTCATCGAGATGTGCGAGATGCTTGGCGCAGAACTCCTCGAACTCCTCGGTCGCGAAGCGCTCGCGCGCGATGCTCGCGTAGGCCTTCAGCCGCTCGCGCCACGGGGATTCGTGCTTCGCGATCTCGAAGAACGGCTCCCAGTCGAGGTTCTTGCGCATCTTCCGGCGCGTCGTAGCGCAGAAGATCGCCCAGCGCAGGTTCGCCTTGATGAGCCACGGGAAGTGGTAGTGCAGCGAGGTCACCTGCGAGTCGGGGCACGCGTTCGCGAAATCGATCGGATACCACTCGTGCGCCTTCAGCAGAGCCTCGCAGGAGTTGAAGTCCCAGCCGAAGAACGCGTTGATGGTGAGCGTGATGTCCTCGAGCACGCGCCGCTCGTCCGCGGCCAGGAAGTTCACATCCGGCCTGTAGCGATCGTGCAGGGGCGCGGACGGGTCGTAGTTGATGACGCGCGTCTGCGGCCCGAGGCCGACGCATCGTACGAACTTGTCGTACGGCACGATGCCGGCCTGCAGATGCATGATGTCCGTGCCGCTCGCCTCGTACGCGGCGCGCAGCGCGGCCTCGTTGTCGATCTTGGTCACGCCCTTCCAGCCGCCGCCGTCGTACGGCTTCATGAAGAGCGGATAGGCGAGGCGCCTGCCGATCGCGCCGAGATCGAAGAGGCGCGCGTACCGCTTCAGCGTCGGCTCGAGATCCGTCAGCTTGCCGTACGCCTTCGGCGGCACCATCCATGTCTCGGGCACGGGCATGCCGAGCCGCATCATCGCGCAGTACGTCGTGTGCTTTTCGTTCGCCTGGATCGACCACGGATTGTTGAAGACGTAGAGGTCGTTGAGAACGACCGCCTTCTTGATCCATTCGCGGCTGGTGTGGAACCAGTGCGTGAGCCGGTCGACGACGACGTCGTAGCGCACCGGCTGGCGCAGGTCGAAGG
Source organism: Gammaproteobacteria bacterium (assembly GCA_052389755.1). Taxonomy (GTDB): domain Bacteria; phylum Pseudomonadota; class Gammaproteobacteria; order Steroidobacterales; family Steroidobacteraceae; genus JBQTHP01. The sequence goes on from JBQTHP010000246.1 coordinate 17,069, forward strand.
GCTCGATGGTGACGCGGCTGACCTCGAAGCGGACCGTGTCTCCCTGGTAGGGGATGGCGAGCTTCAGGCGCTGCATGATCTCTTCGAAGCAGATCGGCCAGCAGATGTCGGCGCCGAGAGAAAGGCCGATCTGACGTGTGACGTTGGCCATTGGGAGAGTCTTCGCCCCGACGGGTTTTTCCGGCAAGTCTAACCGAACGCGCGCGCTTGCCCGTAAGGTAAGCGAATCGAAGCCGTTGACCGCCGCGGATCGCGGGCGTATGAGAACGGGCATGGTCTCGCGAAGGCGCGTGATCGCCGCCGGAATGGGCTCGCTGGCCGCCGCGTACGGCGCGCGCATGCACGCCGCATTGCCGCCCGAGCTCGCGCGCCAGCCTGCGGAGCTGCCGAGCGGCACGCGGGAGAGCGCCGAGCTCGTCGCGCTCGAGGGCAAGCTGCCGCTCATCAAGCGCAGCTATCGCCCACCCAATCTCGAGACTCCGTTGCAGCACTTCCGCGGTCCGATCACGCCCAACCGCGCGTTCTTCGTTCGCTACCACCACGCAGTGGTCCCGGAGCTCGATGCTCGCGAATGGCGCCTCACCGTCGGAGGTGAAGCCGCGAGCAAGGAGGCGAGTTTCTCGCTCGAGGATCTGAAGCGGCGTTTCCCGCACGCGGAGACGACCGCCATCTGCCTGTGCTCTGGCAATCGGCGAGGAATGTTCGAGCCGCACGTCCCCGGCATTCAGTGGGGGCCGGGCGCGATGGGCAATGCGAAATGGGGCGGCGTCCGGCTGCGCGACGTGCTGAACGCCGTCGGCGTGCGCAAAGAGGCGCTGGAGGTTGCATTCGACGGCGCGGACTCCGCGCTGCTCGGCGGCCCGGACTTCGCGAAGTCGATACCCGTATGGAAGGCGCTCGAAGAGGATGCGCTGATCGCATTTGCGATGAATGACGAGCCGCTGCCTCACTGGAACGGGTCCCCCGCCCGGCTCGTCGTGCCGGGGTGGACAGCGACGTATTGGGTGAAACACCTCCTGCGCATCGACGTACTCGCAAAGCCGAGCACGAGTTTCTGGATGAAGACGGGTTATCGTATTCCGGCGAACCGCTTTCCGATCGTCGAGCGTTTCGTATCGCAGGAGGGCGGTGGCACCACGCCGATCACGGAGATCGCGGTGAACTCGCTGATCGTCGAACCTGCGCACGGCGCACGCGTCTCGGCGGGAGGAGAGCTCGAAGTGGCGGGCCTCGCGTGGGATGGCGGCGCGGGGATCTCGCGCGTGGAGTATTCGCGCGACGGCGGCCGAAGCTGGATGGCGGCGGAGCTCGGCAACGACCTCGGACGCTTCTCGTTTCGACCGTGGCGGTTCGGCGTCACGCACAGAGCCCGCGGCCCGATCGACCTGCAGGTACGCGCCACGAGTCGCTCGGGCGTCTCGCAGCCGCAGGAGCTGATCCGGAATCCGGCCGGCTATCACCACAACATCATTCAGCGGATCGCGGTCGAGGTCGTATGAGGCGGGAGATGCGAAGATTCGCCGCGCTCGTCAGCACCATCCTCGGTGTGCTCGCGGCGAGCCTCGTAGCGGCGGAAGAGCCCGCTGTCACCCTCGAGAACGCACCGGGTCGCGACGCGGTACACGCAAGCTGCCTTGCGTGCCACAGCGCCGACTACATCGTCATGAACTCGCCGTTTCTCGACGAGAAGGGCTGGCGTGCATCCGTGACGAAAATGATCAACGTGATGGGCGCGCCGATCACGCCGGAGCAGGCGGAGGTGATCGTGCGTTACCTCGCTGCGAACTATGGCGCGCCGCCGCGCTGAAGGGCGCTACTCGTACACCATCCACAGCGGACCGGGGAAGAGGTACGACAACGCGGCCTGCAGCCGATCGCGCCAGTTCTCCCAGTTGTGGGCGTCGCGCACCTCTTCGAAGCGCACGTCGATCCCTTGCGCGGTGAGCAGCGGCAGGATGGAGCGGTTCTCGTAGATCAGCGATTCGTAAATGCCGCACGACAGATACATGCGCTGCGCCGGCGTGCCGGGCGCAGCGCGGAATTCGTTCATGAACTTCACCACCGGGTCGAAGACGGGCCCGCGCTTGTGGTGTCCGAGGTCGCTGAACGCGAACGAGCCGGACTGCAGCAGCAGCCGATCGAATATCCCCGGGTAGCGCCACGCGGTATGCAGCGATGCGACGCCGCCGAAACTCGCTCCCATGAGGCCACGCGTCGCCGGAGTATCGGCGAGCGGGTAGCGCTGGCGCAGGACGGGCAGCATCTCTTCGAGGATGTGTCGTGCATGGCGCTCGTCGCCCGCATATTGGGCGAGCCGATTCGGCGACTGGCTCAGCGCGACGATGAGCGGTGCGATCTCGAGGCGATCGATGAGATTGTCGAGCACGGTTTTCAGGGAGGCGAACTTGAGATAGTCCTCGCCGTCGTGCGCGATGAGCAGCGCGTAACGCCGCGAGCGGCGGAAGCGCGCGGGCAGGTACACGAGCAGGCGGCGAGTGTCCCCGAACAGCGCGCTCGAGAGGCGCAGCTCATCGAGCACGCCGCTGCGCGCCTCGCGATCGGGCAGCGTCCAGTCGGGCCGCTCGTACCCGAAGGCCTGACACACGGAATTCGCGCCGAACGGATCGGCCGCGAGCACCGGATTCAGCGGATCGACCACGAGCTCGCTGCCGCCGCCGCGAAGCAGCTCGAACTTGTATTCGATGCGGGAGTTCGGCGGGAGCGTCATGTGATGCGCCCAGAGATTCGTGCCGTCGATGCGCTCGAGCGGCTGCGCCGTCGGCAGACCCGAAACCCAGCACCGCAGATTCACCCCGTCGGCATCGCCGCGGTACACGAACGTCACGCCGTCGCGATCGACGAGCGGAAAGCGGTTCTGGCCGAGAAAGCTCTCGACCGCTTCCGGGGCCGGCGTGCCGTCGGCCAGGAGGTCGCGAAGCGCGTCGCTCACGCCGCCTCGACCTCGCTCAGGACGCCGTGGCGCGCGAGCTGCCAGCAGCGGGAGTGCAGGGCGAGGCGGCCGTCGCGGTAGTGGAGCGCGGAACCCTGATCGAGGGTCACGCATCGCAGCGGCGCGAACCGCCGCGCGAGGAGCGCCACGCGCGTGACGTCGTGCAGGCGCAGGCGGGTTCGCGCGTGCGGAAACACGACGACGCCGCGCGCAAGTCCGAGCCCTTCATTGAATAGCTCGACGTTCCCGGCGCCCTGCGGCGGGTGATCGTGAAACAACACGACCGACTCGCATGCAACCATCGCGCCTGCGGACCACGCGACGACCGGCTTGCCCTGGAGCAGGCTTGCTCCGCCGAACAGACGCAGGCGATTGACGAGCACGGCAACGTGTCCGCCCGCGATGAGCACGGCTTTCGCCCGTGCGATATCGGACCGAATCCGGGCGAGCGCGTCGGCTACCGCCGGTCGTTCGAGCGGCCGCATTTCGCCGTCGAATTCGGCGTGCACGCGCCGGATCGCTGCGAGATGGCATCGGTCGAGGCGGCGCAGCGCCGCGATCGCCTGACGTCGGGCCGGGCGCAGCACCGCGAGGTCGCCGTCATGGTCGAAGAGCTCGCGCGCCGCGCGCTTGCCGTGAACGAGCCGCAATCGGTAGATCTCCTGCATCTCCGCGAGACGCGCCTGACGGCGTCGGTGGGCGATTCGCAGGTCCGCGTCGTGCGCCAGCGCCTGTTCCGCCCGCGCGTACAGCTGCAGATCCTCGACCTCCTGCCCGACGTGCGCCCGGAGCTCATCGAGCTCGCCCTCGCGTTCCTGCCAGCCGGCCGTGATCGCCGCGAACGGGCCCGTCAGCGCGAGCTCGCGCAGCACGTCGGCGAGGATCGGCTCGCGGATCTGCGGACCAAGAAGCGTAATGCTCGACATGAAGGAATCTTACCGCGCTACCATCGCGCGCCTCGATATTCGTCAACGAACTCAAGGATCGCGTGATGAACATCCGCCGCATCGGGGTTCCGTTTGTTCTGTGCGCCGCGCTTGCCGGCGCCGCTACGAGCTCGGTCGCCGCCGCTTCCCTGACACCGCAATCGCTCGCAGCGATGCAATTCGTCAGCGACGCGCAGATCTCGTCCGATGGACGACGCATCGCGTACGTGGTGACGCGCGTCGATGCCGAGAAGGATTCGTACGATGCCGATCTCTGGCTCATCGACGGCGATCAGGCGCCGCGTCCGTTCGTCACCGCCCGCGGCGATGACACGCGGCCGCGCTGGTCGCCCGACGGACGGCAGCTCGCGTTCATCTCGGGCCGCGGCGGCAAGCGGCAGATCTACATTCTCCCGATGGCCGGCGGCGAGGCCTGGGCGCTCACGAACGAAAAGGGCGGCATCGGGGCGTTCGCGTGGTCGCCCGACGGCTCGCGCATCGCCTATCTCGCGCGGGGAGCGGATCCGGAGGAGCCGCCGCCCGGCAGCGCCGGCCGCGCGCGCGTCACCGAGCGTCTCTTCTTTCGCTCCGATGGGTCCGCCGGCTTCGTACCCGAGATGCAGCCACGGCTCTACGTGATCCAAGCTCGCCCGCAGGCGAACGCCCTGGGACCCCTGACGGACGGGACCACGCTGCTCGAGCCGTCCGCACCCGCCTGGGCTGCCGATGGTCGGTCGCTCGTGTTCAGCGCGACGCCTGCGGACGATCGCGCGCAGATCTACGGGGACGCCGAGCTGTATCGCGTGAGCCTCGACGCGCGCCGTGCGATCACACCGCTGACCGATCGCCGCGGCCCCGACGGATCGCCCGTGATCGGTGCGAGCGGTCTCATCGCATGGACCGGCTACGACAGCGCCGAGCCCGCCCGCAGCAGCTCGACCACGCACCTGTTCGTCATGAAGCCCGACGGATCCGCTCGTCGTCAGCTCGCCGCATCCCTCGATCGCAGCATCGGGGAAACGCTGATCACCGATTCGGCGGCGCCGCGCAGCACGGGCACAGCGCTCGCGTTCACGCCCGACGGCAAGGCGCTCATTTTCGTGACGGCGGATCAGGGCCGCACACGGCTCTATCGGGCAGGAACCGATGGGGGCGCGCTGCGCGAGCTTACCGACGAGCTGCGCGGCGAGCTGCGCGAGATCAGCGTCGCGAAGAGCGGCCGTATCGCGGCGATCTTCAGCTCGCCGACCTCCCCATACGAGGTCTGGTCGCTCGATCGACCCGGCGGCAACTGGCGGCAACGTACTTGGCAAGGCAGTTCGGGGCTGCAGGGGTTCCAGCCGCTGCCTTACGAGGGGTTCACGGTGGCGTCGTTCGACGGCCGGCCGATTCAGGCATGGCTCGTGAAGCCGCCCGATTTCGATCCGACGCGCAAGTATCCGCTGCTTCTCTACATACATGGCGGGCCGCACACGCTGTACGGCGAGAACTATTTCCACGAGTTCCAGATGCACGCGAGCGCCGGCTACGTCGTGCTGATCTCGAACCCGCGCGGCAGCACCGGTTACGGTGAGGAGTTCGCCAACATCATCCAGTACCGCTACCCCGGCGATGACTACCGCGATCTCATGGCCGCAGTGGACGCGGTGGTCGCGCGCGGCATCATCGACGAGCGGCGCATGGGAGTCGGCGGCGGCAGCGGCGGTGGGCTTCTCACCTCGTGGACGATCGCACAGACCCCGCGATTCGCGGCGGCGCTCGTCGAGCGGCCCGTGACGAACTGGCACAGCTTCGCGTCGGGCTCCGACCGCCACGCGTTCTTCGTCCGTCACTGGTTCCGCGACTACCCCTGGAAGGATTCAGCGGACTACCTCGCACGCTCGCCGCTCACCTACGTCGAGAAGGTGACCACGCCGGTGCTCGTGATCCAGAGCGAGCAGGACTACCGCACGCCGATGGATCAGGGCCTCCAGTACTACGGAGCGCTGCGCATGCTCGGCAAGCCCGCGCGACTCGCGCTGTTTCCCACATCCGCGCACGGGTTGTCGCGCGAGGGACCGCCGAGCCAGCGCATCGAGCGGCTGCAGCTCATCCGCGACTGGTTCGACGAGAATCTGAAGCCAGCGGGAGAGCCGCGAGCCGTGGCGTCGCATTGAAGTCTCGCGACCTCGGCGAGCTCGTCGCGCTCGGGGCGATCTGGGGTGGCGCGTTTCCGCTGCTGCGCGTGGCCGTGCCCGAGTTCGGCCCCGTACCGCTCGCCTTCGTGCGCATCGCGATCGCCTCGGTCGTGCTCATCGCGGTGGCGCGGGGTTTCTCTCGCATGCGAGATCGCGCCGGAACGCTGTTCCTGCTCGGGCTTCTCAACACGGCGATTCCGTTCGCACTGTTTGCGTTTGCGACGCTCAGCATCACGGCCGGGCTCGCCGCGCTCCTCAACGCGACGACGCCGATGTTCGGCGCGCTCGTCGCGTATCTGTGGCTCGGCGAGCGCCTCACCGCGCTGCGCGTGATCGGCATCCTGATCGGTTTTGCGGGTGTCGGCGCGATCGTATTGGGCGCCGTGGGCGCGCATGCCGAAGGCGCCGCGCTCGGCATGACCGCCGGGCTCGTCGCATCGGCTCTCTACGGATTCGCCGCGAACTTCGCGAAACGCAAGTTCGATGCGCTCGATGCGCCGACGATTTCCGCCGGCAGCGTCTTCGGTGCGACGCTCGCGCTTGCGCCGATCGCGTTCCTCCAGTGGCCGGCGGCTGCGCCGAGTGTCGGCGCGTGGGCGGCAGCGATCGCGCTCGGTCTCCTGTGCACGGCGCTCGCGTACCTCATCTACTTCCGCCTCGTCCGGCACGTCGGCCCGTCGAAAGCCGTGACCGTCACGTTCCTGATCCCGGTGTTCGGCATTTTCTGGGGCACGATCTTTCTGCGCGAGCAGATCACCGCGACGCTGCTCGCGAGCTGCGCCCTCGTCCTGATCGGTACGGCGCTCGCGACGGGCATCGTGTCACTGCCGCGCCGCTGAACGGCCGAATGCTGCTTTGCACAATCCACGGCAAGATTCAATCAAGTACTTGGCCCTGTCAACTCGATCGCCTCAAAGTAACTGTCTGATCAGGAACAGATATTTTTTGCGGGACGTGGGCCCGATCCGTGCGCGCTGGTAGAATGCGCCGTCCCTCCTGCGCTCCTCACAATCCCGTGACGGGCTTGCTCGCACGGGCCGGCGCCCTCGCCGGACGGGCGCGGGACCGATCGAAAGCCGGTGCCAGCATGTCCGCCTCGCCCTACAAGCAGCTCGAACAGGAATGGAAGCGTCTGCACGCGTTTCGAGGCGCGCTGTCGCTTCTGCGCTGGGACGCGGCGGTGATGATGCCGCGCGGCAGCGCCGACGTTCGCGGCGAGCAGCTCGCCGCGCTCGAGACCGAGTACCACGCGCTGCTCACGGCGCCGCGGATCACGCGTCTGCTCGACCGTGCACAGGCCAGCACGCACGGGCTTGCCGACTGGCAGATCGCGAATCTGCGCGAGATGCGACGCCAGCGCGACCATGCGATCGCGACTCCGGTATCGTTGATCTCGCGCCTCGCGAAGGCGACCTCGCGCGCCGAAGTCCAGTGGCTCGAGGCCCGGCAGCAGGGCAAGTACGAGCTCTTCGCCGGCCATCTCGAGGAGGTCGTGAACCTGGTGCGGGACAAGGCGGCGCTGCTCGGCCAGGCGTTGAACCTCGCGCCCTACGACGCGCTCGTCGATGAATTCAGTCCCGGCATCGGCACCATGGACATCGACTCGATGTTCAAGGCCCTGTCGCGGCGAATGCCCGCGCTGATCCGCGAGGTCATCGCCCTGCAGGACCGTCATCCGCCGCTGCCCATCAGCGGCAGCTTTCCGCGCGGCAAGCAGAAGAGCCTCGTGGTCGAGGTCATGAAAGCGATCGGCTTTCCCTTCGATCGCGGCCGGCTCGACGAAAGCGAGCATGCCTTCACCGAAGGCGTGCCGGGTGATATCCGCGTCACCACGCGCTTCGATACCACGGACGTATTCACCGGGCTGCTCGGCGCGCTTCATGAGACCGGGCACGCCATGTACGACCTCGGCCTGCCGAGGGATCTGCGCGACCAGCCGGTCGGACAGGACCGCGGCATGGCGCTCGAGGAAAGCCAGTCGCTGCTCATCGAGATGATCGTCTGCCGCAGCCGCCCGTTCGTGCAGTACCTGAAGCCGCTGTTCGAGAAGCACTTCGGCGTGAGCGGTCCGGAATGGGAGGTGGACAACCTCTACGCGCACCTCACGCGTGTGCGGCGCAGCCTGATCCGCGTAGATGCGGACGAGCTCACGTACCCGCTTCACATCATGCTGCGCTACGAGCTCGAGAAGAAGCTGCTCTCGGGAGAGCTCGCGGTACGCGATCTGCCGGCGGCGTGGAACGCCGGCATGGAACAGCGATTCGGCATCAGGCCATCGAACGATGCACAAGGCTGTCTGCAAGACATCCACTGGGCCGTCGGGTCCTTCGGATACTTCCCGTCGTATGCGCTCGGCGCGGCCATTGCCGCGCAGCTCTACGAAAGCTTGCGCAGCGCCGTGCCTGAGCTCGACGAGCAGCTCGCCCGCGGCGAATTCACGGGACTCTTCGGCTGGTTGCGCGAGCACGTGCACGGCGTCGGCGCGAAGATCAGTGTGCAGGAGCTTCTGAAGGCAGCGACCGGCAAGCCGCTTTCGGCGACCTCGTTCGTGCGCCACCTCGAAGGACGCTATCTGGAAAGCGCGGGCACCGCGCCGAGCAGCGCCGCGGCATAGGAGCCCAGAGGAGCCTGGCGTTGCGGGGGTTCGGCTGGCGAGTCTGGCTGCTCATCGGTGCGACCGCGGTGAGCGTTGCGGCGGCGATCCTCGCTCCCGCATTCCCGCAGCCGCTCTCCTACCACGACTTCGCGGATTGCCGCAGTTTCCTCTCGATCCCGAACTTCCTGAACGTCGCCTCGAACGTGCCGTTCCTGATCGCCGGGGCGTACGGCCTCGCGATCTCGCTCATCCCGAGCGATCGGCGGTTCGCGGCAGGGGACGAGCGCCTGCCCTATCTCATTTTCTTTCTCGGCGCCGTGCTGACGACGTTTGGATCCATGTCCTACCACGCGGCGCCGGACAATGTGCGGCTCGTCTGGGATCGGCTGCCGATGACGCTCGGGTTCGCCGGGCTCACCGCCGCCGTGATCGGCGAGCGAATCCACGCCGGGGTCGGCCGCCGCGCTCTCTGGCCGCTGCTCGCTGCAGGTGTGGCAACCGTGCTGTACTGGTACGCGACCGAGCGCGCCGGCCGGGGTAACGTGATGCCGTACGGCATCTATCAGGCGTGGACGATCGCGATCGTGGCCTTCGCTGCGCTTGCTTTTTCATCACGCCGCTATTCGCACGGCGCGGCGCTCTGGTGGGTCGTGGCACTTTATGCGGTCGCCAAGATCGCGGAAGCGTTCGACCTCGCCATTTACCGTATGGGGCAGATCGTGAGCGGACACACCCTGAAGCATCTCTTCGCGGCGGCGGCGGTATTCGCCGTCGCGGAGATCGTGCGGCGGCGGGTCGCGACGGGCCACGCCGGTGAACCCTCGTGAGCGCGACGCCGCTGCCTGCCCCGTCGAACACGTTCAAGCGCCTGCAGGCGCACCTTCGCGGGCTCACGGGCAAGGCGATCGAAGACTTCGCCATGATCCGGGACGGCGATCGCGTCATGGTGTGCCTCTCCGGCGGTAAGGACTCCTACACGCTGCTCGACATGCTGCTGTCCCTTCAGAGGAGTGCGCCGATTCACTTCGAGCTGCTCGCGGTGAATCTCGACCAGAAGCAGCCGGACTTTCCGGCGCACGTCCTTCCGGACTACCTCGAATCGCTCGGCGTGCCCTACCGGATCATCGAGCAGGACACGTACAGCGTCGTCAAACGGGTGATCCCGAAAGGCAAGACGATGTGCGGGCTGTGCTCGCGCCTGCGGCGCGGCGCGCTGTATCGCTTCGCCGCCGAGAACGGCATGACCAGGATCGCGCTCGGCCACCACCGTGACGACATCGTCGAGACGCTGTTCCTCAATCTCTTCTTCGGCGGGCGTCTGAAGGCGATGGCGCCGAAGCTCGCCTCGGAAGACGGCAGGCACATCGTCATCCGGCCCCTTGCATACGTCGCCGAAAGCGACATCGAGCGGTATGCCCGCGGGCGCGCCTTTCCGATCATCCCGTGCAGGCTCTGTGGCTCACAGGACAACCTGCAGCGGGTTGCGGTGAAGAACATGCTCGCGCAGTGGGAAGCAGAGCATCCCGGACGCACCGAAACGATTCTCTCGGCGCTGCGCAATGTGCAGGTCGAGCACCTCGCGGACCCCGCCGCGTTCGATTTCGCGGGGCTCGACGCGAAACGCACGCTGTGACCCGCTCCCCGCACGCGCCCGCACCGCTGCCGAATTCGTACTGGGTGCTGCCCGGTCAGCTGCTGGCCGGCGAGCATCCTGGAGGCCGATCGCAGGAGGAGACTCGCGCTCGGCTCGCGAGGCTCGTGGACGCCGGCATCGACTGTTTCGTGGATCTCACGGCCGCGTCCGAGCGCGAGCCGTACGACCGCGACCTGCCGTTCCGGGCGGACTACATCCGCAAGCCGATCCAGGATCACGGCCTGCCGGAGCGGCCGGAGGACATGGCGCAGATACTCGAGGCGATCGAAGAGGCGCTGCGTGCCGGGCGGCACCTCTATGTTCATTGCCGCGCCGGCATCGGGCGCACGGGCATGGTCATGGGCTGTCTGCTCATCGAGCGCGGCCTGTCGCCCGACGACGCGCTCTACGAACTGAACCGCCTTTGGCACAACTGCGCCCGCTCGCGCGACTGGCCGTACGTGCCCGAGACCGACGAGCAGATCGAGTACGTGCGCACCTGGCGAGCACGCGGTGCGCGCGAGCACCGCGCAAGGCCGCCGATCCGCGTGCCACGCCCGGCGACGACTCTGCCGCACGGGACCCGTGAGCGCTTCATCGGCGCGCTTCTGGGACTCGCGGTCGGCGATGCGCTGGCGGCGGCGACGCAGGGGCGTGCGCCCGGCACGTTTCGGCCGGTTACGGGCCTCGCAGGAGGCGGACCCGATGAGCTGCCCCCCGGGGCGTGGAGCGACGACACCGCGATGGCGCTGTGCCTTGCGGAAAGCCTGCTCGAGTGCGGCGGGTTCGATGCGCACGACCAGGTCGCGCGCTACGAGCGCTGGCGGGATACCGGCCATCTCTCGGCAACGGGTCGAGGCGTCGGCATTACGCCAAACACTGTGCGTGCGCTCGCGATGTCGCAGTGGCGCCGGCAGGTCTTCTCCGGTTCGCACGATCCGGATCAGCTCGATCCCGAACCGCTCGCGCGGGTCGCGCCCGTCGCCATGTTTTTCTTTCACGCGCCGGAAGAGGCCGCCCGTCAGGCGTGCGACGCCGCGCGCACGACCTGTCAGGCACCGCTCGTGCTCGATTCATGTCGATTGCTCGCGACGTTGCTGCACGCAGCTCTCGCGGGCGCATCCAGACCGGAGATCCTGGCGGCCGGAAGGGGACTCGCTGCGGCCGGCGAGTTGCGGGACCGGGTCAGGGCGCTAGCCGAGCAGACGTCCCGGACCGGTGAGCCGCCGGCCACAGGGACGGGCGAAAGCGCGATCGAAGTGTTGGAGGCGGCTCTCTGGGCGTTCGCGCGCTCCTCGAGCTTCGAGGATGGCGCGCTCCGGGCCGTCAACGTGGGCGGGAGGTCGGACGTCGCCGGGGCCGTCTATGGCCAACTGGCCGGGGCTCACTACGGAGCCGCGTCCATCCCGGCTCCCTGGCGCAACGGCTTGATCCGCAAGGACCTCATCGAGGGCTTCGCCGAGCGGCTCTTCAACCACACGGCGAGCGGTGCCGGGCGCTGAAAATTTGGCCCCATCGGCCACCGCGGTTCGGTAATCTGCCCCGCATAATGACGCGCCGGCCGGTACCGCCGGACGGCTCCATTCACATCATTTTTTTGGAACTCTTGCTGCCATGGCTCGCGCACTTCCGTGGACGCGGCTCAGTGACGAGGAACTGCTATCGCTTCGCTTCTGCGACCTGAAGCTGACGCTCGACCGCGCGCTGCTGAAGCACAGCCTGCGACGCCTGAACGAGGAGCTCGACAGCCGTGGCATCGAGGCGAAGCCGCACGTGTGGCTCGCGGAAGAGTGGTTCTCGCCGGACGGCATTCCCGGCTTCGCGGTGCCGTTCTATCTGGCACACCCGCGCCTCGAGCGGCTCGAGCGGCGAATCATGCGCGAAGTCGAGGGCGGCAACTCGCGTTGGCTCATGCGCATCCTGCGCCATGAGGCCGGGCACGCCATCGACACGGCGTACAGGCTGCGGCGCCGACGTCGCTGGCGCGAGGTCTTCGGTCCCGCCTCGCTGCCGTATCCGCACCGTTATCGCGCGCGGCCGGGAAGCCGCCGTTACGTGCACCACCTCGGCGAGTGGTACGCGCAGTCGCATCCCACGGAGGACTTCGCCGAGACGTTCGCGGTGTGGCTGAAGCCGCGTTCGGGTTGGCGTCGCAGTTACGCGGACTGGCCGGCGCTCAGCAAGCTCGATTTCGTGGACGAGCTCATGAGCCAGGTGCGCGAGTCGCGGCCGGCGGTGCGCAACCGCACGCGCATCGAGCCGCTCGAGACGAACAGGCGCACGCTCGCGCAGCACTACCGGGCGAAGCTCGCGCGCTTCCGCCACTATCGCCGCGGCTTCGCCGACAAGCTGCTGCGAAAGGTGTTCACGGAGCAACCGACGCATCCGCGCGCGATCCGTGCCAGCACGCTGCTGCGGGGGGCGCGCAGTGAGCTGATCGCGGGCGCGGTGCGCGAGCTCGGCACCGAGCCATATTGCGTGCAGCAGCACGTGCGCATGCTGATCACGCGCAGCGAAGCGCTGAAGCTCTACGTGTGCGGCAGCCGACGGGACGCGAAATCCCGCACGCGCCGGGCGCTCGTGCGCCTCGCGCGCCTGTACGAGCAGGGTGAGACGCCGCACTTCAGGCTATGAAGACGCTACGCGCGCTCGTCGTCGTGCATTCGAGCCTCGTTCCTCCAGAGACCCTCGAGGGCTACACCGAAAAGCAGATCGAGGAGTGGCGCACCGAATTCGACGTCGCCAGCACGCTGCGCAAGACGGGCCACGAGGTGCGCTGTCTCGGCGTCCTCGACAGTCTCACGGAGCTTCGCGGTGCGATCGCGGACTGGAAGCCCGACGTCGTCTTCAATCTGCTCGAGGAGTTCGACGGCATCGTCACGTACGACCAGCACGTCGTCGCCTTCCTGGAGCTGCTGCGCCAGCCGTACACAGGGTGTAATCCGCGCGGCTTGCTGCTCTCGCGCGATAAGTCGCTCTGCAAGCAGCTCCTGGCGTTTCATCGCATCCCTACGCCCCAGTTCACCGTCTTCTCGAGGGGCGCGAAGTTCAAGGTGCCGCGCAAACTGAAATTTCCGCTGTTCGTGAAGTCCACGGTCGAGGATGCATCGCTCGGCATCGCACAGGCGTCGGTCGTCGAGGACGCGACGAAGCTGCGCGAACGCGTCGAGTTCGTTCACGAGCAGGTGAAGTCCGACGCCCTCGTCGAGGAGTTCATCGAAGGGCGCGAGCTCTACGTCGGAGTCATGGGCAACGATCGCCTCACGCGGCTGCCGGTCTGGGAGATGGTGTTCGGTTCCATGCCCGGCTCGCTGGCCGCGATCGCGACGCGCAAGGTGAAGTGGGACAAGCGCTACCAGGCAAGATACGGCATCACGACGCGCGCGGCGGAGGATCTGCCGCCGACCGTCATCGCGCGCCTGGACAAGCTCTCGCGCCGCATCTACCGCGCGCTCGGGCTTTCCGGTTACGCGCGCATGGATTTCCGCGTCTCGCCGGACGGCAGCGTGTACGTGCTCGAAGCGAACGCGAATCCGAACCTCGAGGCGGAAGAGGACTTCGCCGAATCCGCGCGCGCCTCCGGCGTGGGCTACGAGGAGCTGCTCGCGAGGCTGATTGCGCTGGGTCTTTCGTACAAGGCGGAGTGGCGGGCGACCTATGGCTGATCCGGC
>JBQTHP010000247.1:0-3869 GCA_052389755.1 Gammaproteobacteria bacterium
GAAGATGGTGGGCATCGGTTTCATGGGCGCCGGTGTAGCATGATCTGATCCAGGCAGGATCGAGCGGGGAGTGTCGCACGTGGAATTTAGTCGCCGCCAACTGCTGCTCTTGACCTCCGCGCTCGCGGCCTTGCCTGCTGCGGCAGCGGAGCCGGAGCCCGAACCGGACGAGTTTCTCGAGTTGTGGCCTGAGGGTCCGCCCGGCGGCGGCGGCTTGTCCGGGCGCGAGCAGGTGGTCGAGCGCGAGCATCCTGAAGGGTTGCGAGACCGGATCGTTCGCGGGGTCACGCGCCCTACTCTCGGGATCTTTCGCCCGAAGCGCGCGAACGGCACAGGCGTCCTGATCGTGCCAGGCGGTGGATACCGGCACGTCGTCATCGACAAGGAGGGCTTCGAGACCGCGCGCTGGTTGCGCGGGCGCGGTTTCACGACAGCCGTTTTGCGCTATCGGTTGCCGGGCGATGGGTGGACGGCGGGCCCGGATGCGCCTCTTCAGGATGCCCAGCGCGCGATGCGGGTGATGCGCGACAACGCCGTTGTGCTCGGCATCAATCCGAAGCGCGTGGGAGTACAGGGGTTTTCGGCGGGCGGCCATCTTGCCGCGCGGTTGACCACGGAGTTCGGCGCGGCGTCCTACCCGGCGCGCGACGCCGCAGATGCGTTGAGTGCGCGTCCGGACTTTGCCGGCCTCATCTATCCCGTGATTTCGATGTCAGATGACGTCGCGCATGCAGCGTCGCGCGATCAGCTGATCGGACCGAAACCGACCGAGGCGCGTGTCGCGCGTTACTCAGTGCATCTTAATGTACCGCGGGATGCTCCGCCGGTATTCCTTGTGCATGCCGCGGATGATCCCTCGGTACCGGTCGAAAACACGTTGTTGATGTTCGATGCGCTGAGGCGCGCCGGTGTGCGTACGGAGATCCACGTGTTCGACCAGGGCGGGCACGGGTTCGGGTTGCGCGGCATTGCGGACAAGACCGCGGCGGCGTGGCCGGAGTTGTTCAGGTCGTGGGTTGCCAGGTTGGGATTTGCAGCGGGGGTCGCATGAAAACGTGGTCGTTGCTTTTGCTTCGCGTATCCCTCGGGCTGTTGATGCTCATCTGGGGCGCAGACAAGCTGGTCAATGTCGAGCACGGCATGCTCGTCTCGGAACACTTCTATATGGGAGCGTTCTCGGTCGTGCCGCTGCTCAAGGCGTTCGGCATCGCGCAGATGGTGATCGGCGCTCTGATCGTTATCGGACTATTGCGACGATGGGTGTATCCGGCCTTGATCGCCATTACCGCCGTCACGTTGCTCGGTGTGTGGCGGTCGATCGTCGATCCGTGGGGCTGGTATCTCGAGGGAGCGAATGCGCTGTTCTTTCCGTCCCTCATCATCCTGGCGGGAGCACTCGTGCTCCTCGCGTTTCGGGAATTCGATACGTACTCGCTCGATGCGAGGCGGAGGGCAGGAGCAATCGGATGCCTGAGCGCGCTGTGTCTCTTCGTGGGTGGCGGGGTAACTGAGGCCCAGCAGAGCGAGAATTGCCGTTACGCGCTTTCAAGCGTCAAAGATGCCGCAACCGCGCTGAGCACGGAAGCTCAGCGGCTCGTCGCCTGCGCAGCAGCGGGGGACTACAAGAACGACTGCACGGATGAGCTTCGACGAACCCGTCGCGCCCATAGCGAGTACAAGTCGGTCATCAAGGACGCCAAGACCGAATGTGCGTAGGAGCGGTTACGGCTCCCCCCACCACGCGAGGAATTCGTCGAAGTCGATCAGGCCGTCGTCGTCGGTGTCGATCTCGTCGAAGCCGATGCTCGCTTCGTCGTCGCTCATCTCGGCTTCCAGGTTTTTCAGAAGCTCCCGGAATTCTTCGTGGTTGATCCTGCGATCGCGGTTCGTGTCGGCTTGCGTGAAGTGAGCCTGAACTTCGCGGCGTTCGCTGTGCGTAAGCGGTGTGGGCATCAGGGCGCTCCGTGAGGGCTGCCGGGAATTCTACCCGACTTAAGCGAAAGCCCTGGGAGCGCAAGCTACCCAGGGCTTTCACACATGCTTTCTCAATTACGCGGTTTCAGGCTCGCGCTCGACTTCCTGGGTCTTCTTCGTTTCCGGCATCGGACGAACCGGCTGCGCGTTGGGCCGCGCATGCTCCGTCACGGGCTTCGTCTTCTCGCGCTGCTGCGCCCTCTTCGTTGCCCGCTCGCTGAAGAATCGTTCCTCGTAGCACATGGCCGTTCTCCTTGGGTAACTTTGTCGTGGGCTCCCGGATCGGAGGATAGCACTGAGCTGCGGAATGGAATCTGCGCCGGGACCTCTGCGGTAAACGCGCGGTATCCGCAGCAATTCGCGGCACGCCACCGCGCGTTGCGGACGTGCGCCGCGGCATGTTGCAGGCGGCATCGCGCTCGCGTGCAAGTAGTTGCTGCATCTGGATTTCCACGATTGGCATACGCGTTGCTCTATCTGGCCGCGCGCGCGGTGGTCATGAAAGTCGCCGCGCAAACACTCGATCAATCACGAACCCTTAAGGAGCTCACACAGATGAATGCCAAGACCGCAATGCTCGCGGCGGCGATCGGGGGTCTCTTCGCCCTCAACGCTTCGTCCGCGGCTTTCGCAGCCGACGACAGTACGGAGAAGTGCTACGGAGTCGCCAAGGCCGGCAAGAACGATTGCGCCGGCCCGAACCATGCCTGCGCCGGCCAGAGTAAGAAGGACCGCGACACACGCGAGTGGGTCAAGCTGCCCAAGGGCACCTGCGAGCGCATCGTTGGCGGCAGTCTCTCGCCTGCGAAGTGAACGCGCCCGTCTCACGACGCGTGAGTGAGGTTGCCTCACTCCGGCCCCCTCCCCCATACACGGGGGAGCGGGTGCCGCGTGGCACGGCGCTTCCGCCACGGGCGGGCGTCGGATTGCGCGCCCAGCATCATGTGGAGGTCGCCGCGCACACGCCGGACGTCGCGTGGTTCGAGGCGCACAGCGAGAACTACTTCGCGCGGGGTGGCGCGCAGCGTGACGCTCTCGCGCGCGTACGCGAGCACTACGCGCTGTCGCTGCACGGCGTGGGTCTTTCGCTGGGATCGACCGACCCGCTCGATCGCGCGCATCTCGACGAGCTCGCGCGGCTCGTGAGGGATTTTGAGCCGGCGCTCGTTTCCGAACACCTGTCGTGGAGTTCGGTGGGCGGGCGCTTCATGAACGATCTGCTCCCGCTGCCGTGGACCGAAGAGGCGCTGAGGCACCTCGGCGGCCGCGTTGCCGCGGTGCAGGCGCACCTCGGCAGACAGATTCTGGTCGAGAACGTCTCGAGCTACCTGCAGTTCTCCTGCTCGCAGATGCGGGAGTGGGAATTCCTCGCGGCGCTCGCGCAGGAGTCGGGCTGCGGGATCCTGCTCGACGTGAACAACATCTACGTCAGCGCTCGCAATCATGGTTTCGATCCGTACGTGTACCTCGATTTTGTGCCCCGCGGCGCCGTGCGCGAGATTCATCTCGCCGGCCACAGCATCAATCACGCCGACGGGCGCGAGATCCTCATCGACACTCATTCGACGCACGTCTGCGAAGCGGTCTGGGACCTGTACCGCGCGGCGATCACACGCTTCGGCGCCGTGCCGACGCTCATCGAATGGGATACCGACATTCCCGCGCTCGCCGTGCTCATGGAAGAAGCCCGACTCGCCGATCGCATCGCCGCGGCCGCGCTCGATGACGCCCACCGGAAGCAGGATCATGTTGTCGCTGCGTGAGCTGCAGTCCCATTTCGCAAGCTCGCTCTTCGACGGCGTCGACGAGCCCGCCGCATCCTCTGTGTACGACGATGGCCTCGACGGCGCCGCCCGCCTTCGCGTCTATCGCAACAATCTGCACGAAGGATTCAC
>JBQTHP010000248.1:0-11098 GCA_052389755.1 Gammaproteobacteria bacterium
AGCAAGAACCGCGGCGGCAACCTTCTTGCCAACATCTACTCCGAGCAGGCGGTGCCATCGTGCGCGGCCTGCGCGGCCGCGGCCTCCGCAGAGGCCCCGTGGGGTGCGTGCGTTCGCACATGATAGGCTTCTGGCCCTATCACAGGGCGGTCGATCAGGCACTCGCCGAGCTCGCCCGCGACGGTGACGTGCCGGCGCTCATTGCCATTCACAGCTTCACCCCACAGATGCTCGGAATCACGCGTCCATGGCACTGCGGAATCCTGTGGGATCGCGACCCGCGCATCGCGGCTCCGCTGCTCGAAGCGCTGCGCGCGAGCGACGGCCTCGTCGTTGGCGACAACGAACCGTATTCGGGGCGACATCCGGCCGATTACACGGTGGACGTTCACGCGGAGAATCGCGGCTGGCCGCACGTGTGCATCGAGATCCGGCAGGACCTCATCTCCGATGCGGCGGGCGTTGCAGCCTGGAACCGCAACCTGGTGCAGGCGCTGGAGCCGATCCTGTCGCAGCCCTCGCTCTATCGCGAGCAGCGCTTCGCGGCTGCCTGTGCAGGCAGGAACGAGGTGCTTCGGTGAGCCACAAGGAACCGCCGTTCACGGTGGGCATAGAAGAAGAGTATCTGCTCGTCGACCCGCGCACCCGCGATGTCGCCGAGGATCCGCCCGGCGATCTCCTGCGCGAGGCCACGGAGCTGGGCAGCGGGCAGATCAGCCCGGAGTTTCTGCGCTGTCAGATCGAGGTCGGCACGCGCGTCTGCCGCACCATGGAGGAGGCGCGCGCCGATCTTGCGCGCCTGCGCTCGATCATCGTGCAGGTGAGCGGAAAGCACGGGCTCGCGCCGATCGCGGCCTCCACGCATCCGTTCGCGCACACGATGAAGCAGAAGCACACGGACAAGGAGCGCTATTTCGCGCTCGCCCGCGAAATGCAGGCCGCCGCACGCCGCATGATGATCTGCGGAATGCACGTGCACGTGGGCATCGACGACGACGAGCTGCGCATCGACCTCATGAACCAGATGTCGTATTTCCTCCCGCACCTGCTCGCGCTGTCGTGCTCGTCGCCGTTCTGGGAGGGCGAGCTGACCGGGCTCAAGTCGTTCCGGCTGACCGTGTTCAATTCGCTGCCGCGCACCGGACTGCCGGAGCGCTTCGAGAGCTTCGGCGAATTCAAGCGGCACCTCGACACGCTGATCCGGAACGGGCTCATCCAGGACATGACCAAGCTCTGGTGGGATCAGCGCCCGAGCTCCCGCTATCCGACGCTCGAAACGCGGATCATGGACTGCTGCACGAGCATCGACGATTCGATCTGCCTCGCCGCGCTCGTCGTCTCGCTGCTGCGCATGCTGTACCGCCTGCGCCGGGGGAATCAGAGCTGGCGGCGTTATCCCACGCTGCTCATCGCCGAGAACCGCTGGCGCGCCATGCGCTACAGCTTCGACGAACAGCTCCTCGATCTCGCCAAGGGCGAGCTCGTACCCTTCCCCGAGCTGCTCGAGGAGTTTCTCGCGCTCGTCCGCGAAGATGCCGAGGCGCTCGGCTGCCTGCGGGAGACCGAGCACGCGCGCACGATCCTGAAGCGCGGCACGAGCGCGCACCGTCAGCTCGCGGTGTACGAAAGCGCCCGCCAGCACGGCGCGAGCGAGCGGGAAGCGCTCGAAGCGGTCGTCGATTTCCTGGTGCGCGAGACCGCGAGCGCGCTCCACTGACGTTGCGTCCGCGCATTCAGATTCGCCCGGCGGGCTCGCTCGCGTACCGCTGGCCGCGCAGCCCCGCCCAGGCAACGGTCGCCGGGCGGTTTTCATGGCGGGCGCGGCGCAGCGGATCAAATCCGAAGAAGCCGGCGCCCGCACCCTTCAGCTCGAAATCCGCGAGCCAGAAGTTGTTCACCGGATGCGTCAGCGCCCAGTAGAGCAGATGCATATGAGCAGCGCGAGGAAAGCACCGAGCGTCAGCCAGAAGCCTGGCGTGTCGCGCGGTGTCGCGAGCACGAGCAGGAGCGTCATGAGCAGACCGCCGAATTCACCGACGAGCCCGCCGATGGTGAAGCCCGGATAGTAGATCGGCCGGACGGCGAGGTACTCCATCGCCGAGCTCCTGCAAGCTCAAGCGGGAGGCTTGCCCTTGTAGGTACTGGGACCAACGTCGCCGAAGCGCTCGTCTCGCTCGCGCACTGCCTGCCGAAAGCCCGCATCCGCCGCTCGTTTCTGAAAGGCGTAGCCCTCACTCGTGTGCCGGGCGATACCGTCGAACACCGTGCCGAGGATCTGGGCCGCGGGCAGACCGGCGTTGAGCACCGTCTGGTTGACCAGCAGTTTCATCATGATCAACTGGTTGATCGGCACGCTGGCGATGCGTTCGAGCAGGATCTCGAAGCGTTCATCCAGCTCACCAGCCGGGGCGCATTCGGTGGCGAGGCCCCATGCGACCGCCTCTTTGCCGTCGAGACAGTCACCGGTGAACAACAGACGCTTGGCTCTCTCGATGCCGATGCGCAATGCCCAGATCGCCGTCGTGGGCGAGCCCCAGACGCGCGCCGGTGGGTAGCCGATCTTGGCGTCTTCCGCGATCACGAGCAGATCGCTGCACAGCGCCATGTCGGTCCCGCCGGCCACGCAAAACCCGTGCACCTTGCACACCACCGGCTTGTTGGCGTGGAACAGCGACATGAAGCCCCGGACGTTGCGCTCCATCATCTGGTAATCGAGCATCGGATCCCAGACGGACCTGACGTCGTGGTTGTGCGCGATCACGTCCGCGTCCAGCGCGGTGCCGCGCTTTGAAGCATCGCCGAATGCGCCCGCGTCCATCTTCTCGGCGCTTGCCAGCAGATCGTAGCCTCCGCAGAAGCCTTTGCCTCTCCCGGACAGCGCAACCACGTGGACCTGCGGGTCGAGATCGGCGGCCTCGACGCACGCGGCCAGCTCGCGCGGCATGTCGAGCGTGATCGCGTTGCCACGCTCGGGACGGTTGAGCGTAATGCGCGCAATGCGTCCGGACACTTCATAGGCCATCGTCTTGAGCTGGTCCATCACATCCTGCCTCCGACTCGAGATGCCATCGCCCCTTCATTGACTTCGGCTCCGGCCGCGATCAACGCAGCGACGGTGGGTGCACCGTTCGGAAAGTGGCCGGGCCAGTCGGCAGCGACGTGCAGCAGCGTGCGTGACGTCACGCCGGTCGCGCAGACGCCGTTGCCGCCGGCGATTCTCGCGCTCGCCAGGCCAGGGTTCTCGTGCAGGAGACGCTTCAATGCCTCGAGATCGCCGCGGCGAATTGCATCCGCAGCGGCGAGCGCGAGCGGATCGTCGGGTTGGATGTTCAACAGGGTCAGCCTCCGCGCCTCCAGATCTCGTAGCCTGCCTCGCTCATGTGCAAGCCGTCAGCTCGGTAATACTTCGGATCGGGGTTCACCGGGGATTTGACGGAGCTTCCGTCATTTATCATGATGTATGACGACTTCGCCGACACGCGAACAAGCTCATGATCCCCGAGCATCCCGTCCTGCCCCGCATTGTCGATCTCGCTGCCTTGGTCGCGAAAAAGTCGCACTTCCTGCTCGGTCCGCGTCAAACGGGCAAGCGCCACCTTTTGCAGCGCGCCCTGCCGCAGGCACGCATCTACGACCTGCTCGACAGCTCCGTGTATCTCGACTTGAGTGCTCGTCCTGGACGCCTCGCGGAGGAGCTGGGCCCCGAGGACAAACTCGTGGTCATCGACGAGATCCAGCGGCTGCCCGACTTGCTCAACGAAGTGCACCGGCTCATTGAGAAGCGCGGCATCCGCTTTCTGCTCACGGGCTCGAGCGCGCGCAAACTGCGCGGCGGCGGTGTGAACCTGCTCGGTGGTCGCGCACGGGTGCAACACCTGCATCCGCTGTGCTTTCGCGAGCTGGGAGCCCACTTCGAACTGAAGCGCGTCATACATCACGGACTGTTGCCAGCCATCTTCTTCTCCGATGACCCAAAGGCGGATCTCGACGCCTACTCGGGCGCGTACCTGCAGCAGGAGATCGTCGCCGAAGGCGTCACCCGTAACGTGCCGGCATTCAGTCGCTTCCTGCGCGTGGCCGCACAGTGCAACGGCACGGTCGTCAACTTCACGAACGTAGCGAACGATGCGCAGGTACCGCGTACCACGGTTTACGAGTATTTTGACATCCTGCGCGACACTCTACTTCTCGAAGAAGTACCAGCGTGGAAGGCTTCGCGCACGCGCAGGCCTCTCGTATCGTCCAAGTATTACTTCTTCGATGTGGGCGTCGCCGGACAGCTGCAGGGACGACTGTTTCAGACGAATACGCCCGAGCTCGGCCAGGCGCTCGAAACCTATATCGCGCATGAGCTGTTCTGCTATCGCGATTACATCTCTGGCGAGCCCGTGCGCCACTGGCGCTCGGCTTCTGGATTCGAGGTCGACTTCTTGCTGGGCGAGCACACCGCCATCGAAGTCAAAGCGAAGGCATCGATAGGCGGACACGATCTGCGCTCGCTACATGCCATCAAGGAAGAGCGCGGCATCAAACGTTATCTGTGCGTAAGTCTGGAAAGCCGAAGCGCCAAGGTTGAGGGCATCGAAGTTCTTCCCCTGAAGACATTTCTCAAGTCCCTGTGGGACGGCGAGTACGCATGAGGCGTGGAATCAGCAGCAGCGAACGCTTGCCGATGAAGTCCGCACTCTTAGCCGCGGCGACTTTACTCCAGCCCATATCGTCCGGTACCGTCGTTCCGTCCGTGTCTGTGCCGATGTGCAAAAGCTTCCTGCTGACGGATGCCTCGCCACTTCAGCGCAGCTCTTCAGCCGTCCTGGCACTCCGACTGCACAACCATGCGGCCAGCTCCCCGGCGCCGCTTCGACGCGCCGCATCGACTGGTGTCAGCCCGTCGTAACCAATCCAGTTGAGGTCGGCGCCTCGGCCGAGAAGATATTCCGCTGTTTTGCGCTGCCCGCCATGGCACGCGCACCAGAAGGCGTGGGTGACCTCATCCGGCGGTGGAGCACCGGGTTGCGCAGGGCGAGGTGACCACCGGGGCGATTCGCGTGCGGTGTCGCCGGCGAAATGCTGCTCGACGCGTTCCAGCAAACCCAGCGCAGCGGCCTGCCAGAGCGTGGTCTGCGCCCCGCGTTCGACGAGTCGGCGCGCCGCCCGCCATTGTCCGAACGCCACAGCATCGGCGAGCGGCGTGCCACCGGCGATAACCGCCCCTGCCGCTTCGATGTCGGCGCCAGCATCGAGCAGCGCATCGAGCACCGCGACGTCATCGCTGCTCGCGGCCCAGTGGAGCGGCGTCTCCGCGTGCTGTCCTGAGAAGGGTGCATTGACTTCGGCTCCGGCCGCGATCAGCGCAGCGACGGTGGCTGCACCGTTCGGAAAGTGGCCGGGCCAGTCGGCAGCGACGTGCAGCAGCGTGCGTGACGTCCCGCCGGTCGCGCAGACGCCGTTGCCGCCGGCGATTCTCGCGCTCGCCAGGCCAGGGTTCTCGTGCAGGAGACGCTTCAATGCCTCGAGATCGCCGCGGCGAATCCCATCAACAACGGCGACCGCGAGCGCATCGTCGGGCTGGATGTTCAACATGGTAGCCTCCGCGACACATCCGCTGCGGGCCCGTGTTCACCCGAACCAAGATACTACGGTCCGTACAGCAGTACGAAGTCAAGTCATGCCCCGTTCGGTGCGGAAGGTCGCGCAGCAGCCGGCGGCGAATTTCCCGTTTCCAGATCTCGTAGCCGGCCTCGCTCATGTGCAAGCCGTCAGCCTGGTAATACTTCGGGTCGGGTTGGCCGTTCGGTCCAAGGAGCTGGCGGGTGAAGTCGATCATGTAAAGTCCGTCGACGGTCGATGAATAGCCCTCGATCAGCTCGTTCGCGCGCTTCGCCACGCTCCATACCGTCCAGCGCGAAGGCGACGGCGTGATCGCGATGTAGTAGATCGGCACCTCGGGCAGCTCCGCACGCACGGCGCCGACGAATCGGCGATACCGCTGCAACAGCTCGTCGGGAGCGAGCACACGTTCCGGGGTGATGTCATTGCTGCCGGCGAACACCACGACTGCCCGCGGTTTGTGGACATTCACCAGACGCTCGGCGTAGTGCGCTACCGCGCCGAGCGTCGATCCGCCGAAGCCGCGCTGGATCACCGGGATGGGACTCATGTCGTCCTTCAGCGAGGACCACAGATTGATGCTGGAGCTGCCGACGAAGACCACTGCATTCTCGGGCTCCGGATGTTCATCGGCGGCCTTCTCGAAGGTCCGGATCTCCGCTTCCCAGACCGAGAAGTCTTCAGTGGCGGGCCTTTCGGGCTCGCGCTCCTCGACCACAACCTCCGCCGGGAGTCGGCGGATGCGCAGCAGGCCCGCGCCGATTGGAAGCACGAGCCGGCCCGCGTCGCGCATCAACGTGTAGCTGAGCGGACCGTGAGGAGTGCGCAGGTTCTCAATCGTGACGCCGCTGCCTGCAGCCCAACTTCCCGGCATCCCCGCCGCCAGGACAAGCGCCGAGGTCACCGAGAATCCGCGGAGGATCGGCCCCGGCGTTCGACTGGCGCGTGATCTCGGATGAGCCGCGAGCTCGCCCGAAGCGCCAGAGTTCACGGCGCCTGCTTCGAAGCCTGGCAGAACCTGGCAATGAACTGGGCGTGCGTGGGCATGGCAGCCACGCAGGTCGCGATCACTTTCCTCACACCGTCGACGAATGCGACCAGCTCAGCGTCTGGCAGCTCATCGACGACCGGATGATAGGAGCGCGGCACGATGCGTTGGCCGATCATCACCTGCACCCAGCTCGGCAGCGCGAACATCTCCTCCGCGTCGCGGAAGAAGCGGCCGCTGTCGCGGAACAGGCGGATGTTGTCCGCGAGCGGGTCCGGAATGCTCATCGTGCGGCACTCGTTCCAGAGCGGTGAGTCAGTGCGCTCCGTGGCGTGGTAGTGAAGAACGAGGAAATCACGGATGCGCTCGAACTCGAACCGCTGCTGCGCGTTGTAACGATCGATCAGCACCGGGCTGAACTCCCGGTCGGGCAGGAGATTGACCAGCCGCGCGACGCACGACTGGATGAGATAGATGCTGGTCGCCTCCAGAGGCTCGAGAAACCCGCTCGACAGCCCGACCGCGACGCAGTTGCGGTTCCAGATCTTGCGGCGCATGCCCGTCGTGAACCTGAGGAGCTTCGGCTCCGCCAGCGGCCGGCCCTCCAGGTTACTGAGCAGCGTATCGGCCGCCTGCTGTTCGCTGATGAACTTGCTCGAGAAGACGTATCCGTTCCCCGTACGGTGCTGCAGCGGAATCCGCCACTGCCAGCCGGCCGTGCGGGCAGTCGATCGCGTGAAGGGCGGGGGATCGCCCACATTCTCGGACGGCACCGCCCAGGCGCGATCGCAGGGCAGCCAGTGGGTCCAGTTCTCGTAACCCGTATGCAGGGCCTGTTCGATCAGCAGTCCTCGGAAACCGGAGCAATCCACGAACAGGTCGGCGCCGAGCTTCTCGCCGCTCTCGAGGCGCACGTGATCGATGAAGCCATCCTCGCCGCGCAGCGCGACGTCGACGACCTTGCCCTCGGTGCGACGAACGCCGTGCGCTTCGGCGAAGCGTCGCAGGTACGCGGCATAGAGGCCGGCGTCGAACTGGTAGGCGTACCCGATGCTCGCAAGCGGCGAATGGGCGGGCACATCGGTCGCCGAGACCATGAACTTGCCTTGCGGCGCGGCGGCCGAGTGCAGCGAGTACGGTGCGAGGTCGGTTACCTTGCCCTGGTTGAAAAGCTTGATCCAGTACTGGTGGAAGGCCAGTACGCCGCGTTCGTGGCCGATCGGACCGAAGCCGTGGAAGTAGCGGTCGCCGAGGCGCCCCCATTCGACGAACTGGATGCCGAGCTTGAAGGTGCCCTGGACCGACTTCACGAAGTCGATCTCGTCGATTCCGAGCACCTGGTTGAAGAGCTTCAAGTGCGGAACGGTCGATTCGCCGACACCGACCGTGCCGATCTCCTCGGATTCGACGAGGCGGATCGAATAGCGGCGGCCGAGCACCTTCGCGAAGGCCGCGGCCGCCATCCAGCCGGCGGTGCCGCCGCCGACGATGACGATGTTGCGGACGTGTCGATCCGTGGTCAGAACTTCGCGCCGAACGTCAGCCGCACCGTCCGCGGAACCCCGACGATATTGCCGGTTTCGTTGAAACGGACCGGAGTGGGGCTGATGATCCGGCCGCTCGCATCCAGATCGAACGCCGTCCGCCTGTCGGCGAAATTCTCGCGATCGAACACGTTCAGTACGTCCACACGCAAGTACAGATTCGTGAGGTCGGCAATGTTGAAATCCTTGGTGACCTGCAGATCGAGGCTGCGGTAGCCGAGGGTGTCGTCCGGCTCGCCGGCAATCGGCGCGCACCTGGCCCCGCTCGGATGGAAGACGCCGGCAGGCTGAAAACACGCAAAGGCGTTGACCGGCACCGGAGTCGAGAGCGTGAGCTTGCCCGCGAACAGCAATCCCCACGGGCCGGCGATCGAGGCCGTCGTGACGACGCGGTGCTCGGGCGTCGCGTTCGAGGTGATGAACGGGTACTCCTCGATCGTCGCGCCGTCGAACGCGAAGGTCTCGTTGATGTCGCGATTTCCCTTCGCGTCGGTGTACGTGTACGCGAACCTCGCGGACCAGCGGGACGATTCGGAGAACGAGCGATCGGCCGAGAGGAGCACCTGCGTCGTGCGCGTCTCGATGCCGTTGTTGCCGATGATGAGCGGACCGAAGCCCGGCACCGCATGACCCCACGGCTGGCCGCCGCCCACCCAGAACGCACCGTCCGGGAAGCGATTGCCGAGCGTGTAGACGAATCCTTCGTAGCTGTTGACACGCGAAACGGTGGCGCTCGTCATCCAGTCGCCGAGCCGGTTGCGCATGCCGAGCGAGAACTGGTCGGAGTAGGGGACTTCGAGATCGTTGTTGATCAGGAAGACCTCGCCGCCGAGGTTGCTGGCCGAGACCAGCGCCTGCAGGTTCGCGAAATTGAGGAAGGCCGGGTCCCAGTTTCTGCAGTTCGGCTGAGCCGTATCGCACGCGTGGTTGGCAACGTTGAAATTGATGTTGAAGTTTGGCAACGCACCCTTCGTCAGCTCGAGCGACGTCCACTGATACAGGTTGCGGTCGTAGGAGCGCCCTGCGCCGCCGAACACCACGTGCGCCTGGTCTCCCCCGATGTCGTACGAGAAACCGAGCCGCGGCTGGATGTTGTCCGTGTCGGCGTCGCGGTTGCCGCCGGTGCTGATGTAATCGTTGACGTCGACGCCGCCCAGCGCGAGCGATTGGGCATATGTCTGCCCTGCCGGCGCCCCGGGATGCTGGCTATTGAGCGCGGCGATGACGTTGGCCGGGGTCACGTAGTCGAGATACGCGGGCGTTTCTTCGTAATCCCAGCGCAGACCCAGGTTCAACGTGAGGTGATCGTTCACCTCCCAGTCGTCCTGCAGGTAGAGGCCGTACTGCTTGGTCGTCGTCTCCGCCTTCTGGTTGAGCCCCGAAACCGGGACCACGAAGAACACCTTGTACGGAATCGTCGATGTGCCTTGCGGCGTCACGTCGTACGTGAACTGCGGGTTACCCGTGCCGGCGTCCTGCGCCGTCAGGTCGACGTCCTTGAACTTGAAACCCGTCTTGACCGTGTGGTCGCCGCGCCATTCGAACGCGGTGAAGGTCAGATCGTTCTGCAGCCCGAAGCCTTCCTGACCCTTGTCCTGTGTGGCACGCGGATCGGCGGGCCCGGTGGTGAGGATCAGCGCGTTGTTCTGTTGCAACCAGGTGTACGTCGCGCCGTTGCCGCTGTTGTTGGCGACCGGGTTGAAGAACGCGTCCTCGTACGTAATGACGAGATCGTTGAGCCACGCATCCGAGACGCGCTGCCACCTCGCAGCGATGCGCGTGTCGTCGTTCTTCGTGTCGAGACCGGCGGACTGCGCGGTCTGGTTGCCGAAATTGCCGAGCCGGCTTTCGTCGCGGGCTCGTGCGCTGAATTCGAAACGATCGCGTTCCGAGAGCTCCCAATCGAGCTTGGCGAAGTACAGGTCTTCCTCGAACTCGATGCTCGCAGGTCCGATCTCCGCGGCGACATTCGGCGGCAGGAAACTCTCGACTCCGGCGACGCCGGAAGTGACTACGAGCGGCTGTTCGAAGCGCTTGGCCTCGTAGGTCAGGAAGAAATGCAGCCGATCCTGGACGATCGGACCACCGAAGGCGACGCCATATTCCTTGCTCTCCGATTCGGTCTTGCGATTGGCGGCCTTTTCGGCCGGCGTCTCCGTGCGCAGGCCCTCGTGCGAATAGGTACCGAACACCTGCCCGCTGAACTGATTCGTACCCGACCTCGTCTCGGCGGTGATCGCGGCGCTCGCGACCTGGTCGTACTCCGCCTTGTAGTTGGACGTGATGACCTTGTATTCGCTGATACCGAGCTGCGGGAACGGATTGCCCTGGCTCTGGTGCTGACCCGTGACGCCGCCGAACAGCAGGTTCTTCTGGCCCACGCCGTCGATGAACACGTTGGTCGCGCCGACCGACTGCGCACCGCCGCGCAAGGTGGCGAAGCCGTTGTTGTCGACGTTGAACGTCATGCCGGGCACGACGTCGGCGAACTCGAGGAAGTTGCGCGTGATCTGTGGGGTCGTCTCGATCACGTGCTCGGAGACGTTGGTGCCGACCTCGGAGGTCTTGACCTCCGTCAGGCGACTGGCGGTAATGGCGACTTCGGCTATCGGCTCTGCGGCCGTGCCCGGCTCGGGGACCAGATGCAGAATCGCTGTCGAAGCGACGGTCAGGGTGACGACTCGCTCGGTGCCGGGACCGGCATCGATCCGATAGGTGCCCGGCTGCAGGCCCACCAGAGTGTACGTACCGTCGGCGCCCGCCTTGGTGCGTCGCGTGGCGCCGGTGGCGATGTTCTTTGCGGTGATCTCGCTGTTGGCCCCGGCAGTGCCGCGCAACGTCGCGTCCGACGTCTGCGCCCAGCTCACCGTCGGCGCAGCAAGTATGGATGCAATGGTCGTGGCCAGACGCGACCGGGACGGCGACAATTTCTGGGTGCCGCGAAAGCGACTTCTCA
>JBQTHP010000249.1:0-4826 GCA_052389755.1 Gammaproteobacteria bacterium
CGAACTTCACAAGCCCGAATTGATTCGCTCCACGATATTCGCTCGGTCAATTCGGGCTTGCCTGCATAGCGGCTCCACGTCGCGGCAAGTCGCTAGGCCCTCCTCACAGTCGCGGCGGTCTGGCCGAACAGGATCTTCTTCGCCTCATCGCTCATCGGCGCACTGCTGCGATACGGCTCGCCTCGCGCGTACGCGCGCACCGTGCCGGGCCGTGCCGCCACCGTCTCGAACCACCGCCTGAGGTTCGGGAAATCCTCGAGGCTCTGCACCTGCTTCTGCCACGGCACGATCCAGGGATACGAGGCCATATCGGCGATGCTGTACGCGTCGCCGGCGATGAAGGCGCGATCGGCGAGGCGGCGGTCGAGCACGCCGTACAGGCGATTCGTCTCCTTCACGTAACGGTCGATCGCGTACGGAAGCTTCTCAGGAGCGTACTGCACGAAGTGGTGATTCTGGCCGGCCATCGGCCCGAGGCCGGCAACCTGCCAGAACAGCCACTGCAACACTTCGTATCGTCCCGGAAGATCGGTCGAGATGAATCGCCCCGTCTTTTCGGCGAGATACAGAAGAATCGCGCCGGATTCGAACAGCGACACGGGCGCGCCGCCGCGGGCGGCCCGATCGACGATGGCGGGCATCCGATTGTTCGGACTGATCGCGAGAAACTCCGGCTTGAACTGGTCGCCCGCACCGATGTTCACGGGGACGATGCGGTACTCGAGTCCGGCTTCCTCGAGAAACATCGTGATCTTGTGGCCGTTCGGGGTCGGCCAGTAATGCAGGTCGATCATGCGGAGGACTTTACCGCACGCGCCGACCCTCACGCTGCTCGCGGAGCGAGCGGAGCTCTTCCGCGCTTACCGTACCGTCCTTGTCCGCATCGAGCCGTTCGAAGTGACGGGCCACGTGAGGCATCGCCTTCTCGGCCTCTTCCTTGGTTACCGCGACGATCAGACTCTTCCTCATGGCCCTGCTCTCCGGATGAAAAAAGGATCCAACGCAGCTTCGGCTGTGGCGTCGACACGAAGGTTCCCCGTAGACTTGCGCGCCATTCCGGCCCGTCTTCCCGATCCCGCATTGAAATCGCAGCTCGAGCAACTTCTCGGCGACGCATCGTCAAAGGTCCTCGCAGAGCTCGCGCCGGCCGCCACGAACCTGCCCGCGGTCACGGTCGAGCGCACGCGGGACACGCAGCACGGCGACTTCGCGACCAACGTCGCGATGCGGCTCGCAAAAGCGGCTAAGGTGAGCCCGCGCGAGCTTGCACAGGCAATCGTCGCCGCGCTGCCGACGAACGCACTCATCGAGCGCGCGGAGGTTGCCGGGGCGGGCTTCATCAACATCTTTCTGAAGCCCGACGCGTACGCGCGCGAGCTGGCGCTCATCCACGAGCAGGGCACAGGGTACGGGCGTGCAACGCTCGGCCGCGGCGAGCGCGTCCTCGTCGAGTTCGTGTCGGCCAATCCGACCGGCCCCTTGCATGTCGGGCACGGGCGGCAGGCGGCGTACGGTGCGACCCTCGCCAATCTGCTCGAGATGGTGGGCTTCGCGGTGGCGAGCGAGTACTACATCAACGACGCCGGGCGGCAGATGGACATCCTCGGGGCAAGCGCCTGGCTGCGCTATCTGGAGCTCTGCGGCGAGAGCATCGAGTTTCCGTCGAACGGTTATCGGGGCGACTACGTCCGCGCCGTCGCAGAGAAGTTGCGAACGGAGGTCGGCGATCGCCTGCACCGCACGGCGCACGAGGTCTTCGAGGGCCTGCCGCCCGATGCGCCTGCGGGCGACAAGGACGTGTACATCGACGCCGTGATCGAGCGCGCCCGCGTGCTGAGCGGTGCGGACGGATTTCGCCGCGTGCTCGACCTTGCGCTCCAGGCGATGCTCGCCGACATCCGCGGCGATCTTGCCGACTTCGGAATCACTTTCGATCGCTGGTCCTCGGAGCGGGAGCTGGACCGCTCCGGAGCGATCGACCGCGCGCTCGCGCGTCTCGATGCGCAGGGACGCTTGTACCGGAAGGAAGGCGCCGTCTGGTTCCGGGCCACGCAGTTCGGCGACGAGAAGGACCGCGTCGTCGTACGCGAGAACGGGCAGCGGACGTACTTCGCATCCGACATCGCCTACCACCTCGAGAAGCGCGAACGGGGGTTCGCGCGACTCATCGACGTGCTCGGTGCGGATCACCATGGCTACGTCGCGCGCGTACGCGCGGGTCTTGCCGCGATGGGCGAGCCGCCGGAATCGCTCGAGGCGACCCTGATCCAGTTCGTGAGCCTGTTTCGGGGCGGCGCGAAAGTGCCGATGGGCAAGCGCGAGGCCCAGTTCGTCACGCTGCGCCAGCTGCGGGAGGAAGTCGGAAACGATGCGTGCCGGCTCTTTTATCTCATGCGCAGCCACGATCAGCCGCTCGATTTCGACCTCGAGCTCGCAAAGTCGCGCACGAACGAGAACCCGGTCTACTACATCCAGTACGCCCACGCGCGCGTCGCCAGCGTCATGAAGCAGCTCCTCGTGCGCGGGCTCGAGTTCGACCGCGGCGAGGCGCTGGCGAACCTGGCGGCGTTGACGAGCGAGCACGAGCAGGCGGTGCTGACCGCGCTCGCCCGTTTCCCGGAAGTGATCGAACAGGCGGCAACGAACCGCGCACCGCACGCACTCGTGCATTATCTTCGCGAGCTCGCGAATGCCTTCCATACCTATTACAACGCCGAGACCTTCATCGTCGACGACGCGAAGCTGCGCAACGCGCGGCTCGCGCTCGTGCTCGGCGTGCGCCAGGTGATCGCGAACGGCCTCGCGCTGCTCGGCGTGTCCGCGCCCGAAACGATGTGAGTCGGCTTCGAAGAATTCTGGAACAATGGCGACACAAGTGAACCGGCTGACATCGCGCGACTACAAGCGGCCCGCGCGCCGCGCGTTCGACCCTGCGCGCTATCGTGAATTCGGCACGGGAGTGCTCGTGGGGCTTGCGCTCGCCACGCTGCTCTTTGCGTGGCTGCGCGGCGTGGAGAACGAAACTGCGGTCGCGCCGCGCCCGGAGCCGCGCAAGGTCGATGCGCCGGCCACCGAGATGACCGAAGCGGCAGAGGCTGCCGGACGGTATGATTTCTACGAGATGCTCCCGAAGTTCGAAGTGGTCGTGCCCGAGCGCGATCGCGACGTGAAGCGCGACCTGCCGGCCGCCCCAATCGAGCGACCTGGCGTCTACGTCCTTCAGGCCGGCTCCTACCGCAACCTCGCCGACGCCGACCGCGTTCGCAAGCAGCTCGCCCTGCAGAGCATCGATGCCAAAGTGCAGCGCGTCGCCGTCGACGCGGACGTGTGGCATCGCGTACGCATCGGCCCGATCGAGGATCTGGCCGAGCTCAACCGTTTGCGCCGGCAGCTGCAGGCGGCCGAAGTCGATGCGCTGGTCATTCGCGTGGGCGATTAGCTTGTCGTTGGGCGTTGCGGCGTGCGTGAGCGCGCCGCCGCCCTCGAAGCCTGCGCCTGCCGCGCCCGACCGGACGGAGCCCGCGACCATCGAGCCGGCTCGTGAACGCGAGCCGGAGGGCATCACGATCGCCGCGGTCGGCGACATCATGCTCGGCACCGATCATCCGGAGAACATCCTGCCGGACGACGATGGCGTCGGTTTCCTCGCAGCCGTGACGCCCACTCTATCCGCGGCCGACATCGCCTTCGGCAATCTCGAGGGCACGCTGCTCGACGGCGGTGAGCCGGTGAAGCAGTGCAAATCCCCGACGGCGTGCTTCGTGTTCCGAACGCCGACGCGCTACGCGACCTATCTGCGAGACGCCGGATTCGACGTGATGAGCCTCGCGAACAACCATGCCGCCGACTTCGGTGAAGCCGGTCGCGACTCGACGATGCACGCGCTCGACTCCATGGGAATCCGCCATTCCGGCCGCGACGGCGATGTGGCGTCGTGGAATGTGCGCGGCCGGCGCATCGCACTCATCGCCTTCGCGCCCAACGTCGGTGCGCATCAGCTGAACGATCCGCCGGTGGCGCGGGCACGCGTCGCGGAGCTCGCGGCCGCGCACGACGTCCTGATCGTTTCCTTTCACGGCGGGGCGGAAGGCGAAGGTGCCGAAGCTCTGCCTTTCACGCGGGAAACCTACCAGGGCGAGGATCGCGGCGATGTAGTCGAGTTCGCGCGCGCGATGATCGACGCCGGCGCGGATCTCGTCATCGGGCACGGCCCGCACGTGGCGCGCGCGATGGAGCTGTATCGCGAACGCCTGATCGCCTACAGCCTCGGCAATTTCGCGACGTACTACGGCATCAGCGTCGCCGATGCGCGCGGATTCGCGCCGATCCTCGTCGCGCATCTCGCGCACGACGGCGCGTTCCTCGACGGAGCGATCGAATCCGCGATTCAGATCCGCCCGGGCGGTCCGCAGCCGGATCCCGAGCGCCGCGCCCTTCGGCTCGTGAGACAGCTGACCGAACACGCGTTTCCTAACGGTCAGCTCGTGATCGCCGAAGATGGAACGATGAAAAGACGAGAGGAGTAGAAGAGAGAAGACGCCCCGCGAGCGGTGCGCGTTGAAGGCCCTGCGTGATCGTGGTCCGGTGTATCCCTGACGGGATATTCCCTCGGCCGCGCGCGCGCTCCGTTTGTGTGGCCGAAATGGCAACCTGCTGAGGCATGGTGACTGCGCGCCGGACGCGCGGCCTCGGCACCGGCCAACACGATCGCCGCAGGGCCTTCAACACACACCGCTCGCACGACCGTCGCCGCTCGTCTCAACGCTCTTGCTCTTTTCCGGCCGTCAGGCGTCTGAGCCGTCAGCCGTCTGAGTCGTCTTGGCTGC
>JBQTHP010000250.1:0-4356 GCA_052389755.1 Gammaproteobacteria bacterium
TTTGCGCGCCATCTCGGGCGCGAAGTCGTCGCGAGGCTCGAAGAGACGAGCCAGCAATCCGCGGCGCTGATCCCGCTCGATTCGAGCGGCCGCGTGCGGCAAGCACTTCCTCGGGACGTCGAGGCCTGGCTCGCACGCGGCGCGCGCAGCGCGGAGCCGTTCCTGAAGCTCGACGATCCGCGCACGCTCGGCGGTTACGCGCTGCTCGACGATCTCGAGGGGCGGCCGCTCGCGCTGCTGACGACCAGCGTGCCGCGCGACGTGCTGCAGCTCGGCAAACGCACGATCGCAGTGGTCGTAAGCGCGCTGGTCGCCGGCTTCACCGCGGTCGTTCTCATCCTGTTGTCCATCCTCAATCGCACATGGCGGGCGCGCGAGGCAACCGAGCAGCGCTACCGCACCGTCGTCCAGCACCTCGATGAATGCATCATCCTTGCGGAGGAGGAGAGCGGCAGGATCGTCGAAGCGAACACCGCGCTCCTGCGGACGCTCGGCTACGATGCCGCGCAGATCGTGGCACTGCGACTTCAGGACCTGTTTCCGGCTCTGGCGGCCGAATCGGCACGACGCTCGCTCCTGCGCAGCGCGGGCGCCGCCCGCCAGGTCGTGATGCGCGCCGCAAGCGGGGCAACGCTGCCGGCCGAAGTGACGGTGAGCTTCGTGCAGATCGAGAGCGGCCCGGTTCTGTGCCTGGTCGCGCGCGACATCACCGCGCGCCGGCAGGCCGAGCGCCAGCAGCGTATCCACCGTCGGCGGCTCGCCTACCTTGCCCGACACGATTCGCTCACGGGCCTGCCGAATCGCCTGCAGCTGAGCGCGCGCCTGCCGCGGCTCATCGCGCGAGCGCGCGAGCAGCGCACGCTGCTCGCGCTGCTGTACATCGACCTGGACCACTTCAAGAACGTCAACGACTCGCTCGGCCACGGCAGCGGTGACCGGCTGCTGGAGGTGATCGCGCAGCGGCTGCGAAGCTGCACCGCGAGCCAGGACCTCGTGGCGCGCATGGGCGGGGATGAATTCGTCGTGATCGCGACCGGCCTGGCCGACCGCTCGGCCGTCGATTCGATTGCCCGACGCATCCAGGAGACGCTCGGTGCGAGCATCGACCTCGAGGGTGCGGAGCTCAATGCCGCGCTCAGCATGGGCGTCGCGATCTGCCCCGACGACGGCACGGATCTCGAGCAGCTGTTGAAGGCGGCCGACATGGCGCTGTATCAGGCCAAGGAGCACGGGCGCGGCCATCACCGCCTGTTCACGGCGAGCATGAACGCGAAGCTCGCGGAGCGCGTGCAGCTCGAGCGAGCGCTGCGCCTCGCGCTCGACTCCGATCAGCTCTACGTCGAGTACCAGCCGGCGTTCGATCTGAAGAACGGACGCCCGGTGAGCTTCGAAGCGCTGTTGCGCTGGTTGCATCCGGAGATGGGCCAGATACCGCCCGGGCGCTTCATCGCGGTCGCCGAGCAATCGGGCCTCATCCACGATCTCGGCAAGTACGTGCTGCGCGCGGCGTGCGCCCAGCTCGCGGAGTGGCAACGCCTGGGCGCGCCGCTGCTGCCGGTGTCGATCAACGTCTCGCCGCGCCAGTTCGGCGAGACGCGCCGGCTTGCCGAGCTGGTCGCAGACTGCGTGCGGGAGTTCGGCATCGACTCGAGCCTGCTGCACTTCGAGATCACGGAAAGTGCCGTCATGCAGCACCTCGAGCAGCACCTCGGGGCGCTGCAGGCACTGCGCAATCTCGGCGCGCGCATTCTCATCGACGATTTCGGCACCGGCTACTCGAGCCTCTCTTACCTCAAGCATCTGCCCATCGATGCGCTGAAGATCGATCGCGCGTTCGTGCGCGACATGGCGACGGATCCGAACGATGCCGCGATCGTACGCGCGATCGTCGGCATCGCGCGCAGTCTCGGCCTGCACCTCGTGGCCGAAGGCGTCGAGACTTCCGAGCAGCTCGAGTGCCTGCGCGAGCTCGGCGTGGAAACCGGTCAGGGATTCTTCTTCGCCCGGCCCATGTCCGCCGAAGCGTGCCTGCCCGTGCTCGAGAATCTCGCGGCCGCGCGCCGCCTCTCCGATACCGGCAAGCTGCGGCTCGTCGCGTCCGGCGAACCGGCGGGCTGAAGGAGCCGAGACGCATCGCCGGCGCGGTGAACAGCGTTCTTCATCCTGGCTGTGGGCTGTAAGCTGTAGGCTGTAAGCTCGGACCGGGTATGCATCTGACAACGATATTGGTTGCCGCAGCTACGGCAGCGGGTGTGGCCGCAATCGATCCCTTCCTGTGGCTCGAAGACGTGGAGGGCGAGCGCGCCATCGAGTGGGTGCGCGCGCAGAACGAGCGCTCGCTCGCCGAGCTCACGAAGGACGCGCGCTACGAGCGCTTCTACACGAAGGCGCTCGCGATCGCCGAGGACAAGAGCCGCATTCCGAACGGCACGCTGCGCGCGGGCTGGATCTATAACTTCTGGCAGGACGATGAGCACGTGCGCGGCATCTGGCGGCGCACGCCGGTCGCTTCGTATCGCAAGCCCTCGCCCGAGTGGCAGGTGCTGCTCGATGTGGATGCCCTCGCCAAAGTCGAAGAGAAGAACTGGGTATTCAAGAGTGTGACGTGCCTGCCGCCCGCGGGAACTCGCTGCATGGTGCAGCTCTCGAGCGGCGGCAAGGACGCGATCGTGCAGCGCGAATTCGATGTGAAGACGCGTTCGTTCGTCGGCGACGGCTTCGTGATGCCCGAGGCGAAATCCGAAGTCGCGTGGAAGAACGCCGACACGCTCATCGTCGCCACCGACTGGGGCGCGGATACGCTCACGACCTCGGGCTATCCTTACATCGTGAAGGAGTGGCGGCGCGGTCAGCCGCTTGCCGACGCAAAAGAGCTCTACCGGGGGCAGCTGACCGACGTCGGGGTCTATCCCGTGACGTACGAGAGCGAGTCCGGCGCGCGCCTCATCGCGATCTATGAAGCAGACACGTTCTTCACGGCGACGATCTGGTCGCTGGACTCGGCAGGTTTGCCGGTGCGCGTGACGCTGCCTCCCAGGGTCACGCCGCGCGGCTACCATCGGGGCGAGCTCGTATTCACGATCGAAGAGGACTGGCGCATCGGCGATCGCGCCTTCAGAAGCGGCTCGCTGCTCTCGATGCCCGTCGCGGAGCTCGGCGCTGCCGCGCCAGCGGTGCGACTCATCCTCGAACCCGGCCCGCGCGACTCGATCGAAGACGTGGAAGTGACGGGCGCCGGCGTACTCGCAGCGACTTACTCGAACGTGCGCGGCGGCGTGCTGCGCTTTTCGCTCGCCCACGGGCGTTGGAAGAGCGAGCGGCTGCCGCTGCCCGATACGGGCGCCGTGACGCTCGAGAATGCGGATCCGACCGCGGCGACCGCGTACGTCACGTACGAGGATTTTCTGCAGCCCGACACACTCTTTGAAGTGGACGTACCCGCCAACCGCGCCGCCGCCATCAAGAAACTGCCCGCGAAATTCGACGGCTCGCGCTACGGCACGGAACAGTTCGAGGCCGTCTCGCGCGACGGTACGCGCGTGCCGTACTTCGTCGTGCGGTCAAAGACCTTCAAAGCCGACGGCACGGCGCCGACACTGCTGTATGCGTACGGCGGCTTTCAGATCTCGATGACGCCGTCGTATTCCGCGGCGATCGGGCAGTTGTGGCTCGAAGAGGGCGGAGTCTTCGTGCTGGCCAATATCCGTGGCGGCGGCGAGTTCGGACCCGCGTGGCATCAGGCCGGGCTCAAGACCAAACGCCAGGTCGTCTATGACGATTTCATCGCGGTGGCCGAGGATCTCATCCGCCGCAAGATCACATCGCCGCGGCGGCTGGGCATTCAGGGCGGCTCGAACGGCGGACTTCTGATGGGCGCCGCGCTGACGCAGCGCCCCGAGCTGTTTCACGCCGCCGTCGTGCAGGTGCCGCTGCTCGACATGCTCCGCTATCACACGATGCTCGCCGGTGCCTCATGGGTGGACGAATACGGCTCACCGGACGTCCCCGAAGAGCGCGCGTGGCTCGAGCAGCTCTCGCCGTATCACAGGCTCGCCAAGCGCGACGACTTCCCGGTGCCGTTCTTCGTGACTTCCAGCAAGGACGATCGCGTGCATCCCGCGCACGCGCGCAAGTTCGCCGCACGCATGGCAAGCCTCGGCATGCCGTATTACTACTACGAGAACATCGACGGCGGGCACTCGGCCGCGGCGAATCAGCGGGAGAAGGCGAAGCGGCAGGCGCTGGAGTTCACGTATCTCGCGCGCCGGCTCATCGACTGAACAAGGGCTACGGGCTTCCGGCTTCGGGCCGGAGTCAGAGCGCAGCATTTCGCATGCACCGACGAAACTGTTCGCC
>JBQTHP010000251.1:0-12046 GCA_052389755.1 Gammaproteobacteria bacterium
CGGGGAGCACCTGCGCCGGCCCGCAAGGAGAGTCGTGACTCAGAATGAGGACCAGCGAAGAGAGCGCAACTGCCACGAGCATCACGAGAACGCCCAGGACTTTGTAAGGTAGAGTCATAGCGGTTCGGCTCCAGCGTCGGCCGGGACTATGATCGCGCGGCTTCGCACAGACCAGCCACTTGCGACAGGCGGCGACTCAGGGCGCTCGAGCCACGCTGCGGGCGGACGGATGGCGGTCGGCACTGGATTCTCGATGGCGGGCGGTCCCCGGGCGGTGCAACCGTTGAACTATAGTCACGCCATCGTGCATGCGATTGCTTCTGCAAACCCGCGTGGCCTTGCTTTGATGCTGGGCTGGCGGCGCGTGCGGTTCACGCTCGGCATCTCATCGCTGTTTGGGCTCCTGCTCAGCCTCCACTCGGAAACGTCGACGCTCATCGTGGTCACGCGCGCCGTGATGGTCGGGCTAGCCGCCATGCTCGTATTCGGGCTGTTCGAGCAATGGCCCAGGCGCTTACCAAAGCGGCTCGCGCGTTCGGCGCTGCAACTGGTCGGCATCGTCGCGGTGGTGCCGGTTGCCGCAGCGCTCGCGTACGTGATCACCACGGGCGGCAATCCGCAGTTCGGGCAGGACGAGAAACGCGTCATGGGCTACGCGATGCTGACCTTCACCGGTGTGCTGTTCGCGCCCTGGATCGCAGTGGGTGCGATGCTGAAGCAGCGAGATGCGTTTGCGCGCGATCAGGCGCTGGCGTTCGAGCTCGAGCGCAGTGAGCTCGAGCGCAAGGCGTTGGACGCGCGGCTGCGGCTGCTGCAGGCGCAGGTGGAGCCACACTTTCTGTTCAACACTCTGGCCAATGTGCAGGAGCTGGTGAATGCCGGCTCTCCGCACGCGTCAAGAGTACTGGAGAGCCTGATCGCCTACCTGCGTGCCGCGGTGCCCCGCCTGCACGATCCGGCGACCACGCTGGGTCAGGAGTTGCATCTGGTGCGCGCCTACCTGGACGTAATGCAGATGCGCATGCCGGATCGGCTGCAGTTCGCGCTGCGGATCGATGAGGCGGCGAGGCGACTGCGATGTCCACCGATGACGCTGCTGACGCTCGTCGAGAACGCCGTTCGCCACGGCATCGACCCCAGCGAAGAGGGCGGGCGCATCGAGGTCGACGTGCGGCTCCAGGATGGACGCTGTTGCGTGCGTGTCACCGACACCGGAGTAGGTCTGCAGCCGACGAGTAACGGGCTGGGCACCGGCCTGTCTACGCTTCGCGAGCGCCTGCAGCTGGCGTTCGGCGGCGACGCGCAGTTGCGCCTGACCGAGGTGGAGCCGCATGGCGTGTGTGCCGATCTCGACTTCCCGGCCACGCAGGCACCCACATGACGTCGCAGTACCCAACCGCCCTGATTGCCGACGACGAGCCACTGCTGCGAGACGCCCTCGAGCGCCTGCTCGCGCAGGCCTGGCCTGAGCTGAAAGTCGTAGCGCAAGCGCGTAACGGCCGCGAGGCGATCGATAAGTTCGAGGCGCATCGGCCGGACATCTGCTTTCTGGATGTGCACATGCCGGGTACGACGGGCGTCGAGGCCGCACGCCACATCGGCCCCCGCTCGCACCTTGTCTTCGTCACGGCCTTCGACCAGTACGCCGTGCAGGCCTTCTCCCACGGCGTGCTCGACTACCTCGTGAAGCCGGTGGAACCGTCACGACTTGCCAAGACGGTTGCGCGCCTGCAGGAGCGGCTGCGCGCCGCGCAGCCGGCGCTCAACACCGAGGCGCTGCTGCAGCAGCTCGCGGCGAATCTCCAGCGAAGCGCGGCACCAGCGCCGCTACGCTGGGTGCGCGCGTCGGTGGGGCCGACCGTGCGGCTGATCGCCGTGGACGACATCGACTTCCTGCGTTCCGAGGAGAAGTACACGCTGATCGCCTGGCACGACGACGCGGGCCAGGCGCGCGAGGCCGTGATCCGCATGCCGCTGAAGGAACTGGTCGCCCGGCTCGATCCGTCGCAGTTCGCGCAGGTGCACCGCTCGGTGGCGGTGAATCTGCGCGCCATCAGCCATGTCACGCGTGGCCTCAACGAAACCGCCGATATTCATTTAAAGGGCCGCGACGCGGTGCTGCCCGTGAGCCGCAACTACCTGCATTTGTTTCGCCAGATGTGATCGGCACTGGAATGACCGAATGCAGGCGCTATTGTTCGCGCGCGAAGGAATTTTTCGAGAAGAATCCGGAAAGGCACCGAGGTTTGGTCGGGGTACCGCCACCATGTGGCCACGATAAGGTCAATTGGGCTCGACCGATGTGACCTGCTCGGAAACTACGCTGCTTTGACCAATATCAGCGCCGCTGAAGGCGACGCGGCGCGCCTCGCGCGCGAGGAGTGAGTCGTCAGGGGGCGACCGAACCTGGCACGAGCTCCTCGCGGCAGTGATCGCACCGCACCTCCGGCGTCACGCGATGCTTGCAGCGGGCGTGCACGATGTAGAAGGGCGGGCCCGCACCCTTTGCGAGCCACTTGTCGCCCCAGCGGTTGAGCAGCAGCGCGTAGGGGAACAGGTCGCGCCCCTTGTCGGTGAGCAGGTACTCGTAGCGCTGCGGTTGCTCGGAGTACAGGCGGCGTTCGAGTATCCGTTGCCCGACCAGCAGTTCAAGCCGCATCGACAGGATGTTCGTCGCGATGCCCAGCTCGCTCTGGATGTCGTCGAACCGGCGCAGCCCGAAGAACGCGGCGGCGATCACGAGCGGCGTCCACGGGTCGCCGACGATGTCGGCGATGTGCGTGAGGCCCGCATGGCTGCCGCGATGTGTAGCGGAGGTGAGCCCGGACAGTCGCCGGTAGCGCGCCGGCGTCGCGGGCGCGCGTGCGTTCGCGCCGGGGCCCGATCGGTAGAACGTGTCACGAATTGCGAGCGGCTCGCCGCAGTGACTGCATGTCGCGACGGGGTGTGTTTCATGACCGCAGCCGCTGTGGATGATGCGCATCGGGATGCCGGCACCCTTCGGCGCCCAGCGTCGTTCCCAGCCCCAGGCCACCAGGCTCAACGGATAGAGGTCGCGTCCTTTGTCGGTCAGGCGGTATTCGAAGCGTACGGGCGCGTCGCTGTACTTGACGCGCCTCAGGATGCCGTTGCGGATCAGCGCCTTCAGGCGGTTCGTCAACGTTGCGCGCGCCGTGCCGCTGCGCTCGAGGAAATCCTGGAAGCGGTGCACTCCCTGGAACGCGTCGCGGATGATGAGCAGAGACCAGCGATCGCCGAGCACGCGAATTGCGCGCGTGATCGAGCTCAACTTCATCTGCTTGCCGATCGCCGACATGCCTCACCGTCCCGTGTTCAGCTCCGTCGCGCCGAGCTGCCTTGCGAAGCGCCGCGCGAGCGCTTCAGGCTCGCGAATTGTGGCGGCGCGCACTTCCACGGCCATGGGATCCGTATCGACCTCTTCGGCGCCGCGACGGATCGCGGCCAGACCCACGGCAGCGATCGTCTCCGGCTTTTCCTTCGCACCTTTGACGTGGCTCGCCATGCGCGTGTCGACCGAGCCGACGATCAGCGCGGTGACGCTCGTGCCCTGCGGCGCGAGCTCGGCGCGCAGGCAGGTCGACATCGCGCGCGCGGCGAACTTGGAGGGACTGTAACCGCCCATGATCGGCACCGCGACGAGCGCGCCCGCTGACAGCACGTTGACGATCGCGCTCTGCCGGCTGCGTGCCAGCGCCGGCGCGAACGCGCGGCACATCGAGAGCGGTCCGAAGTAGTTCACTTCCATCTCGGCCCGCGCGCTCGACAGGTCGCGAGCGGTGAGCAGTGTCTGCCGCAAGAACTGGCCTGCGTTGTTGACGAGGATCGTGACGTCCGGGCAGTCGCGCGCGGCGCGGGCGATAGACGCCTCGTCCGCCACATCCAGCGCGATCGCGACCACGCGGTCCGGCGCCTCGGCAACGAGATGCGCGGCGGCCTTCGCACTGCGCGTTCCGACGTAGACGCGTCTCGCGCCCGCCGCGACGAACGCGCGCACGAACGCCTCGCCGATGCCGCGGTTGCCGCCGGTGACCAGCGCGACCGAGTTCTCGATGTCCATGCTCGTGTACCTCAGTCGACCACGATCACGCCGGCGCCCGGCGGGTTCGCGTACAGCCGCTCAACGTCGGCCGCACGCCGTTCGAGGACGGCGCTGCGGTTAGCGGTGCCCTTGTCAGAAAGCTCATGCGCGCCCGGGTTCGGCGGCTCTTGCAGAAGCAGCAGCCGCCGCACGCGCGTGCTCGCGCCGGGGTTCTGCGCATTGTGCGCGATCAGGCGCTCGCGTAGCGCAGCTTGCAGCGGCAGCGCCGGGTCCGCACCAAGCTCGCGCTCGATCATCGCGCGGTTCGGCCATGCAAGCACCGCGACGGAGGTCTGGCCCTCTCCGCAGACGACCAGCTCGGCGATCAAGGGCGCGAATGCGCGCAGCAGATCCGCGCGCAGCTGCCCACCCGCGATCCACGTGCCGGTACCGAGCTTGAATTCCTCCGCGACGCGGCCCGCGAACGCGAGTCCCTGCGCGGGATCGGCCGGGTCGTGAAACACCGCGAGGTCGCCCATGCGGTAATAGCCTTCCTCGTCGCGGCTGGCCGCGGTGCGCTCGGGATCCTGCAGGTATCCCGGCGTGACGACCGCGCCGGCGATCCGCACCTCGTAGCGCGAGTCGACCGGCACGAGCTTCACCGCGATGCCCGGCATCGGCACGCCGAGTCCGACCTTGTCGGTCTCGAAGTGGATCGCGAGGCAGCCCGAGGTCGTCTCCGTTGAGCCGTA
Organism: Gammaproteobacteria bacterium; assembly: GCA_052389755.1. Lineage (GTDB taxonomy): Bacteria > Pseudomonadota > Gammaproteobacteria > Steroidobacterales > Steroidobacteraceae > JBQTHP01. Next base: position 4,792 of record JBQTHP010000251.1, read on the forward strand.
CGCCGATATCAGCATGATGCGCCGCCCCACGGTTGCGACCGCGAGCCGCTGCAGTCGATCGTAAAGCGTCTGCGGCAGTCCCGCGCCGCCGTAGAGGAGCACTTTAAGGTCGCGGAAGAAAGTGCGTCGCAGATCCTGGTCCGCTTCCAGCGCTTCCACCAGCAGCTGATAACCGAGCGGGACGTTCACGTAGTAGCTGCCCGCGACCTCGCGGAGGTTGCGCAGCGACTCCTGCCACAGCGGCCCGGGCAGCGGCTTGCCCTCGTCGATGTAGAGCGTGCCGCCGGCGACCAGCGTCAACATCTTGCCGAAGGCGCCGGATACGTGACTCCACGGCAGCCAGTCCATAGTGGTGCCGCGCCAGCCGGCGGCGTCGCCGATCGTCTGCTGCGCCTGCGCGATGTTCGCCGCGATGTTCGCGAAGGTCTGGATCACCGCCTTCGGTGCGCCCGTCGAGCCGGACGTCAGCATGTAGGCGGCAGGATCCTCTCCGCACAGCGCCGCGATGCGCTCGGCGACGGCGTCAGTGACAGGCGTGGCGAGAGCGTCGTGCAGCGACCCGATGGCGCGCCACTTCGCCGCCGCGGCTGCGGGCACGTCGCCCGGCGTTGCCGTCAGCAGGATCGCGTCGCCGAAGTCGATCTGCTCGAGTGCGCGTGCGAACGGTGCGACGTTCTCGACGAACACGACGCTTGGCCGCACCAGGTCGATCACGTGCCGCAGCCGCGCGAAGTGCGTGTCGAGCATCCCGTAGTTGGTGCTCACCGGGCACGCCGGCACGCCTGCCGCCATGCCTGCGAACTTGACCAGCGCATGCGTGATCGAGTTGCCCGACAGCAGCAGGATCGGGCGGTCGCGCGCGATGCCACGATCGAGCAGCCACTGCGCGATGGCGTCGGTGTCGTGCTTCGTGCGCGCGTACGAGTGCGGTTGCCACTGACGCTTCGGGCCGCGGCGTTGTACCAGGTAAGGCTTGTCGCCGAGCCGCACGGCCTGCGCGGCAAGCACGCGCGGCAGGCATGGCTCGAACCGGGCGAGCGGAACACGCGAGCGCAGCACGACCGTGCCGTCGGCGCGGCGCTCCACTTGCAGGTCGACCGGGAGAAAGTTGGTCTCCCGGAACGGCACCTCCGCGAGCGGGCGTGTCATGGCCGCCTTGTCAGTTGCATAACGAGACTTATAATCCAAGCGACCCGGTGCAGCAACGCCGCGGGCAGGAGGTTCGGTGAATATCGCGAAACTCAGGAAGCTCGTCGCGTTCTACGGCCGGTTCCTCGTCAGTTTTTCCGCCATCGGTTACCGTGCGCGCGCCATCACGTGGCGCCCGCTCGGCACCGACTTCACCGGCAAGACCTGGGTCGTGACCGGTGCCACCGGCGGCATCGGCCGCGCGATCGTCGGCGGCGCGGCGAGCCGCGGCGCAACGGTGATCGCGCTCGCGCGCAGCCGCGACAAGCTCGCCGAGCTCGTGCGTAACACACCAGGTCCCGGACGCGTGCTGCCGCTCGAGGTGGATCTCGCGCTCGTTGCCGACACGCGCCGCGCGGCCGCGCAACTCGTCGCGCGGCGCACGCCGCTCGACGTGCTCGTGAACAACGTCGGCGTGCTGCTCGACGACCTATCGGTGACGTCGGAAGGATTCGAAACCTCCTACGCCACCAATCTGCTGACGCACTGGGTGCTTACCGAAGCGCTGCTCGCGGGCGGCGCGTTGACGCCGCATGCCACGGTGATCGAGATGTCGTCCGGCGGCATGTACAACGCGCCGCTGATGCTCGACTACATGGGCATGAAGGATCCGCGGAAGTACAACGGCGTGTACGCGTACGCGGTCCACAAGCGCGGGCAGGCAGAGCTGATCAGGTACTGGCACGGCCGGCATGCTGCACGCGGCATGCGCTTCTACGTGATGCATCCGGGCTGGGCCGACACCGATGGCGTGAAGACGGCGATGCCGAACTTCCGCCGCAGACTGAAGAGCGTGCTGCGCAACAGCGCGCAGGGCGCGGACACGGCGTTGTGGCTCGCCGCCACGCGTCCGGCGGAGCCGGGGCCGGAGGCGTTCTGGTTCGACCGCGCGGCCCGACGGGCGCATGCGTATCCGCACACGGTACGCAGCAAGCACGGGCCCGGGGACCTCGCGGCGTTCCTCGCGAACGAAGCCGCGATCGTCCCCGACAGCGGGTCCGCCTAGGTGATCCGCGAGGCGCCCAACGCAGCGCGTGCCACGAATCGCGACCTCGCCTGGCCGAGCCCGGCACGCTCCTGGTGGACCGTCGCGGTGCTGACGTTCGCGTACGTCATCTCGTTCGTCGATCGCACGCTCCTGAGCCTCCTGATCGAGCCGATCAAGGCTGACCTCGGGCTCATGGACACGCAGATCGGGCTCGTTCAGGGTCTCGCGTTCGGGCTCTTTTACGCTGCGATGGGCGTGCCGCTCGGCTGGCTTGCGGATCGCACGTCGCGCCGCCGGCTGATCGCGGTCGGCGCCGGGCTGTGGTGTGCGGCTACGGCGTCGTGCGGTCTCGCTTCGACGTTCGTCCAGCTTTTCGTGGCGCGCATCGGCGTCGGCGTCGGCGAGGCCGCGCTCTCGCCTGCCGCGTTGTCGATGATCAGCGACTCGTTTCCGAAGGAGCGGCGCGCGCTGCCCATCGGCGTGTACGCGGCCGCGGGTGCGGTCGGCGCCGGCCTTGCGCTCATCGTCGGCGGCACCGTGATCCAGCTCGTCGCGACACAGGACGCGCTCGCGCTGCCTGTCGTGGGCCAGGTCGCGCGCTGGCAGGCGGCGTTCATCCTCATCGGGGCCGGCGGGCTCGTGCTGCTGCCGCTGCTCGCGACCGTTCTGGAGCCCGCGCGGCGCAACGAATCCACGGTCGCCGCCGGCGAGACCCGCATCTACCGCTTCGTCCATCAGCACGCGGACTTCATGGTGCGCCACTACGCAGCCGTGTCGATCTACTGCGTGGTGATCTACGCGACGCTGAGCTGGGTGCCTGCGCAGTTCATCCGTGTGTACGGTTGGACGCCAGGCGAGACCGGGTTCCGCTACGGCCTCGTGCTGCTCCTTTTCGGCGGTGCGGGCACCGTGCTCGGCTCGGTCGTTGCCGGCTGGCTCGGCAGGCGCGGCGTCGCGCACTCAGCGATCTGGGTTACCGCTGTCGGGATGATGGCCGCTGGGCCGCTGCTGGCGCAGGGCGGGCGGGCCGACGATGGCTGGACGGCGCTCGCGTGGTACGCGCCAGGCCTGATGTTCATGACACTACCCGGCGGCACAGCGATCCAGGTGATCCAGGAGGCCGTACCGAACCGGCTGCGCGGGCAGGCGTCCGCGGTCTACTACCTGCTGATCAGCGTCGTCGGGCTCACGCTCGGGCCGCTGTCCGTCGGGCTGCTGACGGACTACGTGTACCAGGATCCGCTGCGTATCGGCTCGGCGCTCGCGCTCGTCGCGATCGTCGTCGCTCCGGCCACCGGCCTGCTCGCGCTGACGACGCGCCGACCGTTCGCACGGCTCGTCGGATCGCCGGCGCCGGCGTGAGCGACCGGCTGGCCGGCGCTCTTCATCGAGCGGCGTATCAGACGAGCCGCTCGCGCTTCAGCACGATGCCGGCGGCGGCGCGGTCCCAGGTGTCGGGCGTGACGCCCGCCTCGCGGAATGGGAACTTGCGCTGCTTGTTCGTCTCGGTCTTGGGGATCACGTCCACGACGCGCACGAAGCGCGGCACGGCGAAGTAGGGCAGCTGCGTCACGAGCCACGCGATCAGCGCTGCCGGATCGATCGCGACGCCGCGCGCCGGCACGATCACGACCATCACTTCTTCCTCGGACTCGACCGGGATCCCGACCGCGATCACCTCGTCGACGCCTGGATAGCCGCGGACCGCGCCTTCGACTTCCATGGACGACACGTTTTCGCCGCGCCGGCGGATCGTGTCCTTGAGGCGATCGACGAAGAAATAGTTGCCGTGCGAGTCGCGGCGGAACAGATCGCCCGTGTGGAACCAGCCGTTGCGCCACGCGTGCGCCGTCGCCTCCGGCAGTCCGTCGTAGCCCGCGTTGAACACCCACGGCAGGTCGCTGCGCACGATGAGCTCGCCCGGCATGCCCTGTGGCACGTCGAGGTCGTGATCATTCACCAGCCGGCACTCGACACCGCTGCGCGCCCGGCCGCAGCCGCCGAAGACGCGCGAGTTCACCTCGCTCACGAGCGGCGCGGACACCTCGGTCATGTTGAAGCCGGTCAGCCATTCGATTCCGAACCGCTCGCCGAGCCGCACGGTCTGCTCGTCGATGGGGAACATCGTCACGCGCCGCAGCGGGTGGTCGCGATCGTCCGGCCGCGGCGGTGTCTTCATGAGGAACGCACCCATGATGCCGATGAGGCCGGCGGTAGTCGTGCAGTTGGCGCGCCGCACCTGCTGCCAGAAACGGTCCGTGCTGAAGCCGTCGACCAGATGAAACGAGCCCGAGCGCACGAGCGCGATCGCCACGGAACTCGTGCCGCCGACGTGAAACAGGGGCAGGTTCACGAGGATGCCTTCGCCCTCGCGCAGATACCCGTAGACGACGCACGCGGTCGTGTACAGCTGCAGATACGGGGACAGCACGCCTTTCGAAAGCCCCGTCGTTCCCGACGTGTAGATGATCGACTGCGTGTCCCACGGCTGCGGCTGTGCGGAGTCGTCGAATGTTTCGCCGTCGCCGCGCAGCACACTCTCGGAATCGCCGCCGACCGCGACCACGCGTGCAAGGTGCTCCAGCGTGAGTCCCTCCAGGCGCTCGACGAGCGCAGCGTGCGCGAGCATCAGCCGCGCGCGGCAGGCGTTCACGACGTGCGCCAGGGTTGCGCCGCGATACGCGGTGTTCAGCGGCACGAAGATCGCGCCGAGATAGTTGATCGCGAACCAGGCGCGGATCAGCGCCGGCCCGCTCGGCAGCCAGACGATGACACGGTCGCCCGCGCGCACGCCAAGCGCCTGCAGCGCCGCGGCGTGCGCGCGCACCTGCGCGCGGCATTCGGCCCAGCTCCACTCCGTGCCGTCTTCGAACAGCGCGATGCGGCGCTCTCCGATCCGCGCGGCGCGGTAGTCGAGGATCGCCTTCAGCACGCAGTCCTCGCGGCGCGGCAGCCGCGGGTCGAACCACGGCGGGTGGAAATCGGATGACGAGTCCGGCACGCCTGCCTCCTGCCTTCGGTATCGTAGCGCAAGTGACTATGGGCGCATCGCGCCGGAAGGTGCATCGATGGATCGTCGTTCGTTCGTGCAGGGGGCCGTGGGAGCGCCGCTCGCGCTCGGGGCTGGGGCGGTATCGGCAGCGGCAGGCAAGCCCGAGGCGTCCGCGTTCGATCAGTATGCGTCGTTCCTCGAGCTCATCCGTGCCTGGAAGCGCCGCGACCTCGATGGCGTGCTCGCGAAACTGGCCGATGACATCGTGTGGTACGCCCGCGTGGGTGCTGCGCCGGTCGTCGGCAAGGCTGCCGTCCGCAAGGCGCTCGAGTCGATAGGGTCGAAGCGCAAGCAGGAGAACTGGCGAATCTGTCACCATGCGGTGAGCAGCGAGCGGCTGTTCGTCGAGGGCGTCGACGACTACATCGACGACCAGGGGCGGCGGGTCGCGGTGCCTTACGCAGGCGTGACGGAGTATCGCGACCGGCTGATCATCGGCTGGCGCGACTATTTCGACATCGCCACGCTCGAGCGGCAGAAGGCCGGCGGGCCGATTCCGGACGTGATCGAACCGCTGATCTCGCGCAGCGGGGAGCCGTAGACGCGTCTTAGACCGAAGTTCCCGTGCGCATTTGATTGGTTCGTAGTCAGCAGGCGGCGGATTTTCCAGTGTTTCGTGCGTTTCTGTAGACCTTTTTGCGCGCTCACATGTAGTCACTAAATAATTGACATGTGCAGGCGAAGTGTCTATGTTTGCAGGCATGTCGCAGCGTGGCGGTGCGGTTCACGTCGTCACCACACGGCGCCGCTATAAGGGCCGTGTGTACGCCACGCATCTGCTTCGTCGCAGTTATCGCGAGGGCGAGCAGGTCAAGAACGAAACCCTCGGCAATCTCTCCCATCTTCCCGAGCCGCTCATTGAGTTGATCCGCCGCGCGTTGCGCGGTGAGGCGTTCGCCGCCGTCGGGGAGCGCCTGGAGATCGTGCGCTCGAAGCCGCGCACGGGCACGTGCAGGCGGTGCGCCTGGCCATGCAACGGCTGGGCTTTGAGTCTCTGATTGCCGCGCGTGCCAGTGCCGAGCGCGATCGGGTGTGCGCGATGGTGGCGGCGCGAGTGCTCGCGCCGCACACGAAACTGGCGACCACGCGCTGGTGGGGCACGACGACGCTCGCGCAGGAGTACGGGGTTGAGGAGGCTGACGAGGACGATTTGTATGCCGCGATGGATTGGCTGCTCGAGCATCAGGAGCTCATCGAGCGCAAGCTCGCCGCACGGCATTTGAGCGAGGGGGCGCTGGCGTTGTATGACCTGAGCTCGAGCTACTTCGAAGGCACGCACTGTCCGCTGGGGAAGATCGGCCACAACCGCGACGGCAAAAAGAACAAGCTGCAGGTCAACTACGGGCTGTTGACGACACGGGCGGGTTGTCCGGTGGCGGTCTCGGTCTACGAAGGCAACACCGGCGATGCGAAGACGCTGATGCCCCAGGTGGCGAAGCTGCGCGAGGAATTTGGACTTGAGCGGCTGGTGCTCGTAGGCGACCGGGGCATGATCTCGCACAGCGCGATACAGGAGCTGCGCGAGATCGAGGGGCTCGCCTGGATCACGGCACTCAAGAGCACGCAGATCCGCTCGCTGGTGGAAAGCGAAGCGCTGCAGCTGGGGTTGTTCGATGAGCGCAATCTGTTCGAGCTCACCCACGCCGACTATCCGGGCGAGCGGCTGATTGCCTGTCGCAATCCGGAGTTGGCGAAGCTGCGCGGGCACAAGCGCGTCGCGCTGTTGGAAGCGACCCAGAAGGAGCTGGAGAAAGTCCGCGCGCGCGTCGCGCGCGGTGGACTCAAGGGGCAAGCGGCCATCGGCGTTCGGGTCGGCCGCGTACTCAACAAGTACAAAGTCGGCAAGCACTTCGCGCTCGAGATCACCGAGAAGCGCTTCGACTTGCGTCTGCTGGACGATCAGATCGCCGCGGAAGCGGCGCTCGATGGCATCTATGTGATCCGCACCGGCGTGCCCAAGAAGCAGATGTCAGCGGCCGATGCCGTCAGAAACTACAAGGCGCTCGCTCAGGTCGAGCGCGCCTTCC
>JBQTHP010000252.1:0-18097 GCA_052389755.1 Gammaproteobacteria bacterium
GCGCGGGGCTTAATGCCGGCGGCGGGGGGGCGGCCCGGGTGGTGTGTGGGGTTTTCCACCGCGTTATTACGGTGTCGCGAATCAAACCCCCATCCCCAAACCGGGGCCGCCCGTTTCTGATTCCTCCCCGACCGTCAGCCGTCAGAGCTAGCGCATCGTGACGAGCTCTTCGGCACTCGTGGGGTGGATCGCGACCGTGTCGTCGAAGTCGCGTTTGGTCGCGCCCATGCGCACGGCGACCGCGAAGCCCTGCAGCATCTCGTCCGCCCCTTCCCCGACGATGTGGCAGCCGACCACGCGCTGGTCGGCGCCCACCGTCACGAGCTTCATTTCGGCGCGAGGCCGGCGCTCCGTGAGCACGTGATACAGGGGCACGAACCCCGACCTGAATGTCCGCACGGCATCGCCGTACCTCGCGCGCGCCTCGCCTTCGGACAGGCCCACGGTGCCGATCGGCGGGTGAGCGAAGATGACCGTGGGCACGTTTTCGTAGTCGAGCTTGCGATCGGCTTCGCCGCCGAAGAGCCGATCGGACAGACGACGGCCCGCCGCGATGGCCACGGGCGTAAGTTGCCGACGCCCCGAGACATCCCCGATCGCGTGAACGTGCGGCACGTTGGTCGTCTGAAACGCGTTCGTCTCGACGAAGCCGTATGGATCGAGCGCCGCGCCGGCGGCATCGAGTCCCAGACCTTCGACCACCGCCTCTCGCCCGATGGCCCAGATCACGCAGTCGAGCGGGCCGAGCCGCCGGCCGTCGCGAAGCTCGAGCTCGCATACGTTCTCGCCGTCCATGCGGGCGGCGGCCGGCCACGTATTCGTCACGACCTCGACGCCGTCCTCGCGCAGTATCGCGAGCGTCGTCTCGCCGAGCATCGAGTCGAAGGACCTGAGCACGCGCTCGCCTCGCAGCACGAGAGTGACCCGCGTGCCGAGCGCCGCGAAGATGCCGGCGAGCTCGACGGCGACGTACCCGCTGCCCACGATCGCGACGCGCTCCGGGCGGCTCTCGAGCGCGAAGAAACCGTCGGACGTGATACCCAGCTCGACGCCGGGGATCGCGGGCACGAGCGGCCTGCCACCCGTCGCGATCACGATCTGCGCGCCCCGGACGCGCCGGCCCGCGAGCTCGATCTCGTCCGGCCCGGTGAAGCGTGCACGCGCGCGAACGAGCTCCACGCCGTGACGCGAAAGCTTCGTCTCGTAGACGGCGTTCAGCTTCGCGATGTACTCGTCGCGGCTGCGCTTGAGCAGCGCCCAGTCGTGGCCTCGCACGTCGATCGTGAACCCGTAGCCGGCGCCGTCCTGCAGTGCGTGCGCGATCTCGGCGGCGTTCCACATCATCTTCTTCGGCACGCACCCCACGTTCACGCACGTGCCGCCCAGGCGGTGCGATTCCGCGAGGAGCACACGGGCGCCGTGCTCCGCCGCGCGCTGCGCGCAGGCCACGCCGCCACTGCCGCCGCCGATGACGATGAGATCGAAGCCGGTATTCATGGGGAGCTTCCGTCCGCGATGTTACACGGCCGCTTCATTCGGCCCGCTGCTAGAATCACGGCCTTCCAGGGGACTTCCGCCCCGTGAGATCGCTTCGATGCAGAACCCCCTTCTCGGCAACGAATCCTTGCCGCCCTTCGCGCGCATTCGTCCCGAGCATGTCGAGCCCGCGGTGCGGGAGCTGCTCAGCGAGAATCGGGCACGCATAGATCGACTCGCCGCGCTCGCGAACCCTACGTTCGCGACCGTGGTCGAGCCACTCGAGGATCTGCAGCATCGCCTGACCCGTACCTGGTCGCCCGTCAGCCATCTCAATGCGGTGCTGAACTCCGGCGCGCTGCGGTCGAGCTACAACGCGTGTCTGCCGCTGCTGTCGGGCTATCAGACCGACCTCGCGCAGAGTGAGCCGCTGTACGCAGCGTATTGCGCGATCGCGACGCGCGAGGCCGACGCGCTCGAGCCGGTGCAGCGTCGGGTGATCGATCATGCCCTGCGAGACTTCCGCCTCGCCGGCGTAGGTCTCGACAGCGCGCGCAAGGAACGCTTCAAGGCGGTGATGCTCGAGCTCACCCAGCTGCAGGCGAAGTTCGAAGAAAACGTGCTCGACGCGACGAACGGCTGGACGCTTCATCTCACCGACCCTTCGGAATTGAAGGGGCTGAACGAAGTCATCGTCGAGCAGGCGCGGCGTCGTGCGCATGATCGGCGCATGGAGGGGTGGGTTGTCACGCTCGATCAGCCGACGTACGTCGCGGTCGTCACCGATGCGGAATCGGAATCGCTGCGTCGCGCTTTCTACGAAGCCTGGGTGACGCGTGCGTCCGACCAGGGCCCGAACGCCGGGCGCTGGGACAACAGCGCCGTGATGGAGCAGATCCTCATGCTGCGGCACGAAGCCGCGCGGCTGCTCGACTTCGGCAACTACGCCGAGTACGCGCTCGCCACACGCATGGCGCGCAGCATCGATGAGGTGCTCGAGTTCCTGAATGAGCTCGCGCGCGCGGCTCGGCCGGCCGCGCAACGGGAATTCGCCGAGCTCGAGGAGTTCGCGGGACGCAGGCTCTCCGGCTGGGACGTCGGCTTCTACGCCGAACGGCTGCAGCGCTCGCGCTTTTCCGTGTCGCAGGAGGAGCTGCGTCCCTACTTTCCGCTGCCGCGGGTGCTCGACGGCCTCTTCGGCGTCGCGGAGCGACTGTTCCCGGTGCGGATTCGCGAGCAGGCGGGTGCGCCGGTGTGGCACGAGGACGTTCGGTACTACGTGATCGAAGAGGCAGGCGGGGCCGCGATCGGCAGCTTCTACCTCGACCCATACGCGCGCCCGAACAAGCGCAGCGGCGCGTGGATGGACGAATGCATCGGGCGCAAGCGCCTCACAGGAAGCACCGCGTCGCCGGTTGCGTATCTCGTCTGCAACTTTCTGCCGCCGAGCGAAGGCAGGCCGGCGCTGCTCACGCACGACGACGTCGTCACGATGTTCCACGAGTTCGGGCACGGCCTGCATCACCTCCTCACGCGCGTCAGCTATCCGAGCCTCGCGGGCATCAACGGTGTAGCGTGGGACGCGGTCGAGCTGCCGAGCCAGTTCTTCGAGAACTACGCGTGGCACTCCGAGGTGTTGCAGCGGATGTCGGCGCACGTGGATACCGGCGCGCCTCTGCCATCGGACAAGCAGGCGCAGCTCATCGCCACTCGCAGCTTCCATGCCGGCCTGCAGATGATGCGGCAGCTCGAGTACGCACTGTTCGATTTTCGCCTGCACGCCGGCTACGACCCGCAACGCGGCAGCCGTTTGCACGAGGTGCTCGATGCCGTGCGACGCGAAGTCGCGGTCGTGCCGTTCCCCGAGTGGAATCGTTTCGCGCACAGTTTCGGGCACGTGTTTGCCGGCGGATATGCCGCCGGCTACTACAGCTACAAGTGGGCCGAAGTGCTCGCGGCCGACGCCTTCGCGGCGTTTGAAGAACGCGGGGTGTTCGACGCGGCGACGGCCCGACGGTTTCTCGACGCGATCCTCGCACGGGGAGGCAGCCGCGACCCGATGGACGCCTTCATCGAGTTTCGCGGCCGCGCGCCGGAAATCGGGCCGCTGCTGCGCCAGCACGGCATCGTCGCGTGAGGGCGCTGCTCGCCGGTGCGCTGCTCGCCGGTGCGCTGCTCGCAGCCGCGCCGTTTCTCGCCGCGGAGCCGCTCTACGTGATCGAGCAGCTCGTCGTGGGTGTGAGCAGCACCCCGGACGAGGCGGGGGAGCGCATCGCAACCGTCAGGAGCGGCGACCGCGTCGAAGTGCTCGAGCGACTCGATGACCAGGCACGCGTGCGGCTCGGCAACGGAACCGAAGGGTGGGTGAAGATTGCCTATCTGTCCGCCGAGGTACCGCTGCGGCGACAGCTCGCCGAGCGTGCGCGCGATCTCGAGAGCGTGCGGACGGAGTTGAGCCGCGCCGAACGCGAGCTCGCGGACGCGCGCGCCGACGCTGCGCGTGCTCGTTCCCCCGTCACCGTCCCCGACCCTGCGGCTGCCGTGTTCGTGGCAGCCGAGAGGCCACTCCTTCCAGCCCGTACAGCGTCGGGGGTCAGGCCGACGTGGGCATGGGTCGTCGTGGCTTGCGCGCTCGCGCTCGCCGCGGGTTTCGCTATCGGCTGGCGAGTTCTCGACCGGCGCATCCGTCGCAAGTACGGCGGGCTGCGCATCTACTGACAGGTTCCTCGCGCCGTGCAGATCGCAACATGGAACGTGAACTCGCTGCGCGTGCGGCTGCCGCAGGTGCTCGAGTGGCTCGCGCGGACGCCCGTCGACGTGCTCGCGATGCAGGAAACGAAGTGCATCGACGGGGATTTCCCGAGGCAGGAGCTCGAAGCGCTCGGCTACAACCTCATCTTCAGCGGTCAGCGCACGTATAACGGCGTAGCGGTCGTCTCGCGCTGGCCGTTCAGCGACGTGCTGAACGACATCCCTGGATTCGAGGATCACGCACGCCGGGTCCTCGCCGTGACCTCGGGCTCCGTTCGCGTCGTCAATCTGTACGTCCCGAACGGTCAGCGCGTCGGGTCGGAAAAGTACGAGTACAAGCTTCGATGGCTCGCGGCTGCCCGGCACTGGCTTGCGGCCGAGCTCCGGCAGCACGAGCGACTGGTCGTGCTCGGCGACTTCAATATCGCCCCCGAGGATCGGGACGTGCACGATCCGGCGGCGTGGCTCGGCTCCGTGCACGTGAGTGAGCCGGAGCGCGCCGCGCTCCGGGCGCTGCTCGAGGCCGGCCTCACCGACGTGTTCCGTCGGTTCGAACAGCCTGAACGCAGCTATAGCTGGTGGGACTACCGGATGCTTGCGTTCCGGCGCAACCACGGCCTGCGCATCGACCTGATCCTGGCAAGCCGCGAGCTCACGGCCCTGTGCCGGGAGGCCCGAATCGACAAGGAGCCCCGGCGCGCCGAACGGCCTTCCGACCACGCTCCGGTGCTGGCTACCTTCGAGATCTGAAGCATGAAAGTGTGCGCCGCGTCGCTGTTCCCGGGCTCGGGAGGCGGCATAGACTGCCTGACCCTAGGAGTCCCGAGGGCCGCCAAGAGCCCCGCCACTGAAGCGACCAGATCATGCAGAGCGCACGGCGCAGCGATTTCGACGTCACCGACACCGTCCAGGTGAGCTCCGCGGCCGCGGTCCGCGCGGCGATCGAGGTGCTGTTCGCCCCGACGTGGCCTGAACGCTCGCTGGTACCCCTCGATCACGCTTTCGAGTACTTCGAGCGGCTGTTCGACGGGCGCGTGCCGGGGTACTTCGGGGTCGATACGCTCTATCACGATCGCCAGCACACGCTCGATATCACTCTCGCACTGGCCCGGTTGATCGTCGGCTATGAGCGCCAGGCGGAACCCGCCATGCGACTGGGCGGCGACCGCGCGGTGGTGGGGCTCATCACCGGCCTCTTCCACGACGTGGGGTATCTGCGCCGCGCGGAGGACACGGAGTTTCGCAACGGCGCCGAATTCACGCGCATACATGTTTCGCGGGGTGCGCGCTTCATCGCCGACTACCTGCCGCAGGTCGGCCTCGAAGGCTGGGTGCCGGTCGCGACGCAGATCGTCCACTACACCGGCTATGAAATTCCCTTCGGCCGCATCGACGTGAGCGACCCGCGCGACGCGAAGCTCGGTCATCTCCTCGGCACCGCCGACATGATCGCGCAGATGGCCGATCGCTGTTATCTCGAGAAGCTCCGCGACCGCCTCTATCCCGAGTTCGTGCTCGGCGGCGTCGCGCTGCCGCTCGCATCGAACGGCGGCCAGCAGGTCAAGTACGCATCGGGGCTCGACCTGCTGCGCCAGACACCGGAGTTCGTAGCCGAAGTGCGTTCGAAGCGGCTCGACAGCGACTTCGGCGGCGCATATCGCCATCTCGAAGTCCTGTTCGGCGGCGAGAACCCGTACATCGAGGCAATCGATCAGAACGTCGACTACCTGCGGCAGATTCTGCGAAGCGAAAACTGGCGGCTCCTGCGCCGTAATCCGCCGCTCTTCTCGGCCTATCCCGATACGCTCACGAACATGCGCGCGCTCGTGCTCGGGCATATCAAGAAGGCGTGGAAGAGCGGCTCAGACGCCCAAGACGACCAAGACGTCTAAGACGACCCAGACGTCCAAGACGGCAAAGAACGCTTCGCTCGACGCTTCTGGCATCTTCGCCGTCTGAGTCGTCTGAGCCGTCTTAGTTACTTTCCGGCGCAAAAATGACGCGTCTCTCCCGGGGATTTCACGGGTAGCGCTGGGCATGTCGTGCAAGATCGTACCTGACAAGCGCGCGGGCAGCGTAGCAGCTGCGGCCGGCGTGAGTTCCTGATCCTGAGGCGCTTGACGAGAGACTGTCGGCTTGCTACCTTAAGACATATATGAGTAGTAAGGAAAAACTCCTCCACGAACTCAAACAGGCCGCACAGTCGATGGTGCAGGGATCACTGTCGGAGTCGAGTCGCCAGTGTGGCGATCCCTCCTGCGCATGCGCGCACGATCCGGCGAGCCGTCACGGCCCGCACCTGTATTTCAGATACAACGCTGAGGGCAAGGTGCACTCGGTATATGTGCCGGCCGAGCAGAGCGCAGCGATCCAGGGCGCGCAGAGCGCCTGGCGGCGTTTCCAGGAGGTTGGTACCGAGCTCTCGGCGGACAACCGCAAGCGGCTGTTGCGCACGCTCGAGCGCGAGAAGCAGCTGACCCGCGCGAAGCGGGCGCGCTCGGGCCGGAAGCGCTGAGTGATCGAGCTATCGCGCCCGCAGCTGAGCTTCGCCGAGGGCCTGATCGAGGAGGAAGTCGGGTCGCTGTGGGAGCCGTGGATGCGGCAGGCCGATGAGGTGCTGCTCGACCGCGAGCTGCTTCAGATCGTCTACGAGGCGCTCGCCACGCGCTGGCCCAAGAGCCGTACGCGCGGGCGGCCCGGGACACCGGCCGAGGTCGTGCTGCGCTTGCTGCTGCTCAAGCACATCCGCAACTGGAGTTACTGCGTGCTCGAGCGCGAAGTGCGCGCGAACCTGGTGTATCGGCAGTTCACGCGAGTGGGTGCGCAGAAGGTGCCCGATGCGAAGACGCTTGGGAAGCTCGCCCTGGCACTGGGTCCGCAGATCATCGAGCAGATCCATCGACGCATGGTGGCCATTGCACGCGAGAAGCAGATTATTCGGGGACGGCGGCTGCGTCTGGATACGACGGTCGTGGAGACCGACATTCACTATCCGACCGACAGCTCCCTGTTGGGCGACGGCGTGCGAGTGCTGACCCGCACGATGAAGCGCATCGCGCAGATCGCAGGCAACGCAGGGACGGCGCTGCGCGACCGCACCCGCACCGTGCGCTACCGGGTGATGCAGATCGCCCGCGCGAGCCGCAGCCGTATCCCGCAGGGACAGGAGCGCCTGAAGGGGTGCTACCGCAAGCTTCTGCACAGCACGGCCCGCGTGGTCGGGCAAGCCAAGCGCTTCGCCCATGAGGTGGCGACGGGCGTCAAGCGCGCCGCTGGCATCGTGGAGCAGGCCAGCCTGGAGGCCGCGCAGGCCTACCTCGAGCGGATGATCCCGCTGCTGCAGCGAGTCATGCGTCAGGCGCGCGAGCGCCTCTTCAAGGGCAATACGCGCGTGGCCGGCAAGCTCGTAAGCTTGTTCGAACCGCACACCGAGGTGATCCGCAAGGGCAAAGCCGCCAAGCCGACCGAGTTCGGCAAGATGGTGAAGATTCAGGAAGCCGAGCGGCAGATCGTCACCCAGTACGCGGTCTACGACGAGCGTCCCAACGACTGCGATCTGCTGCTCCCGGCGCTCGCTGCGCATCAAGAGCTCTTGGGCCGGATGCCGCACCTGCTGACGGCCGATGCGGCCTTTTTCTCCCAGCGCAATGAAGCGGGCGCACGGCGCCGCGGAGTGAGGCGCGTGGCCATTCCCAACCGCTCAACCAAGAGCGCGGAACGCAAGAAGCTCGAGAAGCTGCGCTGGTTCCGCAACGCCCAGAAGTGGCGCACCGGCAGCGAGGGACGTATCAGTCTCTTGAAAAGACGCCACGGGCTCAACCGCTGTCGCTACAAAGGACCCGCCGGCATCAAGCGCTGGGTCGGCCTCGGCGTCATCGCCGACAACCTGATCAACATCGGACGCGTCCTCGCCGATTCCGCCAACGCCTGAGGCCGCTCCAGGCCCCAGGCCCCAAGACTGCGCGACGTCATTCGCTGCCACTCCCACAGTGGCAGCTCATCTGCCATGCTGTTCGCTGGCACCGGTGCAAGTTTCGCAAGGTCATTTTTGCGCCGGAAAGTAGTTAGCCTCGATCCGGAGGATCGATCCTCCGCACGAACCGCTCGTAGAGTTCCGGGATGCGCGCGAGGACCACCTCCCGACCGTGCATGCTGCTCGCGGACACCGCCTCGATGAGCACCTCGAGCGACAGCTCCTCGATCGCGATCGACGCGGTCCGCGCAAAACTCAGGTGCCACGCCTCCGGCTGCACGCCGCCGCGGTCTGTCCGATAAGGCCGAAAGAAGCCAAAGCGCGCGAGATTGGCCGCGAGCCACGCATCGAGTCGCGCGAACACCCCGCCCGGTGCGAATTCCTGCGGCCGAAGCTGCGGTTTGTAGCCCCCCGCGATCGCCGCACCGTCGACGACATCGAAATCCGTGCCCCAGTGGTGCCTGCTCGCACCGGGCAGCGCCGACCACGCGAGGATGGCGTCGACCAGGCCCGCGGCATCGAGACAGGTGCGGTCGAGAAGGCAGCCGCCGCGGTCGTAAAGGGGGCGATCGCCGCGATACTTCGCGTTCCAGATGTCCACCTGCCGATCGAAGCCCCGGAAGCTCGAGACGATCGCCAGCTCGATACCGTCGGCACGCGCCGCTGCGTGCAGCGTGCGCAGTGGCCCGACCACGTCGCGATGGACCGTGCAGCCAAGCTCAGGCACGTCGGCGACGTGGGTCGAAGCCCGCCCCGTCACTTCGAGCGAATTCAGCATAACGCCGCAGATTCTAGAGGAATATCGACTCCGGCCGGCCAGCCTGGTGCCGGCGCTCGCGCCCGTAGCCCCGCACGCGGCCCGGGGGTAAGATCGAACGCGCAACGAATACGGGGATCACCGGCGCGACCTTTCGCGCGCGGGACGGCAGGTTGAGCGGCATCAGTCTGAAAACCAAATATGCCGGCGCTGCCTTCGGGGCAGTTCTGGTTGCGACACTCGTCGTCATCGCGCTGCTCGCGTGGCAACACCGGATCGACATCCGTCGCGTCGGGGCGCTGGCGAACGCGACCGCTCGCGAGCAAGTATTGCTCGAGCTCGAGGCGCGAGCGTCGACCACGGCTCGGCACGTGGCCGACGCGGCCGCTCCAGCCGTCAACGCGGGCAATGGGGCTGCGCTCGCGTGGCGCCTTCAGCCCTTCGCGGACGACGAGAGCATCGCCGGTCTCGTCATTCGCGATGCGGACGGCGCCACGGTGTACCGCTGGACGCGCCCGGCCATCGCGAGCGACGTCGGGCGCGCGCGGGCCATGCAGCCGATCCGAGCCTTCATCGAAAGCGTCCCCGGAGTAGCCGTCCCGCGAACAGTCGGCCAGGCTGAAGTGCAGGTCACCGCAACTGCCCCGGCGGGCGCGACCGAGCTGTTGCGACGCATCGATGCGACGAGCCGCGAGGACTTCCGCAACGCCCTTCTCATCGCTGCGCTGATCGCGGCGATCGCGGGGATCGCCGGCGCAGTGTTCGCGTGGCGCGCGGGTCGGCGGCTCGAGCGCCCGATCGTCGCTCTCATCCGCAGCGCCGAGCGCATCGGGCAGGGCGACTACACGCGCCCGCTGGACGTCGCGCGGCGGGACGCGCTCGGCGAGCTGCAGAATGCGCTCGAGCGCATGCGCTACAAGCTGCGGCAGACGACCATCAACAAGGAATACCTGACGAGCGTTCTGAACAGCATGACCGACGCGGTCTTCGTGACCTCGCCCGACGGCGTGATCAAAGTGGCGAATTCCGCCGCGTGCAAGCTGCTCGGCTACGGCGAGGAAGAGATTCTCGGCCGCAGCATCGTCGGCATGCTCGACGAGCGTGAACGCGAAGGCTTCGACCTCCTGCAGGCAGCCCAGGAAACCCGCGAAACGATCGTGCGCACGCGCCAGGGACAGACGATCCCGGTGTCGCTGACCGGCTCGCAGATCGCGAACGACGACCCGCAGTTCCAGGGCAACATCTTCGTCGCCCGCAACATCACCGATCGCAAGCGCGCCGAGCGGCGCATCCGCTATCTCGCGCGCTACGACGCGCTGACGAAAGTGCCGAACCGCATGCAGTTCCACCACCTGCTGCAGCAGGCGATCGCGCGCTCGCTGCGCAGCGGTCACGCGGTGGCCCTGCTCTACCTCGACATGGATCGCTTCAAGGAAGTTAACGACACGTTCGGTCACGGCTCGGGCGATCGTCTGCTCGAGATTCTGGCGGAGCGGCTCACGCGCGCGCTGCCGAAAGACACGGTGGTCGGCCGCCTGGCCGGCGACGAGTTCGCGCTCTTCATCGACGGGCTGCCGGCCGATGCCGACAATCGCGGTCCCGTATCGCAGCTCGCGCGCTCGCTGCTCACCGAGGTGGGCCGGGCGTTCCAGCTGAATCAGCACGAGGTCTTCCTGACCGCGAGCATCGGCATCGCCTTCAGCCCGCGCGATGCGGAGAACGTGATCGATCTCATCCGCAACGCCGACGCCGCCATGTATTACTCGAAGCAGAACGGCGGCAACACCTTTGCGTTCTATTCGCCCGAGATGAACGCCGCGGCGGTGGAGCGGCTCATGCTGAAGAGCAAGCTGCGCCGCGCGCTGGAGCGCGACGAGCTCGTGATCCGCTATCAGCCGAAAGTCGAGCTGCGCACCGGGCGGATCGTCGGTGCCGAGGCGCTCCTGCGCTGGCGGCTGCCAGGCCACGGCGACATACCGCCCTCGCAGTTCATTCCGCTCGCCGAGGAAACGAACCTCATTCTCGACATCGGCGAATGGGTCCTGAACCGCGTCTGCATGGACTACCGCCAGCTGCAGCAGCAGGTGGCCGACCCGGGCCGCATCTCGCTCAATCTCTCGCTGAAGCAATTGCGGCAGGCGAGCTTCATCCTGCGCTGCCGGTCGGTGTTCCGGCAGCACGGCGTCTCCCCGACCTCCTTCGAGCTCGAGATCACCGAGACCACGCTGATGGCCGACGCGAAACGCACCGTGCGGTTGCTCGACGAGCTGTACGCGATGGGGCTCCACCTGTCCATCGACGATTTCGGCACCGGTTACTCGTCGCTCTCCGCGTTGCAGCA
The DNA here is from genome assembly GCA_052389755.1 of Gammaproteobacteria bacterium. Classification (GTDB taxonomy): domain Bacteria; phylum Pseudomonadota; class Gammaproteobacteria; order Steroidobacterales; family Steroidobacteraceae; genus JBQTHP01. The sequence goes on from JBQTHP010000252.1 coordinate 11,299, forward strand.
GTTCCCGATCGGGACGCTGAAGATCGACCAGTCGTTCGTAAGGGACGTTGCCGAGGATTCAGGCGACGCGACGATCGTGCGGACGATCATCGACATGGGCCGCAGCCTCGGCATGGAGGTGGTGGCGGAAGGCGTCGAATCGGTGCGTCACCTCGAATTCCTGCGGGAGCATCACTGCCATTTCGCGCAGGGAAGGCTCTTTGGAGAGCCGTGCAGCGCGGAAGAGCTGCTCGTCCTGCTCGCGCGACAGGCGAGCGGCACGCCACCGTTCGCGCATCTGCTGCCCGAGTCGCAGCTGGCATCCCGAAGCGCCTGAGTTTTCCGCATCCGCACCGCCGCAAGCGCCTTCGGCGCCTCCTGCTCGGGGTCGCCGCCGCCGCGTGGGCACTCACGGCGGCCTGGAACACACTGAAACCGCTGCCGCCGGGGCTACGCGTCGCAACGCCGTGGCAGGCGCTCGCGCCGCAGGACGTGCGCTTCATCGCCGACATCACGAGCGCGGACGCCTACGGGCGCCCGGTCGTGAGCCAGGCGATCTTCGAGGAGATTCTCGCGACGATCGGCGGCGCGCGTGAATTCATCATCGCCGACTTCTTCCTGTTCAATGATCATCGGGGCATCGAGGGCGACGCGCGCTACGGCCTGCGGCGGCAGGCGCGCGAGCTGCGCGATGCGCTCATCGCGCGAAAGCAGACGGTACCGGGCCTGCAGGTCCTCTTCATCACGGACCCGATCAACGAGGTGTATGGAGGCGAACGGTCGCCCGATCTCGCGGAGCTGCGCGCGGCCGGCGTCGCGGTCGTCGCGACCGACCTCGACAGGCTGCGCGACTCGAACCCTGCGTATTCTGCCCTCTGGCGGCTCGCGTTCGACTGGTGGCGCGACTGGCTCGATCCCGCGTGGTTCCCCCATCCATTCGATGCGAGCGCGCCTGAAGTCGGGCTGCATTCCTGGGCGCGGCTTGCGAACTTCAAGGCCAATCATCGCAAGGTATTGCTCGCAGACGACGGGCGCGGCGGACTCACCGGCATCGTCGGCTCCGCCAATCCGCACGACGCGAGCAGCTTGCACTCGAACGTGGCGATCAGGCTCTCCGGAGTGGTACTGGAGCCGCTCGTCTCGAGCGAGCTCGCGATCGCCGGATTTTCGGGTTGGACGGGCTCGATCGTTCGCGCCGGCAGCATCGCCGTACCGGGGATGCGCGCAGGCCGGGCAGCGGCGCCCCCGCCGCCGAGCGTCGCGGGCGTGAGCGCCGCCCGCGTCGTCGCGGCACGAGTGCTCACCGAAGGCGCGATCCGCGACGCGATCATCGAGCGGGTGGAAGCCGCGGCACGCGGCGACGGCGTCGACGTGGCGATGTTCTATCTGTCCGATCGCGGGATCATCGAAGCGCTGCTCGCCGCGAGCGCGCGCGGTGTCACCGTGCGCCTCGTTCTCGATCCCAACAAGGACGCGTTCGGACGTACGAAGTCGGGAATACCGAACCGTCAGGCGGCGAGCGAGCTCGTCTCGCGCAGCGGCGGGACGATCAAGGTACGGTGGTATCGCACGCACGGCGAGCAATTCCACACGAAGCTGCTCGTGGTGCGCGGCACGGATCGCATGTGGCTCACTGCCGGCTCAGCGAACCTCACCCGCCGCAACATCCGCGACTACAACCTGGAAGCCAGCGTCGCGATCGAGGCGGCGCTCGGGACGGACCTCGCTTCCCAGGTGCTCGAATACTTCGAGACCTTGTGGAGCAACCGTGCTCCGCTCGGCATCGAGTACACCGCCGATTTCGACGTCTACGCGGACCCGTCGCAGCTGCGCTACTGGCAGTACCGGTTCATGGAGGCGAGCGGGATGGGGACGTTCTGAGGAGCGCCTTCCGCCTTCCGCCTTCCGGTCAGAGGGTCACTGCCAGCGCCGAGGTCAGCGCTCTTGTTCCGGCCGGAGGGCGGAGGCCGGAAGTCGGGAGCCGTTTCCCCTCAGCGCCGCGAGGATCTGCTCTGCCATCGATGCCACCGCCGCATCCGCGGCGGTCTCGAACGCCCCGACCACCGCGTTCGCGCGGTTGGCCTGCGCGTCCGCGACGCCTTCCGCGGCAAAGCTCGCGAGCACTTGTCGGTCGGAGCGACGGCCGAGCGTGCAGTCGAATGCGACGTGCACGCGCGGGGCACCGCCGCCGCCCGTGTAATCGGCCTCGAACCGGCGGATCGTGAGCCGCAGCAGGTAGTCGGGCGAAAACGCGGCGCCGGAATCGTGCACGGCCGAAAATGCCGCGGCGCTGCGGAGGCTCTGCACCGCGAGCGCCTCGACGACCTCAGGCAGTTCGGCAGCCCAGCGGATCCCGCTGAAATGATCGAGTCGCCGATCCGAACGCACGAGCACGATGCGATCGGTCTCGAAGCCCGGACTCGGCAGCGGGCGCGTGACCTGCAGGCTCGGGGCGTCCGGCAACGCCTCTGCACGCTCGAGGGATGCGCGCAGAACGTACGTCTGCGGCGGAGGCGTGCCACTGCGGAATCCGCCCGAACATCCGACGACGCACCCGATCGCGCCGAAGGCTACGAGCACGCTTTTCGGTCCGCTCATCGTGGTATCTCCACACCGCGTTCGGGAGGCCGATAGAGCAGTTGCGACGGATCCTCGCGCAGGCTGCGAGCGAGGTCCCGCAGCTCTTGCGCGGCGGCCCGGCTGTCGCGCAGCAGCCGCTCGACCTCCGGCAGGCCGTCGCGGGTGAAACCGCGCAGATCGTCGGCGTTGTCCGCGAGCATCCGGTCGAGGCGCGCGGTCGCGCTCGCGAGATTCTCGGTCGTCGATCGCGCGTGCTCGACGGCCTCGCGCAGCTCCGGCCCGCCCTCGTCCGAGAACGTGCGGATACTGCGTGCGACGGCCGCGACGTCATCCGCCATCCGCCTGAGATCGGCGGCCGCGGCTTCCGCCTCGCGCATGGTCGCGGGCAGGCGCGCCGCGGCAACATCGATGCTCTGCAGCGTCTTCGCAACGGACTCGATGTTCGCGTCGCTCAGCATTCGCGAGGCGCGCGCGGCGACCTCGCCGGCCTGGGCAAGCACGTCGGGAAGACTCGAGATGAAAAGATCGAAGTTCGAGCGCACGGACGGGATGACGGGATAGCGCTCGCTCGGCACGCGAGAGCCGAGCGATTTCGTGCCGCGATGGGCGAGCAGATCGACGTACAGCAGGCCCGTCACGCCCTGCAGCGACAGCTCCGCGACCGTCTGATCGGAGATCGGCGTGTCCGCATCGATGTCGGCGATCACCTGCACGCGGCTCGCCGAACGGCGGTCGATGCGCAGCGCGTAAACGCGACCGACGTCCACGCCGAGATAGCGGACGGGAGCGCTGCGCTCGAGGCCACTCACGCTGCCTTCGAAGTAGATCTCGTAGCGCTGGTAGTCGCGGCTGTCGCGCGCATCGGAGTACCAGTAGACGAAGAGCCCGCCCATCACGATCACCAGCAGCACGAACGCGCCGACCGCCGCATAGTTCGCCTCACGCTCCATCACGGGCCTCCGGCGTGCGCGCGCAAGGCTGCGCGCTCGCCGCGGAAATACGCCTGGATCCACGGATGCGGATGCTCGACGATGCGCTCGAGCGTGTCGGATGCCATGCGTCGATCTACGATCACACCGACACGATTGCAGGTGCGGAAGATCGTGTCCAGATCGTGCGTGATCATGACGACCGTGAGGTGCAGCTGTTCCCGCAGGTACATGAGCAGCTCGTCGAAAGCGGCCGCGCTGATGGGATCGAGTCCCGACGTCGGCTCATCGAGAAGGAGGAGTCGCGGGTCGAGCGCGAGCGCGCGGGCGAGCGCGGCGCGCTTGACCATGCCGCCGGAGAGCTGCGCAGGCAGCTTCCGGGCGGCATCGGCAGACAGGCCGACGAGCCTCAGTTTCAGCATCGCAAGCTCATCGAGCATGTCCTCGGGGATGCGCAGGTGTTCGATCATCGGCAGCTGCACGTTCTGCAGCACCGTGAGCGACGAGAAGAGCGCGCCCTGCTGGAACGTGACCCCGTAGCCCGCCTTGATCACGCGCAGCTCGGAGCCGCTCACGCGCGTGATGTCGCGGCCGAGTATCCGCACGAGCCCGGCCTGGGGCCTGTGCAGTCCGAGAATGGTCCGCAGCAGCACCGATTTCCCCGAGCCCGAGCCGCCGACGATGCCGAAGACTTCGCCTTCGTACACGTCCATGTCGAGGCCGTCGTGCACGACCTGCGCTCCGAAGCGATTGACGATGCCGCGCGCTTCGACGACGGCTACGGATTCCCGGCCCATCAGAAGTCGAGCTCCATGAACAGCACGGCGAACAGCGCATCCGCGAGAATGACGAGAAAGATCGCCTGCACCACCGCCACGGTCGTCAGCCGGCCGAGCTCGCGCGAGGAGCTGCGCACCTGCATGCCGCGGTAGGTGCCGGCCATGGCGATCAGCAGCGCGAATACCGGCGCTTTCACGATTCCGGCCCAGAACGTGGTCGGGGAGATGGCGTCGTTGACACGATCGAAATACTGGGTGATCGGCATGTCGAGCAGGAGGTGACAGAGGATCGCGCCGCCCAGCAGGCCGATCGCATCGGCCACGACCGTGAGCAGCGGCAGCGCGACGACGAGACCGAGAATGCGCGGCAGCACGAGCACCTCCACCGGCTCGACACCGGCTGCGTGCAGTGCATCGACCTCCTCGTTCAGGCGCATCGCGCCGATCTCGGCCGCAAACGCGCTGCCGGAACGACCGGCGACGATGATCGCGGTGAGCAGCACGCCGAGCTCGCGCAACACGCCGATCGTCACGAGATCGACGACGAACAGCTCGGCGCCGAAACGTTCGAGCTGCTGCGCGCTCATGTACGCGATGATGACGCTGATCAGGAACGCGATGAGCGCGACGATCGGAATTGCGGTGATGCCGGTGTCGTAGATGTGGCGCATCACGGAGATCGGCCGCAGGCGGCGGAGGCTGCGTCCGGCGCGCGCGGCGAGGGTCGCGACGCGGCCAAGGAAGTCGAGCCCGGCCAGCACGTCGTGCCACCGACTCACGATGTGGCGACCGAGCGCGGCGACGGGTTCGTCCGCCTCGGGCTCGAGGCTCGGCACGTGCGCGAGCGGGACGTCACCCTCGAGCGTGTTCTCGAGCAGGCGCAGCTGATGCGGCTCGCCCTCGCGGAAGCTCGCCTCTGCGCCCGACGCGCGCACGCGTTCGATGAACGCCCGGAGGCGCGACGCGGCCGAAAGATCCAGCGATTGCAGGCCGGTGGTCGAGATGAAGACCTTGCGCGAGCCGTCGAGATCGACGGCTCCGAGCGCTGCGTCGATCGACGGCAGATCGGCGAGCCGCCAGTCGCCGGCAAGCTCGAGATGCAGGCCGTCGGCGCTGCGGCGCGCCGTCACATACGTCGCAGGCATGCCGGAGTTTCGATCAGGTTAGACTCCCCGCGAAAGTTTAGCCCAGAACAGATGGTTACGATCGGAACGCCGCTTTCACCTTCGGCCACGCGGCTGCTGCTGCTCGGCGCAGGGGAGCTCGGCAAGGAAGTCGTGCTCGAGGCGCAGCGGCTCGGGGTCGAGGTCGTCGCGGTAGACCGCTACGCGAACGCGCCCGCGATGCAGGTGGCGCACCGGTCGCATGTCATCAACATGCTCGACGGCACGGCGCTGCGCGCCGTGATCGAAGGCGAGCGTCCGACCTTCGTCGTGCCCGAGATCGAGGCGATCGCGACGGCGACACTCGTCGAGCTCGAGCGCGAAGGGCTTACCGTCATCCCCACCGCACGGGCGGCGCGTCTCACGATGGACCGCGAAGGAATCCGGAGGCTTGCGGCGGAAGAGCTCCGCGTCGCCACGTCCCCGTACCGATTCGCGGGAACCGAGCGCGAGTATCGCGACGCGGTGGGCGCGCTCGGACTTCCGTGCGTGGTGAAGCCCGTGATGTCGAGCTCCGGCAAGGGACAGAGCGTCGTGCGCGCTCCGGACGACGTCGAGCGCGCGTGGCACCACGCGCAGAAGGGCGGTCGCGCCGGGGCCGGGCGGGTGATCGTCGAAGGTTTCGTCGCGTTCGACTACGAGATCACGCTCCTTACGGTGCGCCATCGCGAGGGCACGAGCTTCTGCGAGGCCGTCGGGCACCTGCAGATCGACGGCGACTATCGCGAGTCCTGGCAACCGCAGCCCATGAGTCCCCGCGCGCTCGCCGAAGCGCGGCGCATCGCACGAACGGTGACCGACAATCTCGGCGGCCGCGGTATTTTCGGCGTCGAGCTCTTCGTGAAAGACGACGAGGTGTGGTTCAGCGAAATCTCGCCGCGGCCGCACGATACCGGCATGGTGACGCTCATTTCCCAGGACCTGTCGCAGTTCGCGCTGCACGTGCGTGCGATTCTGGGTCTGCCGATTCCGAACATTGCCCTGCACGGCCCGTCGGCATCGAGTGCCGTTCTCATCGAGGGAAACGGCACCGATACCAGCTTCGCCGGCCTCGAGCAGGCGCTCGCGGAGCCGGACACTGCGTTGCGCCTTTTCGGCAAACCCGAGGTGCGCGGCAAACGCCGCATGGGCGTTGCGCTCGCACGCGGCAGCACGATCGATGAGGCGCGGGCCAAGGCCCGGCGCGTCGCCGCGGCGCTCACCGCCGGGGCGAGCGTTCGCTAGCCTGGCCAGCGGTCACAAGCGTGCGTCGAGCCTGCGAAGCATCAGATCGAGCTTACCGGCCACGTGGGCGAAGCGAGCGTTGGTCGGTCCGGAGTGCTCGATGGCGTTTTCACCGAGCGAATATCGTGGAGCGAATGAAAACGCC
>JBQTHP010000253.1:0-8540 GCA_052389755.1 Gammaproteobacteria bacterium
GAGCAGCTTCCGGTGGTTTGGACTCTGATCCTGCAATCCGAGTCCGAGGGGCCGTCCCCCATCTCTCGTGCAGCAAGGCTGCTTCAGAAGTTCATCACGAACTCCTCTCTGCGCCGTCGTGGCGCACTATCGTCGGCATAGCGCACCAGAATGACGTTGCCGTGGGCGTGGTGGCCTCGCCACCGCTTGGCCCATAGGTCAAAGACGTAGTGCAGGTAGATGTTGGCCAGTAACGGGGAGAGCACCGCCCCTTGAGGGGTTCCGCTCTCGCTCGAGCGCCACTGTCCATCCTCAAGCACCCCGGCCTTCAGCCATTTGCGAATCAGGCGCAGCACGCGCCGGTCGCCGATCCGATGCTCAACGAAACGGATCAACCACTCATGGCTGACCGTGTCGAAAAAGGACCGCAGATCGACGTCCACAATCCAGCTCACCTTCGTGCGGGTGATCCCCACGGCGAGCGCATCCAGCGCATCGTGCTGGCTGCGTCCGGGGCGAAACCCATACGAGAACCCCACAAAATCCTCCTCGTAGATCGCATTGAGCACTTCCACCATCGCCCGCTGGACGATCTTGTCCTCCAACGCCGCAATCCCCAGTGGCCGCTGCCGCCCATCCTCTTTCGGGATGAACCGGCGCCGCGAGGGCAATGCCCGATAGGCACCGCGGTGAAGGCGCGCATGCAGGTCAAGGAGCTTGCCTTCGAGGTTCTGCTCATACTGCCGCCACGTCAGTCCATCCACTCCAGGCGCCGCATCCCGCTTGAGCCGGGAGAAGGCTGCCCGCAGCAATGCCACATCCACGTGGTGAAGCAGAGCGGTGAACCGTTCCTTCTTCTCTTGCCTTGCTCGCTCTCGTACACGCTCAAGTGCGGAAGACACGCTGATCCGGCTCAGTGTCCGGCGCGTGCCGTGCTTGCGCGCGTTCCCCTCGGTCCTCTCCCTTCGCTCCACCGACTCCGCCTCCGATCCCTCAGAGTTGTTCGCCGGCTTCCCCGCTACTGTGGAGAGGTCTGACTTCTCCTGCCCGTGCATCATCGGCTCCGGCTCTCGCCTTCCCGATGCGGACCACCCCATCGCGCGAGTGGTCGGGCAAGAGACCTCCCGGTTCCCGGGACAAAGAGCTTCTGTGCATGCCAGGGTCTGCGACCACGTGGAGTCCACCGCACGCTTGCGATAACGCGCACGGCGGTCTTGCCTTCCGCCACAGGGACGGCGTCAGCACTCCAGATCTCATCGCTTTCGCGGCTCAATGGCTGGCCTGCACACTCCTCTGCCGACGCTTCGCCGACATCCTCACGGACGCCTGCGCACGGCTCGAGGCCAGTGCGGATCGCTACTCCTTCACTGCAGTGGACTTGCACCACCTACTCCTTGCCGGTCTCCCGGCGCACCCCTGCGCGATCGTGGTCCGGTGTATCCCGTACGGAAGAGCGCGTACGGGATATCCCCTCGGGCGGCCGGGCGCTCGTAGTCCATTAGCTCTCGCCTCAGCGGCCGAGCCTCATCACCTCTCGCGCTAGACGGGAGCGCGGAGTCGAGCGTGGACGTGCACGCGACCGGCGTGCGCGTCTTCGCCCTTCTCTGATCTTTTAGCTCAGCCCGGGCGAGCTTCGGCGCTCTGCAGCCGGCTGATGAGATTGCGCAGGAAGACGCGGTTGAACCGCAGCTGACAGGATGCCGAGACCTGCTCGAGCAGCGTGGAGCTCACCTTCAGCAGCGTCACCGAGCCTGCTGCGCGGATCGTCGCGGTACGCTTCGCGCCGGGCACGTAGCTCGCCTCACCGAAGCACTCCCCCGTGTCGAGCACGCCGACACGGCCGCCATGCCGTTCCACGGCGCAGTTGCCGGAAACGATGATGTAGAAGCGGTCGTCCATCTCGCCTTCCTTGACGATCTCCTCGCGGTCGGCGTAGTCCTGCCAGCTGCTCGCGCGCAGCACTTCCCAGATCTCCGCGTGCGAGAAGTCGTGGAAGAACTTCAGGCGGCGGAGCACGCCGAACTGCTCCTGCCGGTCGATGCGTGAGTTGCGCTCGCGCAGCTTCTGGTGGACGCGCGTGAGCTCCGCGGCGAAGTCGAGACCGCTCTTGTAGCGCTTCTCCGGATCCTTCTGCAGCGCCGTCGCGACGACGGCCTCCAGGTCCTCCGGCGTGTCGGGCCGCATCGTGTGGATCGGCGGCGGCGTCGCGTACACGATCTGATGCAACAGCTTCTGCAGGTTGCCCGCGCGGAACGGCCGGGCGCCGGTCAGAAGCTCGTACATCACGGCGCCGAGCGAATACAGGTCGGAGCGGTTCGTGAGATCGAGGCTCTGCACCTGCTCCGGCGACATGTAGCTCGGGCTGCCGGCGATTCCCTCGATGCGCGAGACGTCCGAGTCGGCGACCAGCGCGATGCCGAAGTCGATGATGCGCACGTCGCTGTCCTGCGTGAGCATGATGTTCGACGGCTTGATGTCGCGATGGATCACGCCGCGCGAGTGCGCGTAGTGCAGCGCCTTCGCGCACTTGTAGACGATCTCGACACAGTCGTCGATGCGCAGCAGATTGTCGGGCCGGCAGTACGCGGCGAGCGTGCGCGCGCCGTGCACGTGCTCGGTGACGATGTAGCAGTGCCCCTCTTCCTCGCCCGCGTCGTAGATGGGAAGGATGTTCGGGTGCTGGAGCATGCCGACGAGATGCGCCTCGGAGAGGAACATCTTGCGCGCCACCCGCGCGCGCTCCTCGTCGCCCGCGGTGTCCGCGGTGTAGAGCTTGATCGCGACGTCGCGGCCGTAGTACGCGTCGTGCGAGAGATAGACGATGCCGGTGCTGCCGCGCCCGACCTCGTTGATCACGGCGTACTTGCCGATCTTGTCGGGGATCTTCTTCCGGACGTTGACCGACTTGGATGCCGTGGCTGACATACGCGATGAGTGCAGAAAAAACCCGCGCGCCAGAATACTTTTGTCGCTGCAACGTGAGTGTGATGGGCGCCTCACCCGCCGGCGAAATGGTCATACCCGCTCGGCGAGAACTGCGTCACAGCTCCGCTCTGCGCGAGGTATACGCCCGGCTTTTCGCACAGTTCGCCGATGCGTCGCCAACCCGACTCCTCGGGCGGCAGCTCCCGCGCGAGCGCCGCGATTCGGTCGACGCGCATTGTAAAAAGAAGCTCGTAGTCATCGCCGCCGGACAGTGCGAGGTCGCGTGCGCGCGAGACGCCGAATGCGCGCGTGAGGTGCGTGGAGAGCGGCAGCTCTTCGATCTCGATCTTTACTCCGCAGCCGGATGCCCTAGCGAGCTTGCCCGCGTCTGCCGCGAGGCCATCCGAAACATCGATGCAAGCGCTCGCAAATTCTCTCAGGCGAACGCCGATCGCGCAGCGCGGCTGCGGATACAGGAAGCGCTCCCGCAGATATCGCGCATCGTCGTCCGAAGAGCTGGCGGCGCGCGCCTGCTCCAGAGCGAGGCCGCCGGCTGCATCGCCTGGCGTACCGGTCACACAGAGCACATCGCCTGTGGAACCGCCGGATCGCAGCATCGCGGCGCCGCGTGGCACGTGACCCAGAACCTGTACGCTCGCGCACAGCGGGCCGCGGGTCGTGTCGCCACCGACGAGCGCAACACCGTGCGTGCGCGCGAGCGCGCCGAACCCCCGCGCGAACTCCGCGAGCCACGCCTCGTCCCCGGAGGGCAGCGTCAACGCGAGCAGCGCCCACGCGGGATTCGCGCCCATCGCGGCGAGATCGCTCAGGTTCACGGCCAGCGCGCGGTGCCCGACCGATGATGCAGGCGAGCCAGTGGGGAAATGCACACCGTCGACCAGCGTGTCGATTGCGGCGACGAGCTGCATGCCGGGCGCCGGCGCGAGCAGTGCTGCGTCATCCCCGATGCCGGCGACGACATCGTCCCGGGATGCGCCCGCCCCGCGAAAGTAGCGCTCGATCAGCTCGAACTCGCCGAGCGGCACGGGAAACCGCCGCTTCAGTGTTCGTCGGCGCGCAGGCTGCGCGCCGCGCGGTCGAGCACGGCGTTCACGAACTTGTGGCCGTCGGTCGCGCCGAAGCGGCGAGCGAGATTGACGCCTTCGTTGATCACGACACGATACGGCACCTCCGGTCGTGTCTTCAGTTCGTAGGCGCCGATGAGGAGCACCGCGTGCTCGATGGGATCGAGATGCTCCGGTTGCCGATCCATCCATGACGCGAGCTGCGCGTCGAGTTCGGGACGATCGCCGCAGATTCCGGCGATGAGCTCCCGGAAGTACTCCGCATCGGCCCGCGCCATCTCCTCCTCGCCGCTGAACTCCTGCACCACCTCCTGCCAGGGCGACTCGTTGAGCTGCCACCGGTACAGCGCCTGCATCGCGAGCTTGCGAGCGAGCGAGCGAGCGGCCGAGAGCTGATTGAAGGAGCCGTTGCGAGACATGACCGCGTCAGATCTGCGTGAAGAGCTCGGCCATGTCGAGCGCGGTCAGCATCGCCTCGGCGCCCTTGTTGCCGCTCGTCGGTCCCGCTCGTTCGAGCGCCTGCTCGACGGTATCGACCGTGAGCACGCCGAACGCGATAGGCACGCCGGTCTCGAGCGCCGCGAGCTGCAGCCCGCGCGCGCACTCGCCGGCGACGTAGTCGAAATGCGCCGTGTCGCCGCGGATGACGCAGCCGAGCGCGACCACGCCATCGTAGCGTTTGGAGAGCGCGAACCGGCGCGCCGCGATCGGCAGCTCGAACGCCCCGGGCACGCGCGCGATGGCGAGGCGCGAATCGTCGCCGCCGTGCTCGCGCCATGTCTCCACCGCCGCCTCGAGCAGCTTCGCGACGATCGAATCGTTGAAGCGCGACGCGACGATCGCGATGCGGCGCTCGCGTGCATCGCCTCGCCTCTCGCCCGGGCTCGCCTTGCTCAAGGGTCCTCGCCCACGTACGCCTCGATCTCGAGATCGAACGCAGAGATACCGTGGATCTGCTTCGGCGCCGACAGCACGCGCATGCGGCGCACGCCGAGGTCCTTCAGGATCTGGGCGCCGATGCCGTACGTGCGCAGCACGGCACCCCCCTCACCCGCCTCCGGCACACTCTCCCCCGCAAGCGGGGGAGAGGGTAAGGGTGAGGGGTGTTCGGCGAGGATCACGGCGACGCCGCTGCCGGCTTCGGCGATGCGAGCGAGCGCGGCGCGCAGCGTCCAGGCGCGCGAGCCGTAGCGGATGCCGAGAAGGTCGCGCAGCGTATCGACGACGTGCACGCGCACGAGCGGGGCCTCGGGTCCGTCGAGCCGCCCGCGCACGAGCGCGAGGTGTACGTCGCCGTGCACGTGATCCTGGTACGCGCACAGGCGGAACTCGCCGAACTCCGTCTGCACGGACTGCTCGCGAACGCGCGCGACGGACCGTTCGTTCCGCAGCCGATAGCGGATGAGATCCGCGATGGTGCCGATGCGCAGCCGGTGCCGGCGCGCGAACTCCTCGACCTCGCGACGCCGGGCCATGGTGCCGTCGTCGTTCATCAGCTCGCACAGCACGCCGGCCGGGCGCAGACCGGCGAGCGTGCAGAGATCGACCGCAGCCTCAGTATGGCCGGCGCGTACCAGCACTCCGCCCTTGCGCGGACGCAATGGAAAGATGTGTCCGGGCCGAGCGAAGTCCTGAGGCTTCGCGTTCGGATCGGCCAGCGCGCGGATCGTCGCCGCGCGATCGCTCGAAGACACGCCCGTCGTCGTGCCGTAACGACAGTCCACAGACACGGTGAATGCGGTCCGGTAAGCCTCGTCGTTCGCCGGCACCATCTGCGGAAGATCGAGCTGCGCCAGTCTCTCGGCAGCCATGGGCACGCAGATGATGCCGCTCGTATGGCGGATCATGAACGCGGCGGCTTCGGTGGTGACGTGCTCGGCCGCCATGATGAGATCGCCCTCGTTCTCGCGATCCTCATCGTCGAGCATGATGACCATGCGGCCCGCGCGCAGATCCTCGAGGATCTCCTCGACGGAGCTGAGCGTGTTCGCGGCCGGATCGCGCGGCTCGTCAGCCGGACGCGGCGGCAGAGAGTAGACGTTCGACATAGCGTGCTACCTGATCGATCTCCAGATTCATCCGGTCGCCTTCCGCGAGCCGCCCGAGCGTCGTCAAGGTTTGCGTGTGCGGGATGAGATTCACGCCGAACCGCGCCCCGGCAACCTCGTTCACGGTCAGGCTAACTCCGTCGAGAGCCACCGAGCCCTTGCGCGCGATGTAGCGCGCCAGCTCACCCGGCGCTTCGATGACGACTCGTGTCGAGCGCGCGTCGTCACGCAACTCGAGCACTCGCCCGATGCCATCGACGTGCCCCGACACGAGATGCCCACCCAATGCATCGCCCGCGCGCAGCGCGGGCTCGAGGTTGAGCGCAGCGCCCGGCGCGAGGTTGCCGAGCGTCGTCAGCGTGAGGGTCTCGCGCGACACGTCGGCGACGAACGCGCCCGCCGTCCGTTCGGCGACGGTGAGGCATACGCCCTGCACGCACACACTGTCGCCGGCCCCGAGCGATTGCAAGTCGAGCCGCCGCGCACCGATCACGAGTCGCACGTCACCGCCGCGCCGCTCGACTGCCCGCACCTCGCCTACATCCTGAATGATGCCGGTGAACATGCGCCTACGTCCGTCCGTCGGCAGCGCAAGGCCGGAGGCGCAACCGAAGGTCCGCGCCGATCAGCTCGGTCTCGACGATCTCGAATCGGCGTCGGTCCTGGAGGCGCACTAGCTCCGGCAGCAGCGCGAGCGGCCGTGCCTGCGGACCAAGGAAGGTCGGTGCCAGATACACGATCAGCTCATCGACGAGATCCGCGGCGATGAATGCGCCGGTGAGCGTCGGCCCCGCTTCGACGAGGAGCTCGTTCACTTCGAGCCGCGCGAGCACGCGCACGACCTCGTTCAGATCGAGGCGGTCGACTGCAATGCGCTCGAGACGCGCACCACGCGCGACGAGCGCGTTGCGACGAGCCTCATCGTCGCTCGAGGTCAGGACGAGCGCCTCACCGGGCGGCTCGAGCACGCGCGCATCCGGTGGCAGGCGAAGCTGTGAATCGAGCACGACGCGCAGCGGCTGGCGCCGTACGTCGGCCGGAACACGAACATCCAGCCGTGGATCATCGGCGAGCGCCGTGCCGATGCCGGTGAGCACCGCCGAGCTGCGTGCCCGCCAGCGTTGCACGTCGTTCCGCGCCGCCTCTCCGGTGATCCAGCGGCTCTCGCCGTTCGCAAGCGCCGTGCGTCCATCGAGGCTCGCGCCGAGCTTCAAGCGCACCCACGGTCGGCCGTGCCGGATACGAATGACGAACCCCGCGTTCAGCTCGAGCGCATCCGCCTCCATCAGACCCGAGTCGACGCTCATGCCTGCGCTGCGCAGCGCGGCCGCGCCTTTGCCGTCGACGCGCGGGTGGGGATCGTGCATCGCGAACACCACTCGCGAGACGCGTGCCGCGACGAGCGCATCGACGCACGGCGGCGTGCGCCCATGGTGGCTGCAGGGCTCGAGGGTCACATATGCCGTTGCGCCGCGCGCGCCGTCGCCCGCCGCGCGCAACGCCAACACTTCGGCATGAGGCTCGCCGGCAAAGGCATGCCAGCCCTCGGCCAGGATGCGGTGCTCGCGCGCGACCACGCATCCGACGCGCGGGTTGGGATGCGTCGTCTCGAGGCCGCGCGCGGCGAGCGCGAGGGCGCGCGCCATCGCGAGACGATCGAATTCGCTGAAGCGCGCAGTGTCGCGGGCGGCGGGCGACGGATTGTTCATTCTTCCTTCTTGGCGTTCGCCGTTTCGCCGGGCAGTAGCGGCAGCTGGTCGCGGTTCGCCTCGCGGCGGCGGCGATGGTGGCGCAGCCGCTCGATCTCGTCGCGAAACGCTTCGACGTCCTGGAAGCTGCGGTACACGGAGGCGAAGCGCACGTACGCCACCTCATCGAGATGGCGCAGTTCCTCCATCACGAGCTCGCCGATCGCCCGCGACGCGACTTCCCGCTCGCCAAGTCCTCGTAGTCGATGGCAGATGCGGCTCACTGCCGCTTCGACCGCTTCCCGAGCGACCGGACGCTTCTCGAGCGCCTTGACGATGCCGCCGCGCAGCTTCGCCTCGTCGAACGGTTCGCGGCTGCGGTCGCTCTTGACGACGAGTGGCATGACGAGCTCGGCTGTCTCGAAGGTCGTGAAGCGTTCGCTGCACGCGAGGCACTCCCGCCGACGGCGAATCTGCCGGCCTTCGCTGGCAAGCCGCGAATCGATGACCTTGGTCTCCTCGTGGCCGCAGAAGGGGCAGTGCATGGGGGAAGGATAAGGCTTCCGCCTTCCGCCTTCCGCCTTCTGCCTTCCGGCCAGAGGGTCACCGCCAGCGTTTGGAATCGCGCTCTTTATCCGGCCGGTCGGCGGAAGCCGGAAGTCGGAAGCCGGTTCCCGGTCTACGGCCCGCTACGGGCCGTAGACCGGGAACCTGCGGCAGAGCGCGATCGCTCGGGGCCGTACGCGCGCGATCGCCGCGTCCGACCCGGTGGCGTCGAGCCCCTCAGCGATGAGATCGGCGACTTCGCGGATTTC
>JBQTHP010000254.1:0-17461 GCA_052389755.1 Gammaproteobacteria bacterium
AGGGCTACTTGCGCCTTGAACTTCGCCGAATGATTACGTCTCGGCCTTCTCATGGACTTCCCTCCGGTCATGCCCGGGCAGAAATCCACTTATACCCGTGTCCGAAAAACCGGAGCCACCTCTGTACCAGCGCCGCGCAAACCTCTTAAGGGCAATATAACTACAACTACTTCAGGGACTACGACGCCGCGATCGGTCGGTACGTGCAGTCCGATCCGATCGGGCTTTACGGCGGCCTGAACACCTACGCCTACGTGGGGGGCAACCCGCTCACGTACAGAGACGACTGGGGCCTGGCACGCTGCGCTTACTCGATCGCCCAACACTCGATTATTTGTGTTTCTAACGACGGCCAATCGGCCGTCATCACTAATCAGGGTATTCACTCAGGGCTGGGCCCATGCACTAACAAGGCCGAATGCGAAAACGTAAAGAATGTCGGGCCGGTAACGAGCGACACCTACAGAGTCACTGCGAACACGTTACCTGGTCGTGAGGGCTGGTGGGCGCTGCAATCAACGAGTTGGCGGCCGAACGTGGATGGAGTGCTCTGTCGAATCGGGCTCAAACGATGCGGCTTCAATCTTCACGTAGGAGTTCGTTCACAGGGATGTATCACGTTTGACATGAACGATCCGACGGCCGTGCGTATAGCCGTCTTAGTGTCATGTTCGCCGCAGACGCACCAAACAACACTCTGACCGTTATCCCCAATATCCCGAAATCGACGAAGGAGCAGCCATGACAAGAAATCGAACGGGAATTCTGCTGATTGCGGCCCTGGTCGTCGTTGGAGCGATTGCGTACTTCGTTCTCGCTCGAATCGACAGCGAAGCAAAGGCGGTCGAGAACGGAGTGGTTGAATTCAAGAAGGGGAACTACGAGAGCGCAGCGCAGATGCTGTCTCCCTACGCCGATCAGGGTAACGAGACAGCACAACTGAATGTCGGAATCGCATATGCCTTCGGCCAAGGGATAGCAAGGAATAGGGAGCGGGCCCACGGCCTGCTGCAATCGGCACTTGGCAGCAAGGCTCCAGAAATGTACGTCTGGATCGCTGAGAGCTTCGAGAGGGGCCAGGAAGTTGAAAAGGATGCCGCTGAGGCTCTGGCCTGGTATCGAATTGCCGCGAATGAGGGCAATGCGCAGGCGTAGCAGCGGCTTAAGCGTTCTGAATCACCCGCTTCCTCCGAGCGCGCGCCTGAAGGATAGAGCTACGATGCATCCACAGAGATGCACGACACGGTGCTCGAGCCTACTACAACTACTTCAGAGACTACGACTCAGCGGTTGGGCGATATGTGCATAGTGATCCGATCGGCCTTCTTGGAGGTGTCGATACTTACGGCTACGCATGGGCAAATCCGATTGCGCACTCCGATCCCACGGGAGAGTTCGTGCCAGCAGTTGGATTGGGCGTTGTCGCCTCGGCAGTAAGAGCAGTCGCAGCGGCAGTTGCTGCGGCCACAATTACCGGACCGAGTGCCCCCCGCCCGAGTCCCTCGACGCAAGATCCTTTCGGGAACTGTCCACCCGAAGACTGTGCAAGACTCTATGCGGCAATCGACGCGGCGGTGAAAGACTTGAAGCGGCGCTACTATGAATACATGCACGATAGTCGCGGTCTCCCGGAGGCCGGACCGTTCTCCAGGAAGACTCATCGTGAGCAGATGGATGGCCGGCAACTACATCTGAGACGACTACTTGACGAGGCGAACATCAAAGGCTGCCTTGGCTACGATCCACAAGCCTGGACTTGGGCCAGCCGTACTTTGTATACAGTCGGCGATCGGTGACTAGCACCGCAGAAATGATTGAGGCCTGGATCGCGATGGTCCACGCGAAGAAAGGCTCGCCGGAACATGAGCGCCTTTCTTGGGCGCAGGGCGCGTTCTGGGATCTTTGCCGAGAGAACATTGAAGAAGCTTGGAACGCGATTCTTGCCATCGTTGCGGCGAAACCGGACGCTCGTGTTTTTGGAAATCTCGCGGCTGGCCCGCTGGAAGATCTACTTGTTAATCATGGACCGCAAATAATAGAAAGGATCGAGCAGCAGGCTAGGCTTGACCCATCCTTCGCGGCGCTACTTGGTGGAGTGTGGAAGAATGACATTCGCGACGACGTGTGGACGCGAGTGGAGCAGTTGCGTTCACACGTCTGGTAATCGCCGCGGGTTTCCGGTGCGACGATGCGTAGGATTCGGATCCCAGAGATTACGATCCGGCGATTGGCACCATGCTCGGTGAAGGCAAAGGGGCGGTACTTGATGTTTTGGCCGCGGCCGCTCTTCAAGGTCGCAGTTTGCGACCTTGAAGCGTCAGCCTCCCCGGCGGTGAGTCGGAACAAGAAATCTTCCGTAAACCGCTCCCGGTTGCGCTTGACCTGCTCATTGGGGCGCTTGGTCGGCACGCCGTAGATCGCGGCAAGAGTCTCTATGTCAGGAAAAGGGCGCCGAGGCCGAGCAAGGTAGCGAAGCCAATCACGTCGGTGAACGTCGTCAGGATGACACCTGCGGAAAGCGCCGGATCGATCCGCATCCGCCGCAGCGCGAGCGGCACGAGTACGCCGACGCCCGCGGCGGCGAGCAGATTGATGAGCATCGCGGCCGCGATAATGAGGGCGATCTTCCACGTGCCGAGCCAGACCACGGTAACGGCGCCCACGACGACTGCCCAGATGAGGCCGTTTAGGCCGCCGACTGCGACTTCCTTGAACAGCAGCCAGCGCGCGTTCGCCCACTGAATCTGGCCGAGCGCCAGTCCCCGCACGATGAGCGTCACGGTCTGCGTGCCCGCGATGCCGCCCATGCTCGCGACGATCGGCATGAGCGCGGCGAGTGCCGCGACCTTCTCGATCGTGCTCTCGAAGCGCTGCACGACGAAGCCCGCGAGAAACGCGGTAGCGAGATTGATGCCGAGCCACAGGAGCCGGCGGCGGGCCGAGATGACGATGCCGGCGAAGACATCGTCCTCGTCGGGCAGGCCGGCCATCGACAGCACCGAATGCTCGGCCTCTTCGCGGATGACGTCGACCACGTCGTCGATCGTGATCCGACCGACCAGGCGGCCGTCGGTGTCGACGACTGCGGCCGACACGAGGTCGCGATCCTGGAAGAGCTGCGCCACCTCGTGCGCCGGCGTCAGCGGATCGATGCGCGGCGCCTCCGTCTCGAGGCACTCGCTCACCGTGCGTTCCGGATCCTCCGTCAGCAGGCGCGTGAGCGTGATCGCGCCGAGATACTTATCGTGGCGATCGACGACGAACAGGCTGTCGGTGCGCTCCGGCAGATCGCCGCGGGCGCGAAGGTAGCGCAGCACGACCTCGAGTGAGACGTCCGGCCGCACGCTCACCGCGTCGGTATTCATGAGGCCGCCGGCACTGTCTTCGGGGTAGCCGAGCACCGCGTTGAGCCGGTCGCGGTCCTGCTGGTCGAGCGACCTCAGCACCTGCCGCGTGACGGCCTCGGGAAGATCCGCGACGAGATCCGCGAGATCGTCGACCTCGAGGCCTTCGGCTGCCGCGACCAATTCCTCGGCGTCCATGCCTTCGATGAGACCCGAGCGCACCTGCTCGGACAGCTCGAGCAGGACTTCGCCTTCGAGCTCGGGATCGACGAACTCCCAGACGATCTCGCGCTGCGTCCGCGGCAGGGATTCGAGGAGGAGCGCGATCTCCGCAGGGTGCAGAGCGTTCACCATGCGATGCGCGGAGCGCAGCGTGCCGCTCGCGAGTGCAGCGCGCAGCGCGGCGAGACGATCCTCTTTATCAGGCTGGCTCCTAGCGCGAGCGGCCATCGGCGCGCGCCCTTGACCTTCTTGCGCGGACGCGAGCGCTCCGCCGCGGCGGTGGCGCAGGCAGCTGCGCGCCCTCGCAAAGCGCACGAAATCCCGCTGCGACGTAGGGCACGAGCCGTTCGTGAGCGCTGTCGAGGTCGCTGGAGCGGCACAGCCCGTGCGACAGATTGTCGATGCGGCCGGTCTCGGCGAAGGTGAGCGTGAGCGCACCGGAAAGAAAGTTGTACGCCCAGTAGACGTCGCGATCGTTCGCCCCCGGCAGCGATTCCCGGAGCGCGCCTATGAAGATCTGCACGACCGGATCGAAGTTCGGCGTCATGAGCGCGCCGCCGAATTCGTGCGAATTGTTCAGCTGCGCGATGATCGCGAAGTAGCTCTTCCAGCCTGCGCCGCCGCGTGTGGACCGATCGAGCAGGGGGTACGTGAACGCATTGATCACGGCCTCGATCGGCGGTGGGCCCGGCCGCGCCGCCTGCCGCGCGGTTTCGAGCAGGTCGATCCGCTGCTGGTTCAGGAGCTGCGAGCGCCGCGCGAGCACCTCGGTGTAGAGATCCATCTTCGAGCCGAAGTGATAGTTGACGAGCGCGACGTCCACGCCCGCCTCGCTCGTGATGTCGCGCACGGAAACGCCGTGGAAGCCGCGCCGCGCGAACAGCTGCTCGGCGGCATCGAGAATCCTGTCGGGGGTTGGTCTCTTGGCCTTGGCCATCGCTCTCACGCTTGCAACGAGCGCGCTCAGCTCGAGCGCACTTGCACTTTGTCGCACGGCGCACTAGATTTCAACAACTGTTGAAATCGCAGGTTTCCATGCGCTCGTTCGACGTTCCCGATCCGCTGATCCCGGATCTCATCGCGCAGCATGCGCGTTGGCAGCCCGAGAAGCCTGCACTCATCGAAGGCGAGCGCACTGTCACGTGGGCGCAGTTCGATGCGGCGACCAACCGCATCGCGAACGGGCTCGCCGCGCTCGGCCTTGCGCGCGGCTCGCGCCTCGCCGTGCTCATGGAGAACGGCATCGAGATGACGGAGGTGATGTTCGGCGCCGGCAAGGCGGGCGTGTCGGTGGTGCCGATCAATCTGTCGGTGAACGATGCGGCCGTCGCCGCGATGATCGCGGATTCCGGTGCCGCGGCGGTCGCCGCATCGGACGATCAATGCTCGCGCATCGATGCGCTACGCCGTACGCCGGGAGCTCTGCCGGTGCTTACGCTCATCGGCCATCGCGCGACCGGGACCGGCTGGCTCGAGCTTGCACCCTGGCGGGATGGATTTCCTGCGCATCCGTCGAGCGTTGCCGTCACACGTGACGACGAATGCAACATCATCTACAGCTCCGGAACCACTTCTCTGCCGAAGGGCATCGTTCACAGCCACGGCTGCAGGGCGAACTGGGCGACCGATCTCGCGATCGCGCTGCGCTACCACAGCGGCGCGGTGACGATCGTCTCGCTCGGGCAGTACTCCAACATCAGCTGGGTGGCGATGCTCTGCACGATGCTCGTCGGCGGCACCATCGTCGTGATGCCGTCGTTCACGCCGCGCGCGCTGCTCGAGCAGATCGCGCGGCACCGGATCACGCACGGCGCGTTCGTGCCCGTGCAGCTGCAGCGCCTTCTGGACGATGGCGAGATGCATCGCTTCGATCTGTCCTCGCTCGAGGCGATCATGTGCTGCGGCTCGCCGCTGCCGCCCGAGGTGAAGCGCCGCGCGCGCGATGCGCTCGGCTGCGCGCTCATCGAGCTCTACGGTCTCACCGAAGGGATCATCACGACACTCGCGCCGGAGGACTTCGACCGCAAGCTCGCATCCGTGGGCAAGCCGATTCCGGGCCAGCAGTTGCGGCTCATCGACGAGGACAGCCGTGAAGTCGAGCGCGGCACATCCGGCGAGATCGTCGGCTACGGCCGGCTCGTAATGACCGGCTACCACGGCCGGCCCGACGCGACGCGCGAGGCGACGTGGACCGACCCGCAAGGGCGCCGCTGGCTGCGCACCGGCGACATCGGCCGGCTCGACGAGGAGGGCTTCCTGTACGTCGTCGATCGTAAGAAGGACATGATTCTCTCCGGCGCGCAGAACGTGTACCCGGCAGACATCGAGCACGTCATGCGGGCTCACCCCGACATCGTGGACGTCGCCGTCATCGGCGTGCCGAGCCAGAAGTGGGGCGAGACCCCGTTCGCCGTAGTCGTCGCCCGCGCGGGGTGTGCGCTCGATGCCGCGACGCTCATCGAATGGACGAACGCGCGGGTCGGGCGGCAGCAGCGCATCGCGGGCGCGGCGTTGTGCGACGGTCTGCCGCGCAATCCGAACGGCAAGGTGCTGAAGCGCGAGCTGCGAGGCCTCTACGCGAAAGCGATGGGCGAGCGATGAGCCGCAACTACGGCGAAGCGACCTATCGCTCGCACGACGGCCTCGAGCTCTACTACCGCGACTTCCCCGCGAAAAAGATGGACGGCGCGCCGGTCGTGTGTCTTCCCGGCCTCACCCGCAATTCCCGCGACTTCGAAGCGCTCGCGGGACGCCTCGCGGCCCGCCACCGCGTGATCACGCCCGACCTGCGCGGCCGCGGGCGCTCGCAGTGGGATCCGAACTGGAAGAACTATCACCCCGGCACGTACATCAAGGATGCAATCGCGCTACTCGATGCGGCCCGGCTCGAGCGCGTCGTCCTCGTCGGTACCTCGCTCGGCGGCATCATCTCGATGGGTCTCGCCGCAGTCGTTCCTCAGCGGCTCGTCGGCGTAGTGCTCAACGACATCGGACCGGAAGTCGATCCCGTCGGGATCGAGCGCATCCGCGGGTACAGCGGCAAGCTTCCGCCGGTGAGGTCCTGGCAGGAAGCCGCCTCGCAGGCGCGAAGCATCTACGGCATCGCGCTGCCGGACCTCACGGATGAAGACTGGCTCGCGTACTGCCGCCGGTCCTACAAGGAAGGTCCCGACGGGGTGCCGGTGCTCGACATGGACCCGCGCATCGGCGATGCGATCCGCGCCGGCCCGGGCGCGCCGCCCGATCTCTGGGCGGCGTTCGCGGCGCTGAAGCCCATTCCGACGCTCGCGATCCGCGGGGCGACGTCTGACCTCCTGAACGTCGCCACGTTCGCCCGCATGAAAGCGGTCAAGCCGGATCTCGTGCAGCTGGAGGTTCCGGCACGCGGCCACGCACCGCTGCTCGACGAGCCGGTGTGCGTGCAGGCGATCGACGCGTTCCTCGCTGCGCTGCCGCAACGACCGTGAGGGAATTTTCACGCGTCGCATGATTGCAATTCAACGTACGTTGAACTAGATTCAACACTCGTTTTCAACAACTGTTGAAAAAAAGACCACAAGACGGATCTGCGCGATACCGCAACCACCTTCGGGAGATAGCTCGCCATGTCCTCGAGTCATTTCTGGAAATCAAGCCCCTTGAGCGCACTGCTCGCGGCGCTGTTGCCGGGCATCGCCCCGGTGAACGCGCAGGAGGCTCCCGCCGCCGAGGCCGAATCGCAGGAGATTGCCGAGATCACCGTCACCGCCCGCCGCCGCGAGGAGAGCCTCCAGGACGTGCCGATCGCGGTGAGCGCGTTCTCCGCCGAGAGCCTCGAGCAGATCGGCGCGGTCGACATCACGACTCTGCAACAGACCACACCGAACCTCACGCTGCAGGTCGCGCGCGGCTCGAACTCCACGCTGATCGCCTTCATCCGCGGCGTGGGACAGCAGGACCCGCTCTGGGGCTTCGAGCCCGGCGTCGGCCTGTACGTCGACGACGTCTATGTCGCGCGGCCGCAGGGCGCGGTGCTCGATATCTACGACATCGAGCGCATCGAGGTGCTGCGCGGTCCGCAGGGCACGCTCTACGGCCGCAACACCATCGGCGGCGCGATCAAGTACGTCACCTCGCGCATCGGGGATGATCCGCGCTTCAACGCGAAGGTGAACCTCGGCTCCTACAGCCAGCGCGACGTGATCGTGTCGGGCTCGGCGCCGGTCGGCGGCGGGTTTGCCGTCGGCGGCACGGCGGCGATCTACCGACGCGACGGCTTCGGCACGAATCTCAATACCGGCGCCGAGCACTACAACAAGGATATCGATGCGTTCCGCGTCACGGCCGAATGGGCCCCGGAAGGCAACGACAGCATCTTCTTCCGGCTGTCCGGCGATTACCTGGACGACAACTCGGACGCGAAGCACGGTCACCGCGAAGCGATCGGCTCCGGTCTTGCGACCGGTGAGCCGGTGCTCGCGAACATCTACGACACACGTGCCGGCATCGGCAACGACAACAGCGTCGAGACGCGAGGGGCTTCGCTCCTCGGACAGTGGGATATCAACGACGTCCTCACCTTCAAGTCGATCACCGCGTATCGCGAGGGCGAAACGGACACGCTGATCGACTTCGACACGAGCCCGGCTGTGGGGCTCGACGTGCCGGCGCGCTACGAGGACGACCAGCTCACGCAGGAATTGCAGCTGCTGTTCGACGGCGATCGCGTCCAGGGTGTCGCCGGCGTGTTCTATCTCGATGCGTCGGCTTCGGGCGCGTTCGACACTATCCTCGGTCTGCTGAACCTCACCATTGCAACGTCGGGCGAAGTGTCGACGAAGAGCTGGGCCGCGTTCACCGACGTGAGCTTCGACGTGACGGACGACTTTTCCGTCTCGGCCGGCGGTCGGTACACCAGCGACAAGCGCGAGGGCACCGTCTATCGCCAGAACTTCACCGGTATCCGCTCGCCGCTGTTCGGCAATCCCACGGCGCCTGCGGGGCTGCTGCGTTCGAACTATACGAATGAGAGAACCTTCGAGGAGTTCACGCCGCGCGTCAGCGCGACGTACGAATTCTCGGACGCGCTCACGGGCTACGTGGCGTACGCGGAAGGGTTCAAGTCCGGCGGCTTCGACATGCGTGGCGACGTCGTGCTGACGCCGAATACCGTGAACGGCTACAACCCCGAGTTCGTCGAGTCCACCGAGGTCGGCGTCAAGGGAAGCCTCGCCGACGGCCGGTTCACGTTCAACGGCGCGGTGTTCCAGGCCGACTACGAGGGTCAGCAGATCACTCGGCAGGAACCCACAGTCACCGGCGCGATCGCGAGCTTTGTCGATAACGCGGGCAGCTCCGAGATCAAGGGCGTGGAGCTCGAAGGTGCGATCCGCTTCACCGACGGATTCACGGCCAGCTACGGCGTCGGCTACATCGATGCGGAGTTCAAGGAGTTCCGCTCCTTCTCGGTCGTGCCGAATCCGGCGCCTCCGCCCGCGACGATCACGGTTCCCGTGGATCTCTCGAGCACCGCGGTGTTTCAGAACACCCCGGAGTGGAACGGCAATCTCACGCTTGCCTACCGGCACGGCCTCGGCGGCGGCCGCGGCGGGCTCGTGTGGACGGGAAGCGGGTCGTACCGCGGCGAGTACTCGATGTTCGAGTTTGCGAACGCGCAGCTCGACCAGACCGAGTCGTACACGCTCGTCGATGCCGGCGTCATCTGGACCTCGGATGGTGGGCAGCTGAGCGTCGGGGCGCACGGCCGCAATCTCACCGACGAGGAGTACAAGATCGGCGGCTACTTCTTCCCGGGAGCAACCTTCGGCAACGTGGTGAACAGCTTCTACGGTCCGCCGCGCACCTGGTTCGTGAGTGCGAGCTATCGCTTCGACTGAGCGCCGGCCAGATGAGATGCCTTCGAGCCCGGGCGCGCGCGCTGGCGCGCGCCCGGTTCGTCCCGGCCGCGATGGTGCTGGGGCTTCTCGCGCCAGGACTCTCCGCCGCGAGCTTATTCACCTCCGGCAGTTTCACCAACCAGCACGGCACGCGCAGCTATGAGCTGCACGTGCCGTCCGGCCACAAACCAGGCGAGGCCGCTCCGCTTCTCGTCGCGCTGCACGGCTGTCTGCAGACTCCCGAGCAGCTCGCGGGCGTCGCGCGCCTCAACGAGCTCGCGGACGCCGAAAAGATCCTGGTGCTCTATCCGAGCCAGAGCCCAGCCGCAAATCCCGCGCGCTGCTGGAACTGGTTCGATACGGCCAACCAGGAGCGCGGCGCAGGCGAGCCGTCCTTGATCAAGGGCATGCTCGACGACGTGCGAGCGAAGCACGCAGTCGATGCATCGCGCATCTACGTCGCCGGCCTGTCCGCCGGCGGATTCATGACGAACATCCTGCTCTCCTGCTACCCGGACGTGTTCGCGGCCGGCGCAATCGTGTCGGGCGGCATCTACAAGGCCGCAGTCAGCCTCGCCGAGGGCATGTCTGTCCCGCGCTCGGGTAGCCCGCACGATCCGCAGGAGCGCGGCACCCGGGCGTGGAAGTGCTCCGGCGGACCCTCGCCGCACGCATTTCCCGTGCTGGTCATCGACGGCGATGCCGACACGATCGTCGGCGCGGCGAACGCGACTCAGGTCGTGGCGCAGTTCGCGCAGATGAACGACTACGGCGACGATGGTCAGGACAACGACAGCGTAACGAGCGCGTTGCCCGCCGGGACGAGCTCGCGCCCCGAAGGGCGGCTCGAGTACACGTGCCGTGAGCTCGCTGCGAAGGAAGCGGTGCTCGTGCGACACTGCACGGTGCATGGCCTCGGACACGCATGGTCCGGTGGCGATGCGAAGTTCCCGTACGCCGAACCGAAGGGACCGGACGCGACTGCGATGATGTGGAGCTTTCTCAAAGAGCACGCACGCCGATCCGCCCGCTGATGCCGAACCGCGTCTACGTCCTTCTCGTCCTCGTTCTCGTCTACACGTTCAACTTCATCGATCGCCAGATCGTCGGCATCCTCGCGCCGCCGATCAAAGCCGACCTTGGCCTCACCGATACGCAGCTCGGTCTCCTCGGCGGACTCGCGTTCGCGCTGTTCTATACCGGACTCGGGATTCCGATCGCACGGCTCGCCGATCGCTACAGCCGCGTGTGGATCATGACCGCCGCGCTCGCGCTGTGGAGCGGCTTCACGGCGGCATGCGGTTTTGCGCAGTCGTATGCGCAGCTCTTCCTTGCGCGCATCGGGGTTGGTGTCGGAGAGGCCGGCGGCGTCGCACCAGCGTACTCGCTCGTTGCGGACTACTTCCCCCCCGAGCAGCGCGCCCGCGCGCTCGGGGTCTACTCATTCGGCATACCGATCGGCAGCGCCCTGGGCCTCTTCTTCGGGGGCCTGATCGCGAGCTACGTGGACTGGCGCACCGCCTTCATCGTCGTTGGGCTCGCGGGGCTTGCGGTCGCGCCGCTCTTCCGCGCGACCGTGCGTGAGCCGCCGAGAGGAGGGTACGACCCGCCCGCCGCACAGAAGAGCACGCCGCCCTTGAGCGACGTGCTGCGCACGCTCGCGCGCAAGCCGAGCTTCTGGGGTATTTCGCTGGGCGCATCCTGCTCGTCGATCATGGGCTACGGGCTCTTCTTCTGGCTGCCGTCGTTCTTCGTGAGGAGCCACGGCCTCTCGCTCATGCAGGTCTCGATCTTCTACGGGTCGATCACGCTGATCGGGGGCATCGTCGGTATCTGGCTGGGGGGCTGGCTCGCGGATCGCTACGGCGCGCGCTCGCGGGCGTCGTACGCGCTCGTGCCGGCGTTCGCGTTCATCGCGGCGCTGCCGTTCCTGATCGTCGGCACCGTGTCATCGTCGGTCGAGCTCTCGTTCGGCATGTTTCTCGCGCTCGCGGCGCTGAACCTCGCGTGGCTCGGCCCGGTGATCTGCGCCGTGCAGCACCTGGTCGCACCATCGATGCGCGCGACGGCATCGGCGATTTTCCTGTTCGTGAACAATCTGATCGGGCTCGGGGCCGGCACCGCGATTCCGGGGGCGCTGTCGGATGCGCTCGCCGAGCGGTTCGGCGCGGAATCCCTGCGATATTCCATCCTCTGCGGGTCGGGGTTCTACCTGTTGGCCGCGGGACTGCTGATCCTGTCCGCGCGGCGGCTCGGGCGTGATTGGCACGGCGCGGAGGATCGGCTGCCGCCTTCCGGCATCCGCCTTCCGGCGGGATAAGCGGCTACCGCCCTCCGGCTTCCGGCCGGCGTCAGCCTGTCGCGGCGGTGGCCGCGCGAGGCGCGAAGAGCGTCGCGTCGGACAACCCTGTGTGCCGGGCGGTAACGTGGGGGAAGCGCTCGGCGAAGTGCTCGGCCAGCCGATCGACGATGTAGACGGAGCGGTGCACTCCGCCCGTACACCCTACCGCGACGGTCAGATAGCCGCGATTGTTGGCCTGGAACTCGGGTATCCGTCCTTCGATGAAGCGCGCAATGTCCTCGATCAGCCTCTCGACGCCGGGATGGGATTGCAGGAAACGAATGACCTCGGCGTCGCGGCCGCTCAGGCTGCGCAGGGTGGGTTCCCAGTACGGATTCGGCAGCGAACGCGCATCGAACACGAAGTCCGCATCCCCGGGCAGGCCGTGCTTGAACCCGAAGGACTCGAACGTGATCGACAGCCGCCCGAGCGAGCGCTGCTCAACGCGGCGATGCACGATCTCCCGCAGCTCGTGCACGCCGATGCGCGACGTGTCGATGACCAGGTCGGCGGCGTTCACGATCGGCTCGAGGAGGCGCCGCTCCATCGCGATCGCTTCGGGCAGGCCCACGCTGTCCCGGCTCATCGGGTGCTTGCGCCGCGTCTCGGCGAACCTTCTGAGAAGCTCATCGTCGTTCGCGATGAGGAAGAGGATCTCGCAGTGGATGCCGCTGCGCTTCAATTCGTCGACGAGTCGGGGAACGGTGGCGATTTCGGCGGGCGTATTGCGCGCATCGAGCCCTACCGCGGTGCGCTCATAGGCGACTTCGGAGCTGCGCACGGTGTGCGAAATGAACGGTTTGAGCAGCGCCGCCGGAATGTTGTCGATGCAGTAGAAACCGAGGTCCTCGAGCATGTGGAGCGCGACGCTCTTGCCCGATCCGGAAAGGCCGCTGACCACGATGATGCGCATGACGAAGCGAAACTAGCGGCGCGTCGCGGCAGGTGCAAGCGCAGTTCGTCCCTGCGCCGTGGCGCGACATAAGGCCGCGGCGCGACCTCAGACGTCGTCGGACACCCGCGATTCGAGCGTCACGATGCGGTAACCGGTCACGACCCAGCCCTCGGGCCAGCGGGTCCAGGTCCAATCGACGATTTCGTTGTCGGCGAGCTCGACGCTCAAGATAGCGGGCAGGGTGCGAACCGCATGAGGCGGAGTCGACACGGCGACGCGGCGGCGGCTCTGAGGGCGTGCAGTCTCGGTGAGCATGGGCGACGCTCCTGGAAGGCGAACGAGAACGGAACGAGTCCTAATTACCTCTCGACGGTTACCTCCGTATGAATTTGGCGTGCTATCGGCATGCCGGGCGGTGCTGGCCCGGAGCCTATAGTCTAGCCCCTTTCTGGGCTTCGCTGGCGCGATGATCGCAGCGCTTTTCCTTGTGCTTCCTGACCCGCCGGTCGAGCTTGTCGGTCAGGGCATCGATGGCGGCGTACATGTCGGGCTCGGTGGCGTCGGCGTAGATGGATCCGCCGCTTACGTGCAGGGTGGCTTCGGCTTTCTGGCGTAGCTTCTCGACGGTCAGGACACAGTGCACATCGATGACGTTGTCGAAGTGCCGCGCGATACGCTCGAGCTTCTTTTCTACGTAGCCGCGCAGGGCGGGGGTGACCTCGACGTGGTGTCCGGTGACGCTGAGCTGCATAGCCGTCTCCTTTAGCTGTTCGCTGTTACTCACATCTGTCTCGATCCTGCGCGTTTGCGCTCGTTGGAGGGCGCGATGCCCATTGCTTCGCGGTACTTGGCGACGGTACGCCGGGCTACCGGGATGCCCTCGCCGTACAGGAGCTCCGCGATTCGCCCATCGCTCAGCGGCGCTTCGGCGTCTTCCTCTTTGACGAGCTTCCTGATCTTGGCGCGAATTGCTGTCGAGGAGGTGCCGGAGCCGTCGGCCCCCTCGACCTGGCTCGAGAAGAAGAAGCGCAGCTCGAACACGCCGCGCGGGGTGTGCATGTACTTGCCGGACGTCACGCGCGAGATCGTCGACTCGTGCATCTCGATCGCCTCGGCGATGTCCCGCAGGATCATCGGCCGCATGTGCTCCTCGCCGTGCTCGAGGAACGCCGTCTGGCGCTCGACGATCGACCGGGCGACCTTGATGAGCGTGTCGTGCCGGATCTCCAGGCTCTTCAGCAGCCAGCGCGCTTCCTGCAGCTGCGCGCGCATGCTCGCATGGCTCGCGGTCCGTCCGATGAGACTAGCGTAACCCTGGTTCAGGCGGACTCGCGGCAGGGTGGAAGGGTTCATCTCGACCGCCCAGCCGTGGTCGGTGCGGCGCACGAAAACGTCGGGGACGACGTACTCCGGCGCCCCGGAGCTCACGATCGATCCCGGCCGGGGGTGGCACGCGCGCACGAGGGCGAGAGCCTCGGCCAGCTCCTCTTCGGTGGCGCGCAGCTCGCGCCGCAACAACGCAAGCTCCCGGTCCGCGACGAGCGCCAGATGCTGGCGGGCAATGGTGCAGGCGAGCTCGAGCCCGGCCGTCGCCGGGTCGAGCTGCCGCAGCTGCAGCTCGATGCACTCGCCGACCGAACGTGCGCCGACGCCCGGCGGATCGAGCGCCTGCACGATCCCGAGCACCTTCTCCACTTCACCGGTGGTGCAATCGATCTCAGGGCGAAGCGTCGCGCAGATCTCCTCGAGCGACTCGGTGACGTAGCCGTTGTCGCTGATCGCATCGACGATGGCGCGCGCTACCGCGAGATCCCGCGGTTCCAGTTTCGCGAGCTCGAGCTGCCACAGCAGGTGGTCCTGCAACGACTGGCCGGACGAATCGGCGTACTCCTGCTGCCGATCGTCGTCGTCGCCGTGCCAGGGCGCTTCCGAAGGCCCGACACTCTGTTCGCTCCAGCTCTCGTCGAGGACCTCGACGGTGCTCTCCGCCGCTTCCTTGCGGGGTGGCTCGGGCGCCGGCGGCGGCTCGAGCGGTTCGAACACGCCGGTGCTTTCCGACTCATCGACGGGCTCGAGCATGACGTTGCTCTCGAGCAGCTCGCGGATGTGCGCCTGGAGCTCGAGAGCGGGCAGCTGCAGAAGCCGGATAGCCTGCTGCAGCTGCGGGGTCATCGTCAGTTGCTGACCCAGGCGAAGCTGCAGGGAGGGTTTCAGCATGTTCCTTCGGGCAAAACAGACAACCTATTGATTAAGCTCACGTTACCGCCAGCTGGCACGTTCCATTACAGGCGGAACGACTGGCCCAAGTACACCTCACGGACTTGGGGGTTGGCAAGGATTTCTTCCGCGGTTCCGGCCGCGATTACGCTGCCCTGATTGACTATGTAAGCCCGGCCGCAAACCCCGAGTGTTTCGCGCACATTATGGTCGGTGATGAGCACGCCGATGCCGCGCGCGGCGAGCTCCCGCACGATCCGCTGGATGTCGATCACCGACAGCGGATCGACGCCCGCGAACGGCTCGTCGAGGAGCATGAACTGCGGCTCGGCCGCCAGCGCGCGCGCGATCTCCACGCGTCGCCGCTCGCCGCCCGACAGGGATATCCCGAGGCTCTTGCGCACGTGACCGATGCGCAGCTCCTCGAGCAGCTCTTCGAGCCGGCGTTCGCGCTCGGCGCGGTCGAACTCGCCCTGCGTCTCGAGCACTGCGAGGATGTTGTCCTCCACCGAGAGCTTGCGGAACACGGACGCTTCCTGCGGCAGATACCCGAGCCCGAGCTGCGCCCGTCGGTGAATCGGCAGATAGGTGAGGTCGCGCTCGTCGATCCAGATGCGGCCGGCATCGCACGGCACGAGGCCGACGATCATGTAGAACGCGGTGGTCTTGCCGGCGCCGTTCGGGCCAAGCAGGCCGACGATCTCGCCTTCGCGCACGTCGAGCGACAGATCGTTGACGACCTTGCGGGATCTGTAGCTCTTCTCGAGCCCGGCTGCCCGCAGCAGCGTCATGGCTGCTTTTCGCGCGGCTCGCGCTGACCGGCCTCGCCCTGGTTCGGGTTGATGGTGATGCGCACGCGCTCGTTGCCGCCGGGCTCGCCCGTCGCCTGCACGCGCTCCTCGCGGATGCTGTAGACGAGCACCGGGCCGCTGATCTCGTTGCGTCCGTCGGTGAGCCACGCCTCATCCGACAGCCTCACCGTGCCGTCCGCCACGGCGTACTCGATGGCACGCGCGCGCCCTCGCGCCATCACGTTCGCTTCGGTGCGCTGCTGCTCGAACTCGGCCGGCGCGCCCGTAATCGCCGCCCGTTCGATGCGGTTGTCCTTGAACTCGACGATCGCGCGGTCGGAACGCAGCGTGCCTCGCAGCTCGACGCGAATGCGCACGTTACCCTCGAAGATCCAGCGGCTGTCCTCGAAGTCGAGGCCGGTCGCCTCGGCGCGCTCCGCCTGGACGGTGGTCTGCCCCTGGGAGATCACCACGTCCCGGAATCGAACGCGATTCTCCCGGTAGTCGAAGTCGGTGGACGCGGCCTCGAGGTCGATCGGCAGCTGGCGACGCTCCTGAGCCTCACCCGCTCCCGCGATCAGGGCGGCGGACACGGCAGCGACGGCTATGAAGGAGCTACGGAGTGAAGCTGCCATGCACGTCCGATTCTAGCCGCACGTGCTGAGCCTTCAAATCAGCCACGAGGCCGCGCGCGCGCAGCTCGCGCCCGGACCATGTCAGAGTCACCGGTTCGCGGCTCGTCACGATCTCGCGCTGCGTGTCGAACGTCAGCCGCTCCGTCGCGATCGACGCATCCTCGTAATCGCCCGGCGGGGTCCCGACCACGCGCACGCTGCCCATGAGCTCGACGCGGCTCGCATCCTCGAGGATGCGCCCTTCCTCCGCCCGCGCGCGCCAGCGGTTGCCGTTCGCATCGCGGTAATCCATCTCGACGCGTTCGAGCTCGACGGTGGCCTCGTCGGGTTTCTGCTCGATCAGATCCGCGTGCAGCGTGTAGAGCGGACGTCCGTCGGCACCCGTCTCCACGACCTCCGCGTCGCGCGCGGCATAGCCGCTCCCCGGCGCATCGCCTGCGTCCGCCACGGTCGGCGCGGCGGTCTGTCGGCTGCGACCTAGCAGCAGCGAGCCGGCGATGACGGCCAGGACGACGAGCACGGTGAGTATCCGGCCCATCATGCGCGCAAGCCGCGGGCGGCCAGCAGTCGATCGCAGACTTCGCGCACTGCGCCGGCGCCGCCGGCATGGCGCGTCACGTAGTGCGCGGCCGCGCGAGCGGACGCGTGCGCGTCCGCGACCGCGAAGGCAAGTCCGGCCGCGCGCATGAGTCGCACGTCCGGCGCATCGTCGCCGACGCACGCGCATTGCGCGGCGGAGACGCCGAGCTTGCGTCGCACGCGCTCGAACAGCGCGTGCTTGTCCTCGATTCCCTGAAATACCCGGCGAATGCCGAGCTCCCGACACCTCCGTTTCACCGCAGCCGAACGCCGACCCGAGATCACGGCGATCTCGATGCCGGCCGACAGCACCGCGCGGATGCCGTGGCCGTCGCGGACGTGGAAGACTTTCAGAACTTCCCCGCGAGGGCCGAGCCACAGTCGCCCGTCGGTCAGCACGCCGTCGACGTCCAGCACGAGCAGCCGCACGTCGCGCGGGTTGGCGCGCTTCAGCGCGCGCTCAGGCAGGCCCGACCGGGCGGACGAGGGGACTCGTTTCATGCTCGTGATTTTCTTTGTCCGCCAGCGCGGGCGGGCGGAGGCCGATGGGGGGGAGGAGCC
>JBQTHP010000255.1:0-13993 GCA_052389755.1 Gammaproteobacteria bacterium
GTGGATTCCCAACGCTTCGCGGCCTGGCTCAGAAGGTCGAGGCCCGATCCATCGGTGAGCCGTTCGCATGCGACGACCACGTGGAAGTCGTTCTGACGGAGCAGATCGAGCGCATCGGCCTTGCTCGAGACGACGTCGATCGAAAACCCGTCCCGCAGCCTGCGTGCGGTGGCTTCGAGCATCTCCGAGTCGCCGTCGACGATCAGAACGCGCATTGAGCAAGCCGGCCTGAAATGATGAGACTAAATATAGACACGCTACTTAACGCGGTGGGGTGTCCACGACGCGGTCTTTGGTCACGATTCGAATAAAAGGAGGAGAGGATGCTGCGCCGCATCAAGCCCGTCATCGCACGCGCCGTGCATGGATCACATTAGGCACGGCGCTCAGGCGACGAAGCACGCGCGCGAGTTGCTCGAGATCGTGAACGGCCACGCTCACGGTCACCTGCGCCGTTCCGCTCCCGCGGTCGGTGGTCGTCGTCATGGCCTCGATCGAGAGGCGCTCGAGCGCGAGCACGTCGGAGAGATCGCGAACGAGACCGCGCCGATCGTAGGCGCTGATCGCGAGCTCGACGGCGAGCGCATCCACATCGTGCTCGCTCCACTCGACGTTCAGTGTGCGCTCCCCTTTCGCCGCGCGCATGCGCTTGAAGCTTGCACAGTTCGCGCGATGGATCGTCACGCCGCGGCCGAGCGTGACGTAGCCACCGATCGGTTGCGGCCGCATCGGTCCGCAGCAACGGGCGAGGGTGATCGGCAGATCGCCGACGCCCTCGATTTCCACCGGTGAGCCGCGTCGCGGAACCGCCGAGCGCGGCCGGCGAGGCACGAACGTCGGCGCGTCGGCGGGACGCGCGAGCCTGGATGCAGCCTGCACGAGCTGCGCCGCGGTGATCTCTCCCTCGCCGAGGAGCTGGTAGAGCTGATCGGCATCGCGAGCCTTGAGCTCCTGCACGATCGCGGCGAAGCGATCCGGACCGGCTCCGACGCGTGTGAGCTCGCGTTCGGCGATCGCGCGGCCGGCAGCGCGGTTGTCCCCGGCATCCTGCTTGCGAAACCACGCGCGCACCTTGGCACGGTTGCGCGGAGAGGCGAGGAAGCCCTGTTCCGGGGCGAGCCAGTCGCGGCTCGGCGCCGCGTGTCTGCCGGTGATGATCTCGATGATCTCGCCGTTCGCGATCGGGGTGGTCAGCGGCACGATGCGGCCGTTGATCTTCGCGCCGCGGCAGCGGTGGCCGAGATCGGTATGGACGTGATAGGCGAAATCGAGCGGCGTTGCGCCCCGCGGCAGATCGACGACTTCGCCCTTCGGCGTGAGGGCGTACACGCGGTCCTCGAACAGCTCCGCACGCACGCGCTCGACGAAGTCGCGGTCGGCGTCCGCGGCGTCCTGCGGCTCGAGCAGCCGGCGTACCCACTGGATCTTGCGCTCGTAGTCGACGTTGCGCGTACCGCCTTCCTTGTATTGCCAGTGCGCCGCGACACCGAGCTCGGCGTGGTCGTGCATCTCGCGTGTGCGGATCTGGATCTCGACGCTGCGGCCCTCGGGGCCGATGACCGCAGTATGAATGGAGCGGTAGAAATTGTCCTTCGGCGTCGCGATGTAGTCGTCGAACTCGCCCGGCACGTACGGCCAGCGGGCGTGCACGACACCGAGGGCCGTGTAACAGTCGGGCACCGTCGCGACCACGATCCGCAGCGCGCGCACGTCGAAGATCCGCTCGAACGCGAGCTGCTTGCGCTGCATCTTGCGGTGGATGCTGTAGATGTGCTTTGGGCGCCCGTAGATCTCGGCTTCGACGCCCGTCTGCGCGAGCTCCTCGTGCAACTCTTCGCACAGGGTCTCGATGTACCGCTCGCGGTCGGCGCGCCGTTCGTTGAGCGCGGAGGCAAGCCGTTTGTACTCCTCGGACTCGAGATAGCGAAACGCGAGATCCTCGAGCTCCCACTTCAGCTGCCAGACACCGAGCCGGTTCGCGAGCGGTGCAAATACCGCGCGCGTCTCGATCGCGAGCCGCTCACGCTCGGGGGCGGTCAGTGTGCGCGCGCGCCGCATCCGCACGAGCTGCACGGCGAGCCGCGCGAGCACCAGCCTCGGGTCGCTGACCACCGCGAGCAGCATCTTGCGCAGCGTCTCGGCCTGGCGCGCGTCGAGTCCCTGGGCGGGCGTCCACTGCGGCGCAAGCCCGAGCTCGCCGAGGCGTGCGAGGTCCTGCGCCAGGCGCGCCGTGCGTGCCTCCAGCACCGGCGTCGCTGCGCTGTCCAGATCGCCTTCGCTGAACGCGGAGTGCGCGAGCACGGCCAATGCGACCTCGACGTCGTCGGTGAGCGCGCCGAGCACCTCGGCGGCCTCGGCGCCGAAGTCGAGCTCCGCGCTGCGCATGGGTGCGATCGCCTCGAGCGTCGCGCGCAATGCGGCGATCCGTGCGCGGATCGCGGGCGAACAGCGTTGAGCGGTTTCCATCTCCGGCTTCCGACTTCCGGCTTCCGCCTTCCGGTAAGAAGGGAACCGCAAGCGTACAGGTATACGTTCTTTTCCGGCCGGAAGGCGGACGGCGGAAGGCGGTCGCCGCTC
Source organism: Gammaproteobacteria bacterium (assembly GCA_052389755.1). Taxonomy (GTDB): domain Bacteria; phylum Pseudomonadota; class Gammaproteobacteria; order Steroidobacterales; family Steroidobacteraceae; genus JBQTHP01. The sequence continues at coordinate 2,578 of JBQTHP010000255.1, forward strand.
CTGTATGCTTGCAACGGCATGTCGAGATACCGGACGCGCGCCTGGCGCGCCTTTGACCCGAATACGGCACCGGCGGCGTTGCCGGCGGCCGGATCTCGCTGCCGGATCCTGGGGCTCGATCCCGGGTCGCAGCGCACCGGCTTCGGGGTCATCGATTTCGCCGCCGGCGACTACGTGCATCTCGCGCACGGGTGCATCGCTGTGCGCGACAGCGAGCTGCCCCAGCGGCTCCGAACGATATTCGAAGCCGTGCAGCGCCTGATCGCCGAGCACCGTCCCGACGAGATCGCGATCGAGCGTGTGTTCGTCAATCGAAACGTGGACAGCGCATTGAAGCTCGGCCAGGCGCGCGGCGCCGCCCTCTGCGCCGTGCCGCACGGCACGCCCGTGTTCGAGTACGCTCCCCGGGCGATCAAGCTCGCGCTCGTGGGATTTGGCGGCGCGGAGAAGAATCAGGTTGGTCACATGATCCGCGCGCTGCTCAGGCTCGAGGAGCGCATCACCGCCGACGCATCGGATGCGCTCGCGATCGCGGTGTGCCACGCGCATTCGCGGCGGCTGCACGCGCTCGCCGAGGCGGGCATCGGTCGATGATCGGCTCGCTGCGGGGACGCATCACGGCGAAGCAGCCGCCGCAACTGCTGCTCGAGGCGAACGGTGTCGGCTACGAGATCGAAGCGCCGATGTCCACGTTCTACCGTCTGCCGCCGGTCGGGCAGGAGACTCGACTGCTCACCCATCTCATGGTGCGCGAGGACGCGCACGTGCTGTACGGTTTCGCATCCGAGGAAGAGCGAGGCTTGTTTCGGAGTCTCCTGAAAGTAAGCGGGGTGGGCCCGAAGATTGCCCTCGCCCTTTTGTCGGGAATGACGGTCGAGGCCTTCGCGCAGTGCGTTCGCAGTCAGGATGCGGTGACGCTCACGCGCGTGCCGGGCATCGGACGTAAGACCGCCGAGCGTCTGCTCGTCGAGATGCGCGATCGCCTGGACGCTGCAACGTACGCGTTGCCCGTGGGACGGAGCGGCGCAGCGGCGCCGACGAGCGCCGAGTCCGAAGCATTCGGTGCGCTCGTCGCGCTCGGCTACAAGGCCCAGGAGGCGACCCGCCTGCTCAAGGCGGTGGGCGAGGGTGCATACTCGACCGAGGAGCTGATCCGCCGCGCGCTGCAGAGCGCGGCGCGCGAGTAGGAGCTGTCCGACCAGATGAATGCCGAAGCAGATCGCATCGTGAGCACGGCCGCGAGCCGCGACGAGGAAGCCGTCGAACGCGCCATTCGGCCGCGGCGGCTGGCCGAGTACGTCGGGCAAATACCGGTGAAGACGCAGCTCGAGATTTTCGTGAGCGCGGCGCGGCAACGCGGCGAGGCGCTCGATCACGTGCTGATCTTCGGACCGCCGGGCCTCGGCAAGACGACGCTCGCGAACATCATCGCCGCCGAGCTCGGCGTGAATCTGCGCGCGACGTCCGGGCCCGTGCTCGAGCGAGCCGGGGATCTCGCCGCGCTGCTCACGAATCTCCAGCCGCGCGACGTGCTGTTCGTGGACGAGATCCATCGCCTGTCGCCCATCGTCGAGGAAGTGCTGTATCCGGCGATGGAGGACTACCAGCTCGACATCATGATCGGCGAGGGGCCGGCGGCACGCTCGATCAAGCTCAACGTGCCGCCCTTCACGCTGGTCGGCGCAACCACGCGCGCCGGGCTCCTCACCTCTCCGCTGCGGGATCGCTTCGGGATCGTGCAGCGGCTCGAGTTCTACGGCGTCGAGGACCTCGAGCGGATCGTCGCGCGCTCGGCCGGCATCCTCACCGTTCCGATCGACGTCCCCGGGGCGCAGCGCATCGCCCAGCGCTCCCGCGGCACGCCTCGCATCGCGAACCGGCTCCTGCGCCGGGTGCGGGATTTCGCGCAGGTGAAGGCGGAAGGGCGGATCGACGACCGCATCGCGACGGCTGCGCTCGACATGCTCGAAGTGGACCCGGAGGGCTTCGATGCGCTCGACCGCAAGCTGCTCACCACCATCATCGAGAGGTTCGACGGCGGACCCGTCGGCATCGACAGTCTGGCAGCGGCCGTCGCCGAGGAACGCGGCACGCTCGAGGATGTGATCGAGCCGTTTCTCATCCAGCAGGGTTTCCTCATGCGCACGGCCCGCGGGCGCGTGGCCGCGCGCAAAGCCTACCTTCATTTCGGCTTCAAGCCCCCGGAGCGCACCGCCGCGAACCTTACCCTGTTCGAGGACGGCCGGTGACGGGGTTCTCGTGGCCGGTGCGCGTTTACTGGGAAGACACGGACGGCGGCGGCATCGTGTACTACGCCAACTATCTGCGCTACCTCGAGAGAGCGCGCACCGAGTGGCTGCGCTCGTTGGGCTTCTCGCAGGCCACACTCGCGCAGGATCCCGGCATCGTCTTCACGGTCGTGAGCCTGAACGTCGAGTATCGCCGGCCGGCACGCCTCGACGATGAGCTCAGGATCACCTGCGCGCCGCGCACGGAAGGCGCGGCATCGGTGCACTTCGCGCAGCGCGTGCTGCGGGGGGACGAGGTGCTGATCGAAGCGGACGTGCGCGTCGCCTGTGTCGATGCGCGAACGCTCAAGCCGAAGCGCATCCCCGACTTCGTCGCGAACGCCGTCTCCCCTCACCCAACCCTCTCCCCGCACAGCGGGGAGAGGGTGCCGAAGGCGGGTGAGGGGGCATGAATGGCGATCTCTCCATCATTCGCCTCGTCGCCGAGGCGAGCATCGCAGTGCAGCTCGTCATCGCGCTGCTGATCGCGGCATCGCTCGGCTCATGGGCCATCATCTTCGGCAAGCGGCGCGTCATCAGGCGCGCGCGCTCGGAAGCGGATCAGTTCGAGAGCAGCTTCTGGTCGGGCGGCGACCTCGCGCAGCTCTACCGCGCGCTCGAGTCGCGGGGCGGCGCCACCGGCATGGCGAGCATCTTCGAGCTCGGCTTTCGAGAGTTCGCAAGACTGAGGCAGCAGGGCGTCAGCGCGGCCGATCAGCTTCTCGAAGGCGCTCGCCGCGCCATGCGCGTGGCGCAGCTGAAGGAGATCGACCGACTCGAGGAGCGGCTCGCCACGCTTGCGACCGTGGGCTCGACGAGCCCGTACGTCGGACTGTTCGGCACCGTGTGGGGAATCATGAACGCGTTCACTTCGATCGGGAACGTGCAGCAGGTGACGCTCGCCATGGTGGCGCCGGGCATCGCGGAGGCGCTCGTCGCGACCGCGATCGGATTGTTTGCGGCGATTCCGGCGGTCATTGCCTACAACCGCTACGCGGACCAGGTGAGCCGGCTCGAGATGCGCTTCGATGCGTTCATGGAAGAGTTCTCGACGATCCTGCAGCGGCACGCATCGCGCGGTCCGGGCGGTGTGACGAGCGCGGCGTGAGGGGAGAGTAGCCATGGCAGAGGTACGACGACGCAGGCGGCTCATGGGCGAGATCAACGTCGTGCCCTATATCGACGTGATGCTGGTGCTGCTCATCATCTTCATGGTAACCGCGCCGCTGCTCACACAGGGCGTGAAGGTGGAGCTGCCGAAAGCCGCCGCCGAGCCGCTCGATTCGGAGCGGAACAACCCGCTCGTCCTGTCCATCGATCGTGAGGGGCGGCTCTTTCTCAACGTCGGCGCAAGTCCGACGCGATCGATCGACGCCGAGACCGTGAGTGCGCGTACCACTGCGGCGTTGCGTCGCACACCCGACCTGGCGGTGCTCCTGAAGGCGGATCAGAGCATCGCGTACGGCCGCGTCGTCGAAGCCATGGTGATCCTGCAGCAGGCGGGGGCGAGCAAGGTCGGCTTCATCACCGACCCGCTGCCTACCCCCTCACCCGCCTCCGGCACCCTCTCCCCCCGCAAGCGGGGGGAGAGGGGAACGGGGTGAGGGGAGTCGGTGCGCGAGCGACCGAGCGATCGCTGGACTTCCGTCGTGCTGTCGGTGCTTCTGCATGCCGCCGTGGTCGGCGTGCTCGCCATCGGCTGGTGGACTTACAGGAATCGTCCGCGGCCGCCTGCGCCGACGCTCGCGATCGAAGCCACCGTCGTCGATTCGCGGACGCTGCCCCCCGCGCGGCCGGCGATGCAGCCCGAGCCGCAGCCCCCTCCGCCAGAGCCGGTGCGCGAGCCGGAACCGGAACCAGAGCCCGAGCCCGACGTGCAGCCCGAACCCGAGCCGGCGCAGCCTTCGCCGGAGGAGATCGCGCAACGCGAGGAGGCGGAGAAGCAGCGCCTGCTCGAGGAACAGCGCCAGGCCGAAGCGCGGGTGCGCGAGGAAGCCGAAGCCGCAAAAAAACGCGAAGCCGAGGCGCGTGAACTTGCAGAGCGCGCAGCGGAAGAGAAGCGCAAGGCCGAAGAAGCGCGGCGCCAGGCCCAACGCGAGACTGAACTTCGGCGCAGCCTCGAGGCCGAAGAACGGGTGCGTACGGCACAGGCAAGTGGTCTTCAGGCGAGCTGGGTCGCACAGATCACCGCGCGCATTCAGCGCGCATGGATCCGGCCATCGTCGGCGCGGCCCGGGCTCGATTGCACCGTGTACGTGAGCCAGGTGCCCGGCGGCGAAGTCGTGAACGTTCGCGTCGGTGCATGCAACGGCGACCAGGCGGTGCGCGACTCGATCGAGGCGGCAGTGTATCGTGCGTCGCCGTTGCCGCCACCGCCGGACCCGGCCTTGTTCGAACGCAACCTCGACATCCGCTTCATTCCAACGGAGTGACCTTGACAGATCGAGCAACGTGGACGCTGGCCCGAACGATCGCGATCGCCGTCGCCGCGCTTGCCGCGGCCTCCGCGCACGCGCAGCTCAAGATCGAAATCACCTCGGGGGTCACCGATCCGATTCCCGTCGCGATCGTCCCGTTCGCGCGCGCGATACCGGCCGACGGCGGGCTCGACGTCGCGGCGATCGTGCAGCAGGACCTCGAAGGCAGCGGGCGTTTCCGCGCCATGCCGCGCTCAACGATGCGCGTGATGCCCGTGCGCGGCAACGACGTCGTGATCGACGACTGGCGCGCGGACGGCAACGACTACGCGCTCGTGGGGCGCGTCTCGCCGCTCGATGGCACGCAGCTCGCGGTGGATTTCGAGCTGATCAATCTGCTCAACGGCCAGCGCCTCGCGAGCCAGCGCTTCACGGGTACGCAGAGCGCGCTGCGCAACGCCGCGCATCGGGTGAGCGACGTGGTCTACGAGAAGATCGTCGGCGTACGCGGGGCGTTCGCCACGCGCATCGCGTACGTGTCGGTGGACGGTGCGCCGCCCGCGCGGCGGTGGCAGCTCATCGTCGCGGATGCGGACGGCGAGAATGCCCGACCGATCACCGAGTCGCGCCGGCCGATCATGTCGCCCGCCTGGTCACCGGATGGGCAATGGCTCGCCTACGTGTCGTTCGAAAACCGTGCCTCGGGCGTGTTCGTGCAGCGCGCAAAGACCGGCGAGCGGCGTCAGGTCTCGGCGCGCGCGGGCATCAACGGCGCGCCGGTGTGGTCGCCGGACGGAAAGCGGCTTGCGATCACGCTCGGCGGCAGCGCCGGCAATCTCGATATCTACGTGGTCGATCTCACGAACGAGAGCCAGAATCTCACGCGTCTCACCGACGACGCGGCGATCGACACGGAGCCGGCCTGGGCGCCGGATGGCAAGACTCTGTATTTCACTTCGGACCGAGCGGGAGGGCCGCAGATCTACCGGCTCACCGTCGGCAGCAACGAGCGACCCCGGCGCGTCACCTTCGGCAGCGGCTACAACACACGCCCGCGTATCTCGCCCGATGGGCGCGAGCTTGCGATGGTGACTCTCGACGGCAGCGCCTATCGCGTCGCCGTTCAGGATCTCGCAAGCGGCACCGTGCGTGTGCTCTCGCGCGGTCGCCTCGATGAATCTCCGAGCTATGCGCCGAACGGCGCGCTGCTGATCTTTTCGGGACGCGATGCCGGACGCACGGTGCTCGCCACGGTATCGGTGGATGGCCTCACCTCGCAGCGCCTGAAGTCCGACCAGGGCGACGTGCGCGAGCCGGTCTGGGGTCCGTTTCTCCCGTGAGTTGTGATAGAAAGTGGAGTGATGTCGATGCAAAGAATGCCTAAGACGGTCGCAATCCTCTGGCTCGCGGCGGCGATGCTCGCGCTCGGCGCATGCGGGGGCACACCTCCGAAGGAGGAGGCACCGGCCGAAACCCCGGCGACGGACACTTCGAGCCTCGATCGCGAGGTTGCCGGCGCGGAGGAATCCGCGGCCGATCCCGGGCCCCACGAAGGCGTGCTGGCGAAGCGCGTGATCTTCTTCGACTTCGACAGCAGCGAGATTCGTGGCGACGGCCCGGAGATCGTCTCGGCGCATGCGAAAAACCTCGCGGGCAAGCCGGGCACGCGTGTCCGGCTCGAAGGCCACACCGACGAGCGCGGCTCGCGCGAATACAACATCGGGCTCGGCGAACGCCGATCGCAGGCCGTGCGCCGCGCGTTGATGCTGCAGGGCGTGGGCGAGACACAGCTCTCCACCGTGAGCTACGGCGAGGAGCGTCCGGTTGCCACCGGTTCCGACGAGCCTTCGTGGCAGCAGAACCGCCGGGTCGAGCTCATCTACATCGGGTAGCCTCGTGAGAGCCCTCGCAATACTGGCGGGCGCGGCCCTGTGCTGCGGGTGCGCCGTGTCGCCGGAAGAAGATCCGGTGCAGATCCGCCTGAACGACATCGACTCGCGCGTGCAGCGCATGGAACGCGTGGTGTCGAACCAGAGTCTGCTCGAGCTTGCGCAGCGGCTCGATGCCCTGCAGGCGGAGGTGCGTACGTTACGCGGGCGGCTCGAAGAGCTCGAGAACAGCACCGAGGGCTTGAAGAAGCAGCAGCGCGATCTGTACGCCGATCTCGACCGGCGCTTGAGCGGCGCGGCGACGGCGCCCGTGCCCGGCAGCGTGGGCAGCAGCGGGGGTTCCCCGAGTGCAGCGGGTTCCGCGGCGGCCGAACAGGCCGCCTACACCCAGGCGTTCGAATCTCTCAGGGCGGGGAGCTATCCGGCCGCGATCACCGGCTTCAAACAGTTCCTCTCTGCGTATCCGTCGAGCTCCTTGACCGACAATGCGCAGTACTGGCTCGGCGAGGCGTACTACGTGACGCGCGACTATCCGAGCGCGCTCGTGTCTTTCCAGGACGTGCTCACGCGCTACCCGGATTCGCGCAAGGCGCCGGATGCGCTTCTCAAGCTCGGCTTCACGCAGTACGAGCTCAAGCGCTTCAGGGAGGCACGCACGGCGCTCACCGAAGTGACGCAACGGTATCCTGAAACCGACGCCGCGAAACTCGCCGCCGAGCGCCTGCGCCGAATCCCGGCCGGCGCGCGATAGGAGGGCGGAGCGCAAGCTTCCGCGGGGCCGTCGATGAGCGCCGACGAGCGCCTTCGTATCACCGAGATCTTCCGTTCGTTGCAGGGTGAGGCCGACACGGTCGGCATTCCGACGACGTTCGTGCGTCTCACGGGCTGCCCGCTGCGCTGCCAGTACTGCGATACGGCCTACGCCTTCACGGGCGGTCAATGGTGGTCGCTCGACGACATCCTTGCTCGCGTGCGTGAGCTCGAGGCCTCGCACGTCTGCGTCACGGGCGGCGAACCGCTCGCCCAGCGCAAATGCACGATTCTGCTCGCTCGTCTGTGCGACGCGGGTTATCGGGTCTCTCTCGAGACGAGCGGCGCGATGTCGCTGGAAGGCGTCGATCCGCGCGTGGTGCTCGTCGTCGACGTGAAGACGCCGGGATCCGGCGAAGTCACGCGCAATCGCTACGAGGAGCTCGCGCGCCTGTCGCCGAAGGACCTCGTGAAGTTCGTGATCTGCGGGCGCGAGGACTACGAATGGAGCCGCGCGAAAGTGGCCGAGCTCGGTCTGCCCGCGCGCTGCACGGTGCTCTTCTCGCCGAGCCATGAGCAGCTTCCGGCACGCGAGCTCGCCGACTGGATTCTCGAGGACCGCTTGCCCGTGCGCTTCCAGATCCAGCTCCACAAGTACCTGTGGGGCAACGTGCCGGGGAAGTGATGTCGCGCGCCGTCGTGCTGCTCTCGGGCGGGCTCGATTCCGCGACCACGCTCGCGATCGCACGCTCGCGCGGCTTCGAGTGCTACGCGTTGTCCGTGGATTACGGGCAGCGCCATTCGGTGGAGCTCAACGCCGCCGCGCGAGTCGCGAAGGCGCTCGGCGCGCACGCGCATCGCGTGATGCGCGTGGATCTCGCCGGGATCGGCGGTTCAGCGCTCACCGATACCTCGATCCCCGTGCCGGAGCAGCCGACGAGCGGTATCCCTGTTACCTACGTGCCCGCGCGCAACACGATGATGTTGTCGCTCGCGCTCGCGTGGGCCGAGGTGCTCGATGCGCGCGATATCTTCATCGGAGTAAATGTTGTGGACGCCAGCGGCTACCCCGATTGCCGGCCGGAATTCATCGCCGCGTTCGAGCAGCTCGCGGCGCGCGCGACGAAGGCGGGCGTCGAAGGACGGCGGTGTCGCATTCGCGTGCCGCTCATCGAGTGGGCGAAGGCACAGATCATCCGCGAAGGTAAGCGACTCGGCGTGGACTACGGCCTCACGGTGTCGTGCTATCAGCCGGACGAGGACGGCCGCGCGTGCGGACGCTGCGATTCCTGCCGGCTGCGCCGCGCGGGCTTCGAAGCGGCAGGCGTGCCCGACCCCACCCGCTACGCAAACGTGGGTGTCCCACCGTGACAACGAAGCCGGCATCAATCGCCGAGGCCGCTGCGGCGTTGGCCAGCGGCTCGACGAGCTCGCAGCGCCTCGTTTCCGAGGCGGTCGAGCGGGCGCAGGCGCCGGATGGCGAGGGCCGCCGCGTCTTCACACAGTTGTATGCATCGCGCGCGCTGCTCGAGGCGCGCGCGTGGGACCTCATGCGTGAAGCCGGTTACGTTCCGACGCCGCTCGCGGGGCTTCCGATCTCGATCAAGGATCTGTTCGACGTCGCGGGGCAGGCAACGACCGCGGGTTCGCGGGTCCTGGCGGATGCACCTCCCGCTATCGCGGATGCCGAAGTCGTGGTACGGCTGAGGCAGGCGGGCGCGATCATCATCGGCCGCACGAACATGACGGAGCTCGCGTACTCCGGCCTCGGGCTGAATCCGCATTTCGGCACGCCGCGAAATCCCTTCGAGCGCGAGCGCGCCCGTATTCCTGGAGGATCCTCTTCCGGCGCGGCGGTCTCGGTGACGGACGACATGGCTATTGCCGCGATCGGCACCGACACGGGCGGCTCCGTGCGCATTCCCCCGGCGCTGTGCGGCCTGGTGGGATTCAAGCCGACGGCCGAGCGCATCTCGCGCGCAGGTGTCGTCCCGCTGTCGCGCAGTCTCGATTCGGTGGGACCCATCGCCCGCACCGTCGAGTGCTGTGCGCTGCTCGATGCAGTGATGGCCGGCCTCCCGCCCGCTGTACCCGCGCTGGCGCCGATCGATGGCCTGCGCATTGCGGTCGCGCGGTCGCTCGTGTGGGACGGCGCGGAGTCCCACGTAGCCACGAGGGTGCAGCGGGCGATCGAGCGTCTCTCCCGGGCGGGCGCTCGCACGAACGACGTTTCACTCGAGGAGTTGCTCGAGATCCCTGCGATCAACGCGAACGGCGGCTTGTCCGCTCCGGAGGCGTTTGCCGAGCATCGCGAGCTCCTGGCGCGCCGCAAGGCGGAGATGGATCCACGGGTCGCTATGCGCATCGAACAAGGTCGCACGGTGAGCGCCGCGGATTACATGGCAGTCATTCACGCGCGGGCGCGTATCCAGGCGTCGGTCGCGCGCGCGGTCGCGGACTTCGACGTGTGGTTGATGCCCACCGTGCCCGTGATCGCGCCGGAGATCGACGCGCTCGCGACGGACGACGCCTACATCGCGAGCAACCGGCTCATGCTGCGCAATCCGGCGCTCGTGAATTTTCTGGATGGCTGCGCCGTCTCGCTTCCCTGCCATTCGCCCGGCACGGCGCCGGTCGGTGTCTCGCTCGTCGGGCCGCGTGGAGCGGACCTGCGTCTGCTCGCGATCGCCCGTACCGTCGCGCCACTGGTCGCCGGCCGCTGATCAGCGGGGGCGCTGTAGTATCATCCGCGGCCTTTCGCGTACGGGGCGTTAGCTCAGTCGGTAGAGCATCGGACTTTTAATCCGCTGGTCGACGGTTCGATTCCGTCACGCCCCACCACCCTCGATCCAGGCACATTCTTGTCACATGGCCATCTGGGTAGGAACGTCCGGGTACAACTATCCGGAGTGGAAGGGCAGCTTCTATCCGGAGAAGCTGCCCGCAGCGAAGATGTTGCCGTACTACGCCGAGCGGCTCTCGACCGTCGAGATCAACTACACGTTCTATCGCGCACCGAGCAGGAAAATCCTCGAGGGCTGGAGCAGCGCGACGCCGGAGCGATTCAAGCTCACCTTGAAAGCGCCGAAGCGGATCACGCATGACGCGCGCCTGCGAGATTGCGCGGACAACGTGCGCTATTTCACCGAGACGGCCGCGACGCTCGGGCCGAAGCTCGGCGCGCTCCTCTTTCAGCTGCCGCCGGGGTTCAAGAAAGACCTCGGCGTGCTCGATGCATTTCTGCAGACGTTCCCGCCGGGCGTCCGTGCGGCCTTCGAGTTCCGCCACGGCTCCTGGCTGGAGGATGAGGTGTATGCGCGGTTGAAAGCCCGGAATCTCGCGCTTTGCGTCGCCGACAGCGAGACGATGGCGACGCCGGTGAAGATCACCGCGGACTACGCGTACTTCAGACTACGGGACGAGGGCTACACGCCGGATGACATCGCGCGATGGGCGCACACCATCCGCGATACGACGTCAGGCTGCGGCGACGTGTTCGTGTATTTCAAGCACGAGGAAGCAGGGAAGGGGCCTGAGTTCGCGCGGCTCTTGCTGGATGCTCTGGGCGCGCGCTGAAGCGCTCACGTCTGCTGGTGGGCGTCGCGACGATGCATGGAGATGACCTGCATCAGGACGGACGCGTCTACCGGCTTCGTCAGGTGCTCATCGAACCCGGCATCGTCGGTGCGCGCGCGGTCTTCGTCCCGCCCCCAGCCCGTGAGCGCGATGAGCACCACCTCGCGGCCGCGCTCGGTCGCGCGCAACTCCCGCGCGACATCGACACCGGGAATATCCGGAAGTCCGAGATCGAGCACCACGACATCGTGCGCACCTTCCCGGAACGCATCCAGCGCAGCCGCGCCGCTGTAGACGGCATGCACGACGTGTCCCGCATGCTGCAGCGTCATCGTGAGCGAATCGGCTCCGTCCACGTTATCGTCCACTACAAGAATCTTCTGGCGCCGGTGGTTGTCTGCTCCCGCGGGTGCCGGAGCGGCCTCGTCCTGCTCGGGTGCGGCGGCCAGCGGCAATCGCACGACGAATTCGCTGCCGAGTCCGGGCCCATCGCTGT
>JBQTHP010000256.1:0-11167 GCA_052389755.1 Gammaproteobacteria bacterium
GACTGACGTCGCACGCACCCACGCGAAAACGGGGCGGCCCGGTTTGCTCGATTGCGTTTTCATTCGCTTCACGATATTCGCTCGGTGAAAACGCCATCGAGCAAGTCGGGCCGCTCCGCGTCCGCCTGCTTTCCGCGCGGCGACGGACTTGCTGCGACGTGGAGCCGCCATGCGGGCAAGCCCGAATTGACCGAGCGAATATCGTGGAGCGACTGAAAACGCCATCGAGCAAACCGGGCCGCCCCGTTTTCGCGTGGGTGCGTGCGACGTCAGTCGTCCGAGTCCTTCTCTCCGTTCTTCTTCGGCGGCGCCTGGCTCTCGACTTCGAGCCGTTCCACCTTGCGCCAGCCGCGCGGCAGCACCGCGCCGCGCTGCGCGCGCTGGCCGCGATACTCCTTGAGCTCCGCCCAGCTGAGCGTCATGCGCCGATCGCCGGACCAGATGACGAGCGTACCGCCGGGCTGGACGACGGTGAGCCCCGTCAGAAATTCCTCGCGCGAGGCGGCTTTCTTCGATGGAATGTCGAAGAGCTTGTTGCCCTTGCCGCGCGGCAGCTCCGGCACGTCGGTTACCGGAAACACCAGCATCTTGCCGTCACTGTTCACGACCGCGACGAGCGATTCCGGCGACGGCACGAACGCAGGCGCCAGCACGAGCGCCTTGTCGGGCACGGTGAGCACGGTCTTGCCCGCCCGCCGGTCCGTGATCAGTTCCTTGAGGCGGACGGTGAAGCCGTAACCGGCATCCGTCGCGAGCAGCCAGAGATCTTCGGGTTCGCCGAGCATTGCGCCTGCGAACCTCGCGCCATCGGGCGGATTCAGGCGACCGGAGAGCGGCTCGCCCTGGCCGCGCGCGGACGCGAGGCTGTGCGCCGGCAGCGCGTACGTGCGCCCTGTGCTGTCGATGAAGATCGCCTGCTGCAGGCTGCGCCCCCGCGCCGCGGACTGATAGGCGTCGCCGGTCTTGTACGACAACGTGCGCGGGTCGAGCTCGTGGCCCTTGCCCGCACGTGCCCAGCCGCCGGTCGAGAGCACGACGGTCACGGGCTCGTTCGCGATGAGCGCGGTCTCGTCGATCGCCTGCGCGGCTTCGCGCTCGACGATCTTCGTGCGACGGTCGTCGCCGTGCTTCTCCGCGTCGGCAGCGATTTCGCTCGCCACGACTTTCTTCAATTTCGCCTTGCTCTTGAGCAGCGCCTCGATGTCTTCGCGCTCCGCGGCGAGCTTCTTCTGCTCCTCGCGGATCTTCATCTCCTCGAGCTTCGCGAGGTGCCGCAGCTTCGTCTCGAGGATCGCTTCGGCCTGTTCCTCGGAGAGCTTGAAGCGCTTCATGAGCACGGGCTTCGGCTCGTCCTCGCGACGGATGATCTTGATCACCTCGTCGAGATTGAGATAGACGACGAGCAGTCCCTCGAGGACGTGCAGCCGCTTAGCAACTTTCTCGAGCCGGTACTTCAGGCGCCGCGTGACGGTCGCGACGCGAAACTCGAGCCAGTCCGTGAGGATCCCCTTCAGACCCATCACGCGCGGCCGGCCGTCGAGGCCGATGATGTTCAGGTTCACGCGGTAGTTGCGCTCGAGGTCGGTGGTGGCGAAGAGGTGATTCATCACCTCCACCATGTCGATCCGGTTCGAGCGCGGCACGATCACGAGGCGCGTGGGATTCTCGTGATCGGACTCGTCGCGCAGGTCATCGACCATCGGCAGCTTCTTCGCGCGCATCTGCTCGGCGATCTGTTCCTGCACGCGGCTGCCCGACACCTGATACGGAAAGGACGTGATGACCGCGTTGCCGTCCTCTATCTCCCACGTCGCGCGCGCCTTGAAGCTGCCGACGCCCTTGTCGTAGAACTCCTTGAGATCGGCACGCGGCGAGATGATCTCTGCGCCCGTCGGCAGGTCCGGGCCCTTCACGTGCTTCATGAGCGCCACGGTCGTCGCGTCCGGGTCATCGAGCAGATGAATGCACGCCGCCGCGATCTCGCGCAGGTTGTGCGGCGGAACGTCGGTCGCCATGCCGACCGCGATACCCTGCGTGCCGTTCAGCAGCAGGTTCGGCAGGCGCGCGGGCATGATCACGGGCTCATCGAGCGTGCCGTCGAAATTCGGCGTCCAGTCGACCGTGCCGTCCGCGAGCTCGCCGAGCAGCACGTCGGCGTACTTCGTGAGCTTCGCCTCGGTGTAGCGCATCGCCGCGAACGACTTCGGATCGTCCTGTGAGCCCCAGTTGCCCTGCCCGTCGACGATCGGATAGCGGTAGGCGAACGACTGCGCCATGAGCACCATCGCCTCGTAGCAGGCCGAGTCGCCGTGCGGATGGAACTTGCCGATCACGTCGCCGACGGTGCGCGCGGATTTCTTGTGCTTCGACGCCGCGGAGAGCCCGAGCTCGCTCATCGCGTAGGTGATGCGCCGCTGCACCGGCTTCAGGCCATCGCCCAGCGCCGGCAGCGCGCGATCGAGAATGACGTACATCGAGTAGTCGAGGTAGGCCTTCTCCGTGAAGGTCTTGAGGGCCTGTTTCTCGATGCCTTCGAAGTTCAGTTCCTGGTCCTGCATCAGCAGCTCCGTTCGGCGGGCTGAAGGCTGAGGGCCGAAGGCCGAGGGCCCGAAAGAACGCGACCTCGGCGCTTGCGACTCTCGTTCAGCCGTCTGAGCCCTCTCCTCACACCTGCACCTCCGCCAGATTCCCTTTCTCCTCGAGCCACTCCCGTCGATCGCCGGCGCGCTTCTTCGCGAGCAGCATGTCCATGAGCTGATCGGTGTTGTCCTTCGCGGCGATCGTCAGCTGCACGAGGCGGCGGGTGCGAGGATCGATCGTCGTCTCGCGCAGCTGCATCGGATTCATCTCACCGAGCCCCTTGAAGCGCGTGACGACGGGCTTCGCGCGCGAATTCTCCTTCTCGATCCGCTTCACCACCTGGTCGCGCTCGGCCTCGTCGAGCGCATAGAACACCTGCTTGCCCGCATCGATCCGGTACAGCGGCGGCATCGCGACGTACACGTGGCCGTGCGAGACGAGGGGACGGAAGTGGCGCAGGAACAGCGCGCACAGAAGCGTCGCGATGTGCTGACCGTCGGAATCGGCATCCGCAAGGATGCACACCTTGTGATAGCGCAGCTGCGCGAGATCGGCGGAGCCTGGATCGACGCCGAGCGCGACGGAGATGTCGTGCACTTCCTGGCTCGCCGCGATCTCGCCCGCGTCGAGCTCCCAGGTGTTCAGGATCTTGCCGCGCAACGGCATGATCGCCTGAAAATCCTTGTCGCGCGCCTGCTTGGCCGAGCCGCCCGCCGAGTCGCCCTCGACGAGAAACAGCTCCGAGCGCTCCGGCTCCTGGCACGAGCAGTCGGCAAGCTTGCCCGGAAGCGCCGGGCCCGCCGTGATGCGCTTGCGCGCGACGCGCTGCGAGGCCTTGAGCCGCTCCTGCGCGTTCGCGATGGCGAACTGCGCGATGCGCTCGCCCGCATCCGGGTGCTGGTTCAGCCACAGCGCCATCGCATCGCGCACGTTGTTCTCGACCAGCGGCGCGGCATCGCGCGAACCGAGCCGTTCCTTCATCTGACCCGCGAACTGCGGCTCGCGGATCTTCACCGAGAGGACGTAGTTCGCCTTCTGCCATATGTCCTCGGGCGCGAGCTTGATGCCGCGCGGGACGAGGTTGCGGAATTCACAGAATTCGCGCACCGCCTGCGAGACGCCGGCGCGCAGGCCGTTGACGTGCGTGCCGCCTTCGATCGTGGGGATGAGGTTCACGTAGCTTTCGCCGATCGTGGCTTCGGCATTGGGCGCCCACGCGAGCGCGTACTCGACGGCGTCGTTGTCCGAGCCCTTCTTGCCGGTGATCGGCTCCGCAGGCAGGCGCTCGGTCTCACCGATCTCCTCGACGAGGTAAGCGCCCAGATCGCCCGTGTAGAACCACTCGTCCGTTTCCTTGCTCGCCTCGTTGACGAACTTCACGCGCAGGCCGGGGCACAGGACGGCTTTCGCCTTCAGCGTGTGCTTCAGCTGCGGCACCGAGAACTTGTCCGAGTCGAAGAACTGCGGATCCGGCCAGAAGCGCACCGCGGTGCCGCTGTTGCGCTGGCCGACCGTGCCGATCACCTCGAGCGACGACGCGACTTTGCCGCCCTTGAAGCTGATGTTGTATTCCTTGCCGCCGCGCTTCACCCAGCACTCGAGATGCTTCGAGAGAGCGTTCACGACCGACACGCCGACGCCGTGCAGACCGCCCGAGAACTGGTAGGTCTTGTCCGAGAATTTTCCGCCCGCGTGCAGACGCGTGAGGATCAGCTCGACGCCGCTCACCTTCTCCTTCGGGTGGATGTCCACCGGCATGCCGCGACCGTCGTCGGCCACTTCGAGCGAGCCGTCCTTGTAGAGCGTGACGGCGATTTCCTTGCAGTAGCCGGCGATCGCCTCATCGACGCTGTTGTCGATCACCTCGTGCGCCATGTGATTCGGGCGCTGCGTGTGCGTGTACATGCCCGGCCGTCGGCGTACGGGCTCGAGACCGGTCAGAACTTCGATATCGGAAGCGGTATAGGACTGCGCCATCGGTGCGATGCGGCGTAAAGCGGATACGAAACGCGCGCTGTCAGACGCGCGACGAGCGCGCGAATGTTACCAGAACGCGGAGCGCCGAAATGGCGGGGAAATCAAGCGAAATCGGCCAGCAGCGCCCGCTTGACGGGCTCGCTGACCGCATCGACGGCGTGCCGGTAGTAACCGTGGTCGATGCCCGCGGCGAGCTTTGCGCCGGCGCGCAACGCCTCGATCATCGCCGCCGAGAGCTCGAAGCGCAGGAAGTGCACGGACGAAGTCTTCTCCTCGTTCTCGCGGTCGAGATCTTCGTCCGCGATGGCGAACACGCGCTCGAAGTCCGCGACCTGGATCCAGCAGCGCCGCTCGATGCCTTTCATCTTCTCGAGCTGGACGCGGCGCTCTTCGGAATCCGGAAACTCGATGAGCAGCGTCACCTTCCAGTTGCGGCCGTCCGGAATGAGCGGGTTGTACGCATCGAGCTCCTCCGCGATGCCTTCGGGCTCGAAGATGCGCTCGGTGCGCAGCATCTCCTGCACCTGGTAATGAATCGTCAGCCGATCCTCGAAGCACCACGTCGTGTGGGGCCCGACTGCGAGCTTGCGATGGCGCTTGTGCTCGAACACACGCTGCCTGAACGCGCTGCGCTCGCGCGCGTAGCGCTCGAGCGCAAGCAGATCGTCGGCCTTGAGCTTGTCCATCAGACGCCGTACGCCATGCGCAGGAGCCTGAGCGGGTGCGTCGGCGGACGCTGCTGCTCGAGCCCGCTCTCGATCTGATGCCCGGCCAACGGGCAGTCGCTCGCGTAGTGGTCGCCCTTGGAGGCTTCCACGCGCTGCATCACCGGCCTGCCGATCTTCACCGACGCTGCGCGAAACTCCTTCTTCACCGCGTACGTGCCGTTGTGGCCGGAGCATCGCTCGATCAGCTCGACGCTCGTGTCGGGCACGAGTTTCAGGATGTCGCGCGTCTTGTAGCCGATGTTCTGCACGCGCAGGTGGCAGGGCACGTGATAGCTCACCTTGCCGAGAGCTCTCTTGAAGTCCGTGCGCAGGAGGCCCGCACGATGGCGCAGCATCAGGTACTCGAAGGGATCGAAGATGCGTTCGCGCACGGCCTGCACGTCGGCATCGTCGGGAAACATCAGCGGCAGCTCCTGCTTGAACATGAGCACGCACGAGGGGATCGGCGCGACGATGTCGAGTCCGTCGTCGATCGAGCGCTTCAGCTGCGGGATATTGAATGCCTTCAGGCGGGCGATGCTCTCGAGGTCTCCGAGCTCGAGCTTCGGCATGCCGCAGCAGCGCTCCTGCGGCACAAGCGAGACCGGAATGCCATTGTGCTCGAAGATCGCGACGAGATCCTCGTCGAGCTCGGGCTCGTTGCGATTCCCGTAGCAGGTCGTGAAGAGCGCGACGCGTCCGCGCGTCTCCTCGGTCGCCTGAATGCCCTCCGCGGCGCTCGCCGCATCCGCCGATTTTCGCTTTCCGAGTCGTCTGCGCGCCGTTCGCGACTGATACGTCGGCACCGGTGCCGTTCGATCCACGCCGAATGCCTTCTCGAGAACCGCGCGGCCGACGCGGCTCCGATTCGCCGCATTCACGACCTCGGCGACGACCGGGATTCCTGCGAGCCGCCCGACCACCTCGGGCGAGGCGAGCACGCGATCGCGCACCGAAACGCCCTCGTTCCGGAAGTGCACGGCCTTCGCGCGCAGCATGAGATGCGGAAAGTCGACGTTCCACGGATGCGGCGGCACGTACGGGCATTTCGTCATGAAGCACATGTCGCAGAGGTAGCAGTGATCCACGACCTCCCAGAACGCGTGTTTCTCGACGGCATGGACCTCGCCGGTCGGGGTCTCGTCTACGGCATCGAACAGCGTGGGGAACGCATTGCACAGGCTGAAGCAGCGCCGACACCCGTGACAGATGTCGAAGACGCGCTCGAGCTCCTTCGTGAGCGCTGCTTCGTCGTAGAACGCTTCGGTTTGCCAGTCGATCGGATGGCGCGTCGGCGCTTCGAGGCTGCCCTCGCGACCGGTCGGAGTCGACGCACTCATGGAATTCCCCTCACCCGCCTCCGGCACCCTCTCCCCCGCCTGCGGGGGAGAGGGTTGGGTGAGGGTCAGATCGCGTCGAGCGCCTTCTGGAAGCGATTCGCGTGCGAGCGTTCGGCCTTTGCGAGCGTTTCGAACCAGTCCGCGATCTCGGCGAAACCTTCGTCGCGCGCCTGCTTTGCCATGCCCGGATACATGTCGGTGTACTCGTGCGTTTCGCCCGCAATGGCGGCGCGCAGGTTCGCCTTCGTCTCACCGATTGGGAGGCCCGTGGCCGGATCGCCGACCTCCTCGAGGTACTCGAGGTGTCCGTGCGCGTGGCCGGTTTCACCTTCCGCCGTCGAGCGGAACACAGCCGATACGTCGTTGTAGCCTTCGACGTCGGCCTTGGCCGCGAAATACAGATAGCGGCGGTTCGCCTGGGACTCCCCTGCGAACGCGTCCTTCAGGTTCTTTTCCGTCTTGCTGCCCTTCAGATTCACGACGCTCTCCTTCAGAAGTCGATTAGACTCGGTCTAATGGCGGGCGGAACTGTATGCCCCGCGTGCGCGGGCCGTCAACCGCGTTGACCCTCGCGCGGCGCGCCGTTTAACTTGACTGGAAACCCGTCCCATCCGGGCTGGAAGCACGTCCTTGGCACGCACCGGCAAAGCTCCCGACTTCGAACAGTCGCTCGAGGAGCTCGAGAAGCTCGTCGAGCGCCTCGAGCGCGGCGACCTGCCGCTCGAGGAAGCCCTGAAGACGTTCGAACGCGGCGTCGAGCTCACGCGCAACTGCCAGGCGGCGCTGAAGTCGGCCCAGCAGAGAGTCGAGATTCTTCGCAAACGCGGCGAACAGGCGCAGATCGAACCCTTCGAGGTGCCGCCGGACGAGCCGGCCCCCCCGGCCGATGACTGACGCCGCTCGTCCATGAACGAGCTCGAGACGCGCATCGCGGGTTACCAGGCGCGCATCGAGCGGGTGCTCGATGCGTGTCTCGCGCTGCCCGACCCGGGAACGGCGCGGCTGCGCGAGGCGATGCGCTACAGCGTGCTCGGCGGCGGCAAACGCCTGCGGCCGGTGCTCGTGTACGCAACGGGACAGGTGTTCGGCGCCTCGCTCGAACGACTCGATGCGCCCGCGGCGGCGGTCGAGCTCGTGCACGTCTACAGCCTCGTGCACGACGATCTGCCAGCGATGGACGATGACGAGCTGCGGCGCGGTCGTCCCACGTGCCATCGTGCGTTCGATGAGGCGACGGCGATCCTCGTCGGCGATGCGCTGCAGGCACTCGCGTTCGCGGTGCTCGCGAACGGCGTGCTCGATGATGAAGCATCCGGCGCGCCGCCGGCATCGCAGCTCGCGATGATCCGCATTCTTGCGCGCGCGACGGGTACCGGCGGCATGGCCGGCGGCCAGGCCATCGACCTCGCGGCGGCCGGTCGCACCCTCAGCCTCGAGGCGCTCGAGAACATGCATCGTCGCAAGACCGGCGCGCTGATTCAGGCGAGCGTGCTGCTCGGCGCAACGGCCGCAGGCGTCGAGGGGCGCGCGGAGCTCGATGCGCTGACACGCTTCGGCGCGGAGATCGGGCTTGCATTCCAGATCCAGGACGACATCCTCGACGTAGAAGGCGACGCAGAGGTGCTCGGCAAATCGACCGGCGCCGACGCTGCGCACGCGAAGCCCACCTATCCGAGCACCGTCGGTCTGAAAGCGGCGCACGCGCACGCGCGTGCACACTGCGACGCGGCTGTCGCCGCAATTTCCGCGCTCGGTGCTCGCGGCGCGCCGCTCGCCGCGCTCGCCCGCTTAGTCGTGGACCGCGTACAGTAGACTTGCGCCATGCCGGACTTGACCGAAAGCTTCCCGCTGCTGGCCGCGATCGCCTCGCCGGCGGATCTGCGCAAGCTTCCGGTCGCGAAGCTGCCGGCCGTCGTGCGCGAGCTGCGGGACTTTCTCATTCAGAGCGTCAGCACGCGCGGCGGACACTTTGCGGCCGGGCTCGGCACGGTCGAGCTCACGGTCGCTCTGCACTACATCTACAACACCCCCCACGACCGGATCGTGTGGGACGTGGGCCATCAGGCGTATCCGCACAAAGTCCTCACCGGACGGCGCGATCAGCTGCATACCATCAAGCAGCACGGCGGGCTCGCACCGTTCCCGACTCGCGCCGAAAGCGAGTACGACACGTTCGGCGTCGGTCATTCGAGTACCTCCGTGAGCGCCGCGCTCGGCATGGCGCTCGCCGCCGCGAGGCTCGGCGAGAACCGACGGGTCGTCGCGGTCATCGGCGACGGCGCGATGACGGCCGGCATGGCCTTCGAGGCGCTGAATCACGCCGGGTCGCTGCGGAACACCGATCTGCTCGTGATCCTGAACGACAACGACATGTCGATTTCGGAGAACGTCGGCGCGCTCTCGAACTACTTCGCGCGGGCTCTCTCGGGCCGCATGTACGCGCACCTGCGCGAAGGCAGCAAGAAGGTGCTGCGGCAGATGCCCACGGTGTGGGAGCTCGCGCGGCGGTCCGAGGAGCACATGAAGGGCATGGTGCTGCCCGGAACGATGTTCGAAGAGATGGGCTTCAACTTCATCGGTCCCATTGACGGACACGATGTGCGTGCGCTCATCGCGACGCTGCGCAACATCCGCAAACTGAAGGGGCCGCAGTTCCTGCACGTCGTCACGCGCAAGGGAAAAGGCTACGCGCCGGCGGAAGCCGATCCGATCAAATGGCACGGCCCGGGGCCGTTCGACCCGACGAGCGGCGTCATCTTCAAGGAGAAGGCTGCAGGTCCCTCGTACTCGCAGGTGTTCGGTCAATGGCTCTGCGACATGGCCGAGCGCGACCCGCGGATCGTCGGGATCACGCCCGCGATGCGCGAAGGCTCGGGGCTCGTCGAATTCTCGAAGCGCTTTCCCGAGCGCTACTTTGACGTTGCGATCGCCGAGCAGCATGCGGTCACACTCGCCGCGGGCCTTGCGTGCGAGGGATTAAAGCCGGTCGTGGCGATCTACTCGACGTTTCTCCAGCGCGCGTACGATCAGCTCATCCACGACGTCGCGCTGCAGAACCTGCCGGTCATCTTCGCGCTCGATCGCGCCGGGCTCGTCGGCGGCGACGGCGCGACCCATCAGGGCAGCTACGATCTCACCTACCTGCGCTGCATTCCGAACATGACGGTCATGGTGCCGGCCGACGAGAACGAATGCCGCCAGATGCTCTACACCGCGACGACGCTGCCCGGCCCCTCGGCGGTGCGCTATCCGCGCGGCCAGGGACCCGGCGCGCACATCGTCTCCGAGATGACCGCGCTGCCGGTCGGGCGCGCGGAAGTGCGCCGTGAAGGGCGCTCGGGCCTCCTGCTGCTCGCCTTCGGTGCGCTCGTGGATTCGGCGCAGAAGATCGCCGAGCGGCTCGATGCCACGCTCCTCAACATGCGCTTCGTGAAGCCGCTCGACGAAGAACTCGTGCTCGCGCTCGCGGCCCTGCACCGCGCGATCGTCACGCTCGAGGAGAACGCCACGGCAGGCGGCGCCGGCTCGGCGGTCAGCGAGCTGCTCGTCGACGAAGACCTGCTGCGGCCGCTCCTGCACCTCGGCATCCCGGACCGCTTCATCGAACACGGCTCGCGCGAGGACTGCCTCGCCGCCGCGGGGCTCGATCTGGCCGGCCTCACGGGCGCCGTCGAGCGCTGGTGGGCGCTGCAGGTGCCCGATCGCGCGCGCTCGGTGTCGAGCGGCTGAACAGGAAACCCTCATGAGCACCGGCGTCGCCAATCGAACTCCGAAACTCGTCCCGGTCGAGGACGTTCAGAGCCGCGCCGACACGCGCCGGATTCCGATCAATCGGGTGGGCATCAAGGACATCAACCATCCTGTGCGCGTCAAGGATCGCTCGGCCGGCGAGCAGCACACGATCGCGAACTTCAACATGTACGTGAATCTGCCGCACGCCTTCAAGGGCACACATATGTCGCGCTTCGTCGAGATCCTGCATCGCGAGCGCGAGATTTCGGTCGACTCGTTTCGCGCGATGCTCGAGGAGATGACGACGCGCCTGGAGGCAGACGCCGGGCACATCGAGATGACCTTTCCGTTCTTCGTCATGAAGAAGGCGCCGGTCACGGGCGTCGAGAGTCTGCTCGACTATCAGGCCACGCTCATTGGCGAGCGCCACGAGGGCGCAACCGACACCTGGATCAGGGTGGTCGTGCCCGTCACGAGCCTATGCCCGTGCTCCAAGAAGATCTCGGACTACGGTGCGCACAACCAGCGCTCGCACGTGACGATCACGGCGAAGCTGCGCACGCACATCTGGATCGAGGAGCTCATCGACGTCGTCGAAGACGAGGCCTCGTGCGAGCTCTACGGGATCCTCAAGCGCCCCGACGAAAAGTTCGTGACCGAGCGCGCCTACGACAACCCGAAGTTCGTCGAGGACATGGTGCGCGACGTGGCGGTGCGGCTGAACGAAGACGAGCGCATCGCCGCCTACACGGTCGAGTCGGAGAACTTCGAGTCGATCCACAATCATTCCGCATACGCGCGGATCGAGCGGGATAAGGAAAAGGGTTAAGA
>JBQTHP010000257.1:0-3093 GCA_052389755.1 Gammaproteobacteria bacterium
GTGTGGGGGGTGGCGTAGCCCTCTACCCGTTTTTAATTCTCACACTTTTTGTCGCTGGGTTAAACCGTTTGCGTGTTGCCCGCCGCCTGACGCTCGGCGCTCAATGTGCGCGCGGTGAGATACTGCACGCTGAAGTCGCCGTGGTCGTCGCACCACGCTTCCGTCTGCCGGCCGGAACGGAGCGGAGGGCGCACGGCTGCACGGTCTACTGGGCTGCGAGAGGCGGGTCAGCGGCTCGGGCAGACAGAGGCTGGGACATCGCAGGATAATCGCCGCAAGTTACGCGCCAGCGGGAAGCCGACGTGATCCTGACTCGAGCTCGAGGTATCGCCCTCTGGACGGCCATCGCGGTCGCAGGTGCCGCGGCGCTCGGCGGCATCGCCCTGAATCGCGGGGAAACGGTCAACGCGGCGTGGTTCGTCGCCGCCGCGGTGTGCATCTATCTCGTCGCGTACCGGTTCTATGCGGGTTGGATCGCGGCGCGGGTGCTCGCGCTCGATGCGACGCGCGCAACGCCCGCGGAGCGTCTCGACAACGGCCGCGACTTCGTCCCGACGAATCGGTGGATCGTGTTCGGGCATCACTTCGCGGCGATCGCAGGCGCCGGCCCGCTCGTCGGTCCGACGCTCGCCGCGCAGTTCGGCTACCTGCCCAGCACGCTTTGGCTCATCGTCGGCGCGGTGCTCGGCGGGTGCGTGCAGGACATGCTCATCATGTTCTGCTCCACGCGGCGCAACGGCCGCAGCCTCGGCCACATGGCGCGCGACGAGCTCGGCGCCGTTGGCGGCACGGCGGCGATGATCGGCACGGTCACGATCATCACGATCCTCATCGCGGTGCTCGGACTCGTGGTAGTGAAGGCGATGGCGCACAGCGCGTGGTCGAGCTTTACCGTGTTCTCGACCATTCCGATCGCGCTCCTCGTCGGCGTCTACCTGCGCCATCTGCGCCCCGGCCGCGTGCTCGAAGCCACCGCGATCGGCGTCTCACTTCTCATGCTCGCCGTCGTCGGCGGCGGCTGGCTCGATGGAGAGCCGGCTCTTCGCGATGCGTTCGATCTCGACGGCCGCGCGCTCGCCTGGTTCGTCATCGGCTACGGCTTCATCGCCGCGACCCTGCCGGTGTGGCTGCTGCTCGCGCCACGCGACTATCTGTCCACCTTCGTGAAGCTCGGCGTCGTGTTCCTGCTCGCGATCGCCGTGTGCGTGATAAACCCCGATGTGAAGATGCCGCCGCTCACTCGTTTCATCGACGGCACCGGCCCGATCTTCAGCGGCGAGCTCTTCCCGTTCCTCTTCATTACGCTCGCGTGCGGCGCGATCTCCGGCTTCCACGCGCTCGTCTCGAGCGGCACGACTCCGAAGCTGATCGCGCGCGAGACGGACATCCGCCTGATCGGCTACGGATCGATGGCGTTCGAGTCTCTCGTCGGCGTGCTCGCGCTCGTCGCGGCCTGCGTGCTCGAACCCGGCGTATTCTTTGCCATCAATTCGGCGGCGGGAGTCGTGGGCGCCGATCCGCAGACCGCGGTCGCGACGATCAGCGCATGGGGTTTCCCCGTTACCGTGGAGCAGATGGACGCGCTTGCGCGCAGCATGGGCGAGCAGTCGCTCTTTGCGCGCACGGGTGGCGCCCCATCGCTCGCCGTGGGCATGGCGAGCATCTTCGGCTCGGCGTTCGGTGAGGGGCTGCTCGCCGTCTGGTATCACTTCGCGATCATGTTCGAGGCGGTGTTCATCATGACGACGATCGACGCGGGCACGCGCGTCGGGCGCTTCATCGTTCAGGACGTGCTCGGCCGGGTATGGCAGCCGCTCGGCCGGACCTCGTGGTACCCCTCCGTCGTGCTCTCCAGCCTGCTGATCGTCGCCGGGTGGGGATACTTTCTTTACGTGGGTGTCATCGATCCCAACGGGGGAATCAACATCCTCTGGCCTCTGTTCGGCATCTCGAATCAGCTGCTCGCCGCGATCGCGCTGTGCGTCGGCACGACGATTCTCGTCACCTCGGGGCGGCTGCGCTACGCGTGGATCAGCGCGGCGCCGCTCGCCTGGCTCGTCGTCGTCACGACCACCGCATCCCTGCAGAAGATCCTGAGCGACGATCCGGCGATCGGGCTCTTCGCCGCAGCACGAGATCTCTCCGTGAAGCTCGCCGCCGGCGTCCTTCCGCCTGATCGGGCTTCGGTGGCGCCGCAGCTGATCTTCAACCAGCAGCTCGACGGGTGGCTCACGGCCTTCTTCCTCGCGCTCGTGTGGATCATCGTCATCTGCACCGTGCAGCGCTGCGTGCGCCACGTGCGCGGAGGCGCCGCCGAGCCTTCGAGCGAAGCGCCGTACGTGCCGACGCAACTCGCATGAAGCCGCGCATCGCACGCGCTGTGCGGGATTGGCGCGCGCGCCTGTGGCGCGGGATTCGTGAGCTCTCCGGCGACGACGCGTACGAGCGGTACTGCGAGCACCTGCGACGTCACCATCCGAGCGAAGTGCCGCCGACGGCAGCGAATTTCTACTGCCTCGAGCAGGAGCGTCGCTGGAGCGGCGGACCGAATCGCTGCTGCTAGGAGCCTGTCCAGCGCAGCTCGCACTCTCGCCGGTTTTTCCGGGACGGAAGTTGCGGCGCTTCACTTCCGCGGGGACGCAAGGAGGGGACATGGGCCAGGTCATTCACGTTGCGTTCGGCGCCGAGCGGATGTGGGAGCAGACGCACTCGAAGACGGTCGATGGGCTCATCTCGGTCGGCGCGCTCTTCGGAGACGAAGAGCCATTGATGCGGGCGAAGGCGGACTGCGTCACGCGATCTCACGGCCGAGCAGACCGATCTTGTGCGCGCTGCGATCAAGCACGCGGCGTTGAAGGGCATCCAGGCGGGCATGACGCATTCGATTCAGGCGCTGATGGCCTCGATATACGACCTCTGCACGTCGAAGCTGCAGCACCCGGCGAATTAAAGACGTAGTCGAGCGAGCGCAGCGATCCTGGACGACGGTGAGGGTCACGTTTCAGCTGGATAGCTGAGGGCCCGGTTCTTCCTTCCGCGAGCGTCACCGATCAGCGACAGCTTCAACTCGACGGGCACGGGCCTTGCTTGATC
>JBQTHP010000258.1:0-6022 GCA_052389755.1 Gammaproteobacteria bacterium
CGAGCCACCACTGACGCATCGCTAGAATCTGGCGCAGAGGGTCGCATTCGACCCCACGAACACCCGTGAAGAAGTTACTGGAATTCCAGTCCAGCGCCTTCGACCGCTCGGCCACCTCTCCAGTCAATACGTTACGCGCTAAACCTCGAGCCACGTCGAACCGAAGGATCACGCTCGCAGCGCGCCGCGAAATGATACAGGAGCCCTCCCGCCCTCGCCGTCGATTCAAGCGATCAGGCTTCGGGCGTCGGCGCGCGTGGGGTCACGTACTTCGGCGGCGCATCGAGGCACGGATCGCCGGGCTTGCGCGGCGGAGGCGCCGGCGCGTTCAGCTCCGGGATCTTCAGCGCGTTACGGATGTTCGGCGCATCGAGGCCGGCGGGAATCTCGAGCGGTGCGGCGGATTCCGCGCGCGTGTACGGCGCGGGATCGTGGCACGAGCCCGTGATCGCACGGCAGCCCTGAAGCGTCAGCATGACAATGGCCAGGAGAACTGCGGCCGCAGGTCGCAAGATCATTGCTCTTTTACCTCGATCATTGAATCGCCTTCGCGGTGCGCAACGCGGCTTCGAGCTGCGGCACGTGGGCCGCGGACAGTTCCGTGAGCGGCAGACGAATCGCCGCGCAGATGAGCCCCATGCGCTGCAACGCCCATTTGGCGGGAATGGGATTCGCCTCCAGAAAGAGGTCGCGATGCAACGCCGCGAGCGGCGCATCGAGCCGCGCGGCTTCGTGGGCATCGCCTCGAAGCGCCGCGGCAATCATGTCGGACATCGCCAGGGGAACACAGTTCGCGGTCACCGAAATGACGCCGCGCGCACCCGCGAGCACCGCCTCGCGCGCCGTCGCATCGTCGCCGCTCAGCACGCTGAAACCTGCGGGCGAGCCCGCGATGAGCTCGCGCACGCGATCTATCTGTGGGACCGCTTCCTTCACGGCCACCACGTTCGGGAGTCGCGCGACACGCGCGACGGTCGCGGGCAACATGTCCACCGCCGTCCGGGAGGGCACGTTATAGACGACCACTGGCACGCGCGAGGCCCGCGCGATCGCTTCGTAGTGCCGGTAGAGACCTTCCTGCGTCGGGCGGTTGTAGGCCGGCGTGACGATGAGCAGGCCGGCGATCGGCAGCTCGCCGAGCCACCGCACGCGCTCGACGGTCGCGGCCGTGCTGCTCGTGCCTGCACCGGCGATCACGGGCAGACGCTTCCCGAGTTGCCGGCAGGCGCGTTCGACCAGCATGCCGAGCTCGGAATCGCTTACCGTCGCGGACTCGCCGGTCGTTCCGCCCACGACCACGCCCCTCGTGCCGCTCGCCGCGTGCAGGTCGAGAAGGCGCGACCACGCGTCGAAGTCGAGCGATCCGTCCGCGCGCATGGGCGTGATGAGAGCGACGAGACTGCCGGAAAACATGGGCGCGCTGGCGGTGCGAGGTGCGGCAAAGAGCGCGCGATGTTACGGGCCGCGGCACGAACGTCGCAAGCGTCGCGCCGTCCCGGTACACTTCCACTCGAAAATTCCATACGGCCCCGGGGAATGAAGCAGCATCTAGCGGTGTCCGCCATCGGCAGCGACCGCACCGGAATGGTCCACGAGCTGACGCGCGTCGTGACGGACTGCGGGGGCAACATCAGCGAAAGCCGCATGGCGAGCCTCGGGTCGGAGTTCGCCATGCTGCTGCTCGTGTCGGGAAACTGGCACGCGCTCGCCAAGCTCGAAACCGAGCTCAAGCGGCTCGCCGACACCAGCAATCTCAGCATTCACCTGAAGCGCACCGAGCCGCGCACCGCGCGCACGGACATGCTGCCGTACTCGATCGACGTGGTCTGCCTCGACCAGACGGGCATCGTCTCGGGCCTTTCCGGGTTCTTCGCCAGCCGCGGCATCGACATCGCGGAAGTTTCCACGCGCAGCTACCCGGCGGCCCACACCGGCGCGCCGATGTTCTCCGTGCAGATGATCGTCAACGTGCCGAGCCGCATCCACGTCGCGCACCTGCGCGAGGAGTTCATGGAGTTCTGCGATTCGCTCAATCTCGATGCGATCCTCGAGCCCGTGAAATCTTGAAACGGGGAGCAACGCTCTGGCCAGGCTGACCGTCGGCGCGAAAGTGCCCGATTTCTCCTCGCCCGCCACCAGCGGGGACTGGCGGCTCGCGAGCACCGCCGGCGAGAAACTCGTGATCTACTTCTATCCCAGGGCAATGACGTCCGGGTGCACGCGCGAGGGCCAGGCCTTTCGCGACCTGCACGCCGCATTTCGCAAGGCGAAGACCCGGGTCGTGGGCGTTTCGCGCGACGGCATCGCGGCGCAGGAGAAGTTCAAGGCGAAGGAGAAGCTCCCCTTCGAGCTTCTCGCGGACGAGCGCGAAAAATTGTGCGACCTCTTCGACGTCATCCGCGAGAAGAACATGTATGGTCGCAGGGTGATGGGAATCGAGCGCAGCACGTTTCTGCTCGATGCGGCGGGAGTGCTGCGCCGCGAGTGGCGCAAGGTCAAGGTGGACGGTCACGCGGAGGAAGTTCTTGAAGCGGCGAAGTCTCTCTGAATCCGGAAGCGCCGTCGGTGCCGCGGCCCGCCCTCACCTGCAGCGCCGCCTGTTCGTGCTCGACACGAACATGCTGATGCACGACCCCACGGCGATCTTTCGCTTCGAAGAGCACGACGTCTACCTGCCGATGGTGGTGCTGGAAGAGCTCGATGCGCACAAGAAGGGACTGTCGGAAGCCTCGCGCAACGTGCGCCAGGTGAGCCGCTTCCTGGACGACATGATGCGCAACGCGACGAAGGAGGTCATCGATCGCGGGCTCGCGCTGCCGAGCGGCTGCTCGGGCAACCACGGCAAGAAGCCCTCCTCCGGGCGGCTCTTCTTCCAGACGCGCCAGCTCTCGAGCAGCCTGCCCGAGAGCCTGCCGAGCCACGGCGCCGACAACGCCATCCTCGGCCAGACGCTCGCGCTGCAGAGGGAGCATCCCGATGCGCGCGTGATCCTCGTATCGAAGGACATCAACCTTCGCATCAAGGCCGCGGTGCTAGGCGTGCACGCGGAGGACTACTACAGCGACAAGACGCTCGAAGACGACGACGTCCTGTACACGGGCATGAGCGCCCTCGCCGCCGATTTCTGGGAGCGGCACGGCAGCAACATGCGCTCGTGGAAGGAAGCCGAGCGTACGTTCTACGAGCTCACCGGGCCGGCCGCTCACGAGTGGCGGCCCAACCAGGGGCTCTTCGTGGACAGCAAGCAGGGCATCGAAGGCATCGTCCGGAGGGTCACCGGCGACACGGCGGTGATCGAGCTGCTGCGCGACTATCGCAGCGAGCGCCACAGCATCTGGGGCATCACGGCGCGCAACCGCGAGCAGAACTTCGCGCTCAATCTGCTCATGGACCCGGACGTCGATTTCGTGACCGTGCTCGGGCCGGCCTGCACCGGCAAGACGTTGCTCGCGCTCGCAGCGGGTCTCATGCAGACGCTCGAGACCAACCGGTTCGTAGAGATCATCATGACGCGCGTCACGATTCCGCTCGGTGAGGACATCGGATTTCTGCCCGGGACCGAAGAGGAGAAGATGGAGCCATGGATGGGCGCGTTGATGGACAACCTCGAAGTCCTCACGCAGAGCCAGGAAGGGGGCAACTGGGGCCGGGCGGCGACCAACGACCTGCTGCGGAACCGCATCAAGATCCGCTCGCTCAACTTCATGCGCGGCCGGACCTTTCTCAATCGCTACATCATCGTCGACGAGGCGCAGAACCTGACGCCGAAACAGATGAAGGCGCTCATCACGCGGGCAGGCCCGGGCACCAAGCTCGCATGCCTCGGCAACATCGCGCAGATCGACACGCCGTACCTCACGGAGATGACCTCCGGACTCACGTATTCGGTGAACCGTTTCCGGGGCTGGCCGCACTCCGGACACGTCACTCTGGTGCGCGGCGAGCGCTCCCGGCTCGCGGATTACGCCTCGGATATTCTCTAACAGCCTGAGCGAAACTCGCGCCGCCCGCGCGAGTCCAAGCTCGCAACCTTCGCATGCGCCACGCCGTCCTCATCATCCTCGCGACCGCCTTCGCGACCGCCGCAGCGGCCCAGTCCACGCCCGACCTGCCCGACATCGGCAGTCCGGCCGATGCCACGCTCGCACAGGGCGATGAGTACCGCATCGGCGCGATGATCGTTCGCCAGCTGCGCGACCAGAATCAGATCCTCGAGGATCCCGAGGTCGACGAGTATCTGCAGGCCGTCGGATCGCGCCTCGCCGCTCACGGCTCGGATGGCGGCCAGCGCTTCACCTTCTTCGTCGTCCGCGAGCCGGGCATCAACGCCTTTGCGCTCCCCGGCGGCTTCATCGGCATCAATCACGGCCTGCTCCTTGCGACCCGCAACGAATCGGAGCTCGCGAGCGTGCTCGCGCACGAGATCGCGCACATCACGCAGCGGCATATCGCGCGCACCATACGCGCGCAGGGCCGGCAGAGCCTCGCATCTGCGGCAGCGGTGCTCGCCGCAGTTCTCATCGGCGCGACCACCGGCGCGGGCGGCGACGCGATCCAGGGCGCCATCGCGGCGGCGCAGGGCATCGCAGCCCAGCAGCAGATCAACTTCACACGCGCGAACGAGTACGAAGCCGATCGCGTCGGTATAGGCTTTCTCGCCTCGGCCGGCTTCGAGCCCGCCGCGATGGCGGACTTCTTCGAGACGATGGGCCGTCGCAGCGGCGGCACGCAGGTGCCGGAGTTCTTTCAGACGCACCCGGTCACGAGCAACCGCATCGCCGAGTCCCGCAGCCGCGCGGCCCACTACGAGCGCAGGCGCACCGAGGACTCGACGGGCTACCTGCTCGCGCGCGAGCGCCTGCGAGTCCTCAGCGCACCGCGCGATGCGCGGCCGGGCGATGCGTCCGCGCGCACGGCGGAGCGCCGCGATCGCGGGGCGTTGCAGGATCAGTACGCCGATGCCCTGACGCTGATGCAGGAGGGCGAGCCCGCGGCTGCGGCCGAAATCCTGGCCGGCCTTCTGGAGCGCCACGAGGACATCACGGTGCTGTACAGCGCGCTCGGTCAGGCGCAGATGGCTGCCAGATTGCAGAGCGATGCGCTCGCCACGTTCGACCATGCAATAGCGCTGTTCCCGCGCAACGTCCCGTTGTCCGTGCGGTACGCCGAGGCGTTGATGGCGGCCGGGCGCGCCAAGGACGCCCATACGCTGCTGCTCGATGTGTTCAACAACGTCCCGCCGACGCCGGCACAGATCCGCCTTACTGCGCTGGCCGCGAGCGCGGCCGGCGACACGGGCGATGCGTACTACTACATGAGCGAATACCACATCGCGAGCGGCGATATCGCGCTCGCCGGGCAGCAGCTGGAGCTCGCGCTCGCGGCGCCGAATCTCACGGCCGTGCAGCGCGAGCGATTCCGGGCGCGGCTCGGGGAAGTGCGCGAGTACCTCCTCAGCGACCGGAACACGCGCCGGCGGCGTGCGGCCGACGCCGACGACACGCGCGGCCGCTGAACGGCGTCCCGACGCCGTCCGTATCTGGGATACAGTTCGCCGCCGCGCTTGTAATTCGCTCCCTTCATGATCAAGACAACGTCGATCTTTCTGCTCGCATGCGCCCTGCTCGCCGGCTGTGCCTCACCGGCCGCACGCAAGCCGGACCCTCGCGATCCGTTCGAACTGGTAAACCGCGCGACGTTCGCCTTCAACGAGGCGGTCGATCGCGCGATCGCGAAGCCCGCGGCGCGCGCCTACGAGCGCGCGGTGCCGGGTCCGGCGCGCAGGGGCGTCACCAATGTCTTCTCGAACCTCGAGCAGCCGGGCGTCATGGTGAACGACCTGCTGCAAGGCAAGCTGCGGCCCGCCGCGCACGATGCAGGACGCTTCCTGCTCAACACCACGCTCGGTCTGGGCGGCTTGTTCGATCCGGCATCCCCCGCAGGCCTCGATCGAAACGACGAGGACTTCGGCCAGACGCTCGGCAAATGGGGCGTCCCCGGCGGCCCCTATCTCGTGGTGCCG
>JBQTHP010000259.1:0-8577 GCA_052389755.1 Gammaproteobacteria bacterium
CTCATGCGGCGGTAGTTATGCAGCTGGCGTCACGGGGACATAACGCTCGCGTTGAGCGGCCGGACGAGCCGCTTGCCTGCGCGACGAGCGCGCATACTTTCTTCCGCGCGCTCGGCGCGCTAACCACCGCCGTATCACGGTCCGCTCCAACGCGTAGTTAGGCGGCACAAAGCTTGAAGATGCTGACAAGTTCCTCATAAGCATCAGTTCGGGTGGAGAAGAACCCCACCTTCGGACGTATGCCTTTCTTCTCCAGTGCTCGTCCATTCAGCCTGATCTTTCGGCCATCCGACAAGCGGATCGTAGTTCGTGACGTCGCCGTTCCAAGGTTCCAGAAGGGCGACAGGTTCCACACACTGACGCTGAGCACATCTGCCCAGACGTAAGGCTTACCACGAAAGATGAACCCGTCCGAAGTGATCTGAACGAGCGGTATGAAGAGGAACCCGAGGTGTCGATGCCCGTACGTCACTGAGGCACAACCTGGCGGTAACGTTCGTGCCGCCTAACTACTTATTAGGGGACAGGAATTATTGGACGCAAGATAGCGGACGGGAGTTAGCAGACGGTAGTTATTGGACATAGCCCGGACGATCTCCTTTTTCATGCATTTACCTGCATTTCCCGTCTGCCGTCGATGATACTCCGGACGTTAAATATTCCGCATGTGCGCCGGAGATTTGAGACGCGATGCGCGTGGACTCGCGGTTCCAAGAGGCCGCGATGACAGCCATGAGCTCGCGGAACTTCGGGGCCGTACCGACCGCGGCACGCACCGTAATGTCCACCTGGCGTTAGCCGATGCCATGCGTGTTCGGCGCATGAGCCTGCGAACCGAGCATGCATACACGCACTGGGTTCGGCGTTTCATTGCGTTTCACGGCAAGCGCTCGCCGCTCGAGCTGCGCTCGAAGGAAGTCGGCGCATTCCTGTCTTACCTAGCGACCACCCGGCGCGTCGCGGCGCAAACGCAGAATCAGGCTCTGCAGGCGCTCCTGTTCCTGTACCGGCACGTGCTCGGCATCGAGTTGCCGTGGCTCGACGATGTCGTGCGAGCTCGTGTGCCGCGACGAGTACCGGTCGTGCTCACCTACGAGGAAGCCGTCGCGGTATTGCGCGAACTCCACGGTCACGATCGGCTGATCGCGAGCCTCATGTACGGCAGCGGGCTGCGCGTCATGGAATGCCTGCGCCTGCGCGTGAAGGATCTCGAGCTCAAACGCAGGGAGCTGATCGTCCGAGACGGTAAAGGCGGCAAGGATCGGATCACCGTGCTCCCAGGTAGTCTGATCGGACCGCTCAAGGCGCATCTCGGGCGCCTGCACGCGTGGCACGTTGAACAGCGGCGCGCCTCGATGCCGGGGGTGTCGTTGCCGCACGCGCTGCAAAGAAAATACCCGAACGCCCCGATCAGTTGGTCGTGGCAGTACCTCTTTCCGAGCCGAACCCTGTCGATCGATCCCGGATCGGGAGCCAAGGTCCGGCATCACGTGCACGAGAAGCACATCCAGCGCGCCGTGCGGCGGGCGGTGCAGCGCACGAAGCTCGCGAAGCCGGCCTCCTGCCACAGCCTGCGGCATTCATTTGCGACACACCTGCTCGAGGCGGGTTACGACATCCGCACGGTGCAGGAGCTCCTCGGGCACAGCGACGTGAAAACCACGATGATCTACACGCACGTGCTGAACCGTGGCGGCCGTGGTGTGCGCAGCCCGCTCGATATGGCAGGCACGGAATCTCAGCGCTGATTCCGCGGCAATTGCTACACTTTGGCGCGTTGGGCCTGTAGCACAGCGGTTAGTGCAGGGGACTCATCGATAAGGTGCCTTCGCGCGGAAACGCGCGAAGTGGACGGGATGAATTCAGGGAAACCTTCGAGCGATGCTCATGGCAACCCTGAGCCGAGCCGGCGGTACACCGCCGGAAGGTGCAGAGACTACCTGAGGGCTGCAGTGCCCTTGATGACAGGCAAGAGCGTCCCGCACCCACACGCATGCTCTAGCCAGCATGCGCGGGTGAAGAGATAGTCCACTCCCGGCGGAAACGCCGGGGCAAGTGAATCCCTTGGTCCCAGGTTCGAATCCTGGCAGGCCCATGATTTCGTTCAAGGAGTCTCCCATGAAGCTCTACTTCGGCCAGGGCGCGTGCTCGCTGGCGCCACACATTGCGCTGCGCGAAGCCGGTCTCGAGTTTGAAACAGTGAAAGTGGATGTTCGCACCAAGGCGACTTCGAACGGCGAGGACTACTGGAAGGTGAACGGCAAAGGCTACGTGCCAGCCTTGCGCCTCGATGACGGGCAGGTGCTCACGGAGGTGACGGCGGTCCTCCAGTACATCGCGGATCGCAAGCCGGAGAAGAATCTCGCGCCGCCCGCCGGCACGATGGAGCGCTATCGCCTGCTCGAGTGGCTCGGGTTCACGAGCTCCGAGATTCACAAGGGCTTCAGCCCGCTCTTCAGACCCGACGCATCCGAAGAGGTGAAGAACTTCGCCCGCGGCAATCTCACGAAGCGTCTCGCATGGCTGGAGCAGAACATGGGCAGGGGCCCGTTTCTCATGGGCGAGCGCTTCACGGTTGCGGATGCGTACCTCTTCACGGTCGCCGGCTGGCATCGGTTCGTGAGTCTCGACATCTCGCCGTATCCGACCCTGAGCGCCTACCTCAAGCGCATCCTCGAGCGGCCTGCGGTGAGGGCGGCGCTCGACCACGAGAAGTCCTTCAAGTGATGCCGCCGGACGAGCCGTCGGGAACGTGAGTATCGGCCGCGCCAGACTCGTCAGCTTCCACGCACTCCTCGATCGCCGTGTCTCGCGCCGGCAGGTGCTGAGCACGCTCGGCGCGATCGGCGCGGGCAGCGTCATCGCGCCGTCGCTGACGGCGGTGGCACGCGGTCCGTTCGCGCCGGTGAAGCCGCAGAACACGGACGCGATCGTGCTGCCGCGCGGCTACACCTGGGACCGCATCGCTCGCTGGGGCGACGCCTTGTTCGCCGATACGCCATCGCTCACCGCACGCAATCTGCTGCGCGATGCGCTGCTGCATCCCGGAGCCGCCGCGCGGCAGGCGCGGCAGTTCGGCTCCCAGTGCGACGCGGTCGCGTTCTTCGCCGCCGCGGGGCGCACTGATCGCGGCGTGCTGTGCGTGAACAACGAGTACGTGCAAGCGGAGCTCGCGTTTCGCACCCGCCCGCAGCGCGGCCTCGAACCGGGCGAAGGACGACGCAAGTGGATCGAGCAGTACCCGCAAGTCGTCGCCGTCATGATGGCCGCGCACGGTGTCAGCATTCTCGAGGTGGCGCAGCGACGCGGGCGGTGGCGCCGCGATGTCGGTGCGCCGCTCACCCGACGCATCACGGGCAGCACGCCGTGCGAGATCACCGGTCCGGCCCGCGGCGCGGCGCTGCTGCGCACGAAAGCGGATCCCGCGGGTACGCTCGTTCTCGGCACGATCGCGAACTGCGCCGGTGGCAAGACTCCGTGGGGCACGTATCTCACGGCGGAAGAGAACGTGGACGATTACTTCGGGTACGCGCGCACGTGGGCAGGTGCGCGTTCGGCGGACGATGCTGAAACCGTCGACGCGTATCGCCGTTTCCCGCTCCGCGAGCGCAGCTTGTACGGCTGGGAGCATGCCGAGTCGCGCTTCGACGTGCGCAGCGAGCCGCGCGAGGCGCTGCGGTTCGGCTGGATCGTCGAGATCGATCCGCGCGATCCGCAGGCCCCGCCGCGCAAGCGCACCGCGCTCGGCCGCTTCTCGCACGAGGGTGCGAATACGGCCGTCGCGCGCGACGGTCGCGTCGCGGCGTACATGGGCGACGACGACATGTTCGAATACGTATACAAGTTCGTCACGCGCCGCGCGTTCGATCCGGAAGATCCGCGGGCCAATCGCGAGCTGCTCGATGACGGCACGCTGTACGTCGCGCGTTTCGACGCCGACGGCACCGGAGAGTGGCTGCCGCTCGTGTACGAGGAGCGCGGCCCGCTCAACCGCCGCAGCGGTTTCGCAAGCCAGGCCGACGTCGTGATCAAGGCGCGCGCCGCTGCGGACCTGCTGGGCGCGACGCCGATGGACCGGCCCGAGGACATCGAGCCGAGTCCGCTGTCCGGTCGCGTCTATCTGTCGTGCACGCGGAACCTGCAGCGGCGCGAGGCCGCGGTGCGGGCGCAGTACATGGGCCGCGAGATCGACCTCGGCGTGAACGCCGCGAATCCGCGTGCCGCCAACACGGCCGGCCACATCATCGAGCTCATCGAGGATGGTGACGATGCGGCCGCCACCTCGTTCCGCTGGGAGATCTTTCTGTTTGCGGGCGAATCAGTCACGCCGGACGCGAGTCCGCTCGCGTGTCCGGACAACCTCGGCTTCGATCCCTCGGGCCGGCTGTGGATCGTCACGGACAGCGACGATCC
Organism: Gammaproteobacteria bacterium; assembly: GCA_052389755.1. Taxonomy (GTDB): domain Bacteria; phylum Pseudomonadota; class Gammaproteobacteria; order Steroidobacterales; family Steroidobacteraceae; genus JBQTHP01. The sequence goes on from JBQTHP010000259.1 coordinate 4,414, forward strand.
GCGCTTGCCGAACAGCGGCTGCTTCGTCTGCCAGACCTCCGGGCCGGAGCGCGGTGTGCCGAAGCAGATCCTGAGCGCGCCCGTCGGCGCCGAGGTGTGCGGCTGCGAGTTCACCCCCGACGGCCGCACGCTCTTCCTGTCGATCCAGCATCCGGGTCAGGGCGGCACCGTGGAGGCGCCGCGCAGCCATTGGCCGGACGGCGGCGATCTGCCGCCGCGCCCCACGCTCATCGCCGTGCGGCGCGAGGACGGCGACCCTCTTTAGCTGTCAGCTCCAGGCTGTCAGCTCTTTCTTTTCGCGCCGCGCGTCGGCTGCGCTTCGAGCGGATTCTCCGGCCAGTGATGCTTGGGATAGCGGCCGCGAAGATCCTTGCGCACCTCCGCATACGCGCCGCGCCAGAAGCTCGCGAGATCGCGCGTCACCTGCACGGGGCGCTGTGCCGGCGACAGCAGCTTGAAGGTCACGGGCACCTTGCCGCCGGCGACGCGCGGCGTGTCCTCGAGCCCGAACACTTCCTGCAGTCGCACCGCCACGGCGGGTGCGCTCTCATCGACGTAGTCGATACGAATGCGCGACCCGCTCGGCACGGCGAGGTGTGTCGGCGCGAGCTCCTCGAGCCGCCGCTGGTGCGCGTAGTCGAGTCGCGCGAGCAGCGCGTCGTGCAGCGGGATGCGTGCGAGCTGCTCGCTGCGCGTGATGCCGTCGAGCCACCGCGCGAGCCACTCCCCGAGCGTTGCGAGGAGCGTCGCATCGTCGCTCGGCGGCCAGTCGGCCGCGCCGCCCTCCTGCATCCGACGCACGAGCTCGATGCGCGCCTGCAACTCGCGCGTCTCGCGTGTCCACGGCAGCGCATCGAGTCCGAGCTCGCGAACGCCGGTAAGCATCGCCGCGAGCGCAGCGTCGGTCGGAACATGCGGCAACGGCTGTTCCTCCACGATCAGCTCATCGAGCCGCACGACGCGCCGTGCGATCACTGCCCGGTCACGCGAGCTCCATGCGACTTCCTCGGTACGAACGAGTCGATCGGCGAGCTCCTCATCGAGCGCCGCGCGCGACAGCGGCGCGGCGAGCAGGATGCGCGCCTCGCGTTCGCGGTCGTCGAGATCGACGGCCACGATGAGCTCTTCGCGCGCGAGACTTTGCGCCTCGGCAAAGTACGCGCCGCGTCCGTTCGTCAGCGCGTAGCGGGCATCCCCGCCCGCGCGGCGGCGCCCGATGCGGTCGGGATACGCGAGCGCGAGCAGCGCGCCCGTGTCCTCGGTCCCGCTCGCGCCACGAGCGTCGGCGCCGATCTGCCGCAGCGCCTGCTCGACCGCTCGTCGCGTGCGATGCACGGCGGTCGTGTCGGCGCGGGTGTTTCCGGCGCCGCCTCGCAAGGCTTCGAGGCGAGAGCGGATATCCGCATCGTGCGCCGCTGCGGCTCCGCGCATCAGATCGCGCTCGGACAGAAGCGCCGCGAGCTCCGCCGCAAGCCGCGCCCGACCGCGTTCCTGCGCACGCAGCAGCATGTGCGCCAGCCGCGGATGCAGCGACAATTCCGCCATCGCGCGCCCGTGATTCGTGATGCGCCCGTCGGCATCGAGGGCGCCGAGTCGTCGCAGCAGATCCCGGGCGCTGTCGAGCAGGGCCGCGGGCGGCGGGTCGAGCCATCGCAGCGCGTTCGCGTCGCGCGTGCCCCAGCTCGCAAGCTCGAGCGCCAGTGGCGCGAGGTCCGCTTCGAGGATCTCCGGCGGCGTGAACGGTGCGAGTGCCGCCTGTGCGCCCTGACTCCAGAGTCGAAAGCAGACGCCGGCCGCGAGTCGTCCTGCGCGTCCGCAGCGCTGCTCAGCCGATGCGCGCGAGATGCGCTGCGTCGCGAGGCGGCCCATCCCGGTCGCCGGATCGAATAGCGATCGGCGCACGATGCCGCTGTCCACGACGATGCGGATGCCCTCGATCGTGAGGCTCGTCTCGGCGATGTTCGTCGCGAGCACGATGCGGCGCGTGCCCGCGGTGCCCGGCGCGAGTGCGGCATCCTGTTCGGACGGCGTGAGATCACCGAAGAGCGGCAGCACGCGCACGTTCGTGCCGGCGGACGCCTCGTTCAGCAGATACTGCACGCGGCGAATCTCCGCCGCGCCCGGCAGAAACACGAGCACGTCGCCTTCTGCTTCGCGCAGTGCGCGCTGCACCGTCCGCGCAACCGCGCGTTCAGGCGTGTCGGGCGCGCCCGCACCACCCCGGCGCGGCGCGCCGCCCGGCGTCGGCAGCAGGGCGGCGCCGGCCCCGACTTGGCGCACCTCTAACGGGTGAACGCGCCCGCTCGCGCTCACCACTTCGGCATCACCGAGCAGCCGGGCAACCTCGGCGCCATCGAGCGTCGCGGACATCACGAGCACGCGCAGGTCGGGTGAGAGATTGGCGCGCGCATCCAGCGTGAGCGCGAGCCCCAGGTCGGCCTGCAGGCTGCGCTCGTGGTACTCGTCGAAGATCACGCACGCGATCCCCTCGAGCGCGGGATCGCCCTGCAGCATGCGCGTGAGCACGCCCTCGGTGACGACCTCGATGCGCGTCGCGCGCGAGACGCGCGTGTCGAGTCGCATGCGATAGCCGACGGTCTCGCCGGCGCGCTCGCCGAGCGTCGCCGCCATCCGCTGCGCGACGGCACGGGCGGCGAGCCTGCGCGGCTCGAGCAGGATGATGCGTTTGCCCACGGCCCACGGCTCATCGAGCAGCGCGAGCGGCGCCACGGTACTTTTGCCCGCGCCGGGCGGCGCGTGCAGCACCGCAGAGTGTCGCGAGCGCAGCGCTGCGCGAAGCGCGGGCAGAGCCGCGTCGATGGGAAGACCAGACGGTCGCAGGAACATCCGCGCCGAGCTTACGTTAATCATTACGTCCACGGTGAGGGAGTGACCCAAGCACGAACGTCGAGGACTACCGCGGTCGCCGCATGGGCCGTGCGGGACTCGGCATCGGCGGCACGCTCATCGCGCTCGTCGCCGCGTACTTCCTCGGCGTGGATCCGGAGCAGAGCCCGGCGCGTTGACCGGAATCTTCAGGTAGACCCTGCCGTTCGATTCCGGCTCGGGCAGACGCCCGGCGCGAATGTTCACCTGCAACGCCGGCAGGAACAGCACCGGCGAAGCAAGCGTGACATCCCGCGCGGTGCGCATCGCGATGAACGGCTCGCGCCGCGTCGCGGCGTTGAGATGCACGTTGCTGCGCTTCTGCACGCCCACCCTCGTCCAGTACTGCGGCCCGCGCCCCTGCGGCGGATAGTCGTGACACATGAAGAGCCGGGTGTCGTCGGGCAAGGTGTACAGCTTCTGCACGGAATCGAATAGTGCGCCCGCATCGCCGCCCGGAAAATCGCAACGCGCGCTGCCGTAATCGGGCTGAAAGAGCGTGTCCCCGACGAAGGCTGCATCGCCGATCAGGTACGTGACGCTATCGCTCGTATGCCCGGGCGTCGCGATCACGCGCGCATCGAGCGCGCCGATCCGAAACGTCTCGCCGTCGCGCCACAGGCAGTCGAACTGTGAGCCGTCGCACGGGAAATCCGCGCCAAGATTGAATAGCGCCGCGAAGACTTTCTGCACGTCGCGGATCCCTTCGCCGATCGCGATGCGGCCGCCGTGCCGGTCGCGCAGATACGCGCCGGCCGAGAGATGGTCGGCGTGCGCATGGGTCTCGAGAATCCACTCGAGCGTGAGCTGCTGGCGTGTCAGCGCGGCGCCGATCCGATCAGCCGAACCGCTCGAGACGTGGCCCGACCGCGGTTCGAAATCGAGCACCGGGTCGATGACCGCGGCAATGCGTGCCTCGGGATCCTGGACGAGGTACGAAAAGGTCGACGTGCCCTCGTCGAAGAACGCTTCGATCGCCGGCTGCATGGGCCGTGAGTAAACGCCGCGAGGAGCTCAGCCCTTGCGCCCCTCCAGCAGCGGCGCGATCAGGTCGAGCGGCACGGGAAACACGATCGTCGAAGTCTTCTCGCTCGAGATGTCCGCTAGCGTCTGCAGGTAGCGCAGCTGCATGGCCCGCGGCTCGCGCGCGAGCGCCTCCGCGGCTTCGACGAGCGTCTGCGCCGCTTCTTTCTCGCCTTGCGCGTGGATGACCTTGGCGCGCCGCGTGCGCTCGGCCTCGGCCTGCCTCGCCATCGCGCGGATCATGGTCTCGTCGAG
>JBQTHP010000260.1:0-3227 GCA_052389755.1 Gammaproteobacteria bacterium
CCTCGAGGGGCTCCAGCAGCAGATCGACGGACTCAATCGTCACGTGCGTCGCTTGCTGCGAGAGGAGAGCGACGTGGCCGTTCTGGCCACGGAGCTACCGGGCATCGGTGCGCAGTCGGCGGCTACCCTGCTCGCCGAGCTCGGCGATGCGAAACGCTTTGCGAGCAGCCGTGCTGTCGCCGCGTACGCCGGACTCGTTCCTCGCGTGAACCAGTCCGCCGACAAGGCGCATCACGGCAAGATGACCAAGCAGGGCAACGCCGAGCTGCGCTGGATCCTCTCGCAGTGGGCGGTCCGGCTGATCAGGACCAATCCCGCCGTGAGTGCGTGGGTCCAGACGCTCCGACGCCGTGTTCACAAGAACAAAGCACGCATGGCCCTGGCACGACGTCTGCTCGTGGGAGTGTGGATCCTGCGGACGCGCGGCGAATCCTTCGATCTGCGGCGTTGTCTCGGACAGGCGTAGCCCAAGATTCGTTTCTCGATTCCCACGACGCTTCGCGTTCCAACGGAGGCGGACGACGAGGGACCGTGGCCCCAAGAGCCCTTCGGCCGTAAGCGGCCGAGCATCCGCGTCGTTGCGGGCATAGCGCGGCTTCGGTTCGGTCTGCGGGATGAGCGAGCGGTGTGCGCGGAGCGCAGTGCGCTCAGGCGGGACGGGCGTGGCGCAGCGCCTCGGGATGCTCCTGCGCCCAGCGGTCGGGCAGCAGGCGATCGAGCTCCCGCTGCGGCCAGTCACCGGCGATCTTCTCGAGCACGTCCTTCACATACGCCCACGGGTCGAGCTCGTGCAGCGTGCAGGTCGCCAGCACCGTGTACGCCACCGCGGCGCGCTGCGCGCCGGCGTCGGAGCCCGCAAAGAGATAGTTCTTGCGCCCCAGCGCCACGATCCGGATCAGTCGTTCGACCTCGCCGTTGTCGATCTCGAGCCGCCCGTCGTCGAGATAGCGCGTGAGTGCGGTCCAGCGCTTCTGGGCGTAGCCGATCGCCTGGCCGAGCGGACTCTTCGGGACGGCGCGCGGCGCCATCGCCGCGAGCCAGTCGGCGAGCTCGGCGAGCAGCGGTCGCGACTTCGTCTCGCGCAAGGCTCGGCGTCCCTCGGCATCGAGACCGGCGTCCTTCGCCTCGCGCTCGACGCCGTAGAGCGCGCGGATCTGCGCCACCGCGGGCAAGGCGCGCAGGTCGCCCGCGTCGACGGCCTGCACGAAGTAGCGCCGCGCGTGCATGAAACAGCCCACCTCGGTCCGCGGACAGCCCTCGCCGCGAAACAAGGCGTCGTAGCCGGCATAGCCATCGACCTGCACGTAGCCCCGGTAGTCGGCGAGCTCCGCCTGCGGCCCGGCTCCGGCGCGGCTCGACGTGTAGGCGAAGTACGCAAAGCGGTGATCCGCCAGATAGGGCCAGAGGAAGCCGCGCTTCGATCCCTTCGCGTGCTGCGGGTCGAGCACGCACAGCCCGGTGTCATCGGTGGCGACGATCGCGTGGGCGAGGACTCGTTCCCGGATCCGCCGCGCTACCGGGGCCAGGAGAGAGCTGGCCGCGGCGACGGCGTCGCCCAGGGTCGAGCGTGGCAGAGAGACCCGGGAGCGTTTGTAGATCTCCCGCTGGCGGTACAGCGGCGTGTGCTCGAGGTACTTGGCGACCAGGATCTGGGCGACGAGCCCGGCTCCGAGCTTGCCGCGCTCGACCACGCGCACCGGCGCCGGCGCCCGCACCACGGTGTCGCGGCAGGTCGCGCAGGCGCGCTTCTCGCGGCGGATCTGGCGCACGCGAAACTCGGCCGGGGTGTACTCGAGCTGCTCGCTCTCGTCGTGGCCGACGATTCCGCGCTCGGCACCGCAGCTCGCACAGGCGACCTCCGCAGCGGGCACGTTGACGGTGACTGTCTCGCGGGGAAGATCGGCAGCAAATGCCGCGGGCTCGGCCTGGCGCCGGCGTCGCTGGCTCTTCTCGCTCGGCTTGTCCTTGGACTGCGCCTCGTCGAGCTGCGCGGCGGCTCCGGTGAGCTCGGGGGCGGACGTCTCTTCCACGCGCTCGCGGAACAGCTCGAAGAGCAGCTCGAGCTGGGCGTCGGAGAGCTGCTCGCTCCGGCGCCCATACAGCTCGCGGGCGCGCTTGATGAAGGCGTCGCGCAGCTGCTCCAGGTGGCGCTCGACCAGGCCGTCGAACAGCTGCACCACGCCGGTGATCATCGCGTCGGCGCGGTCCTCGGCGAGCATCTCGCGCATCCAGGTCGCGAGATTGCGCAGCGTCGGCACCGCCACCGCCTCCGGTGCGGTCTCCTCTCGTTGCTCCCCCACGGCGTCTTGATAGCACGAACGAGAGAAGCTGCAAGGGGTATCGTGTTATTTTGTTATGCCGCGCTCCGATTCTCGCGCGGACTCCACACGCGCCGACGCTTCGCCCCCCGCAGATCGATCCCCTCCAGGATCAACGCGAGCTCGGCCGCGCGGATCGCGAGGCTCCGCTCGCCCGGCTTCGCCTCCGGCAGCCGGAAGCGGCCGCGCTCGAGCCGCTTCGCGAACAGCGCATAGCCGCTGTGGTCGTACCAGAGGATCTTGGCCCGGTCGGCGCGCCGGTTGAAGAAGCAGAACAGGTGCCCCGAGAGCGGGTCGTGTCCGAGTCCGTGCGCGACCAGCGCCGCCAGACCATCGAACGACTTGCGCATGTCGGTCGGCTCCGTGCACACGAACAGGCGAACCGACGGCGGAAGATTGAGGATCACGCGCCCGCCTCCACGACCCGCAGCAGCCGCGCCAGCGAGGCCTCGTCGAACTGCGGCGGCACGCGCAGGCGCACGCCGCGCGAGAGCTCGAGCTCGAAGCTCGGTCCCTCCGGCGACGGATCGTTGCCGAGCACGCGAACCGGGAGAAACCGCGCCGTCGGAGACGTCGCCGTCCGCCGCGATCGCACCGCGAGCCGGCTTCGCCAGCGACGCACGCGCTCGTACTCGACGCCTTCCCGGCGACACCACGCCGAAAGGTCGAGACCGCTCCCGTGCCACGCCGCGAGAACCCGCTGCGCGTCCTCCGGCGTCCAGCGAGCGCTCGCCCAAGGCTGCGCGCTCACCCGGCGGTGCGCACCGCTTCGCTTCTTCGCCATCGCGGGATCCCCCTCCCGCGACAACATCGGGTGTCTTCACGACCCGGACAACGACGCAGCTGCTCGGTCGCTTACGCTGCTGCCGCGGTATCGCACCAGCAAGCAGGGAGGGAGACCGCGCGCCG
>JBQTHP010000261.1:0-3658 GCA_052389755.1 Gammaproteobacteria bacterium
TCGCCGGGGAGATACCGCGCACCGTCGGCATTCAGGTGTCACGCGTGGATGGAACGGAAGCGAAAGTGGATGGCAGGTTCGTCCTGTCGTTGGCCGAGCTGGCGCAGGCTTTCCCCGTTCAGGTGATCGAGCCCGGGGTGCACAAGCTCGTTGAGGAAGGCGGGTATCGCCGGCGGCGCTGGCTCGACTGGGCGGTGTTCCACGTGGAACCAACCTACATCGAAACCTGGGCCAGATACTCCCGTGCGCTCAAGCAGCGCAATCGCGCTCTGCGCCTCATGCCAGAGCAAACCCATGTCTGGAATCCGGAGCTCGCCCGGGACGGAGAGATACTGAGCGCCTCGCGCGCGGCGCTGCTCGCGCGCTTGGAGCCCTTCTGGACCCATACCGTCCGCGAGTTGACCGACCTGGAGGTCGAGCTCTCGTACCACCGCGGCTGGCCTTCCGAGCATGCCTTGGCGGAGGCCCTGGCCTCGGGCGAGGCGCGGGATCGCTTGCGTGGTATGACGCACGAGGGGCCACATCGCGCGGACATTCGCGTGCGTGTCCACGGTCGCCCAGCCCGCGAGATCCTGTCGCGCGGTCAGCAGAAACTGGTGGCGGTCGCGATGGTTCTGTCGCAGCTCGAGTTCCTCCGCGATGCCGCGTCGATCGTTCCGACGCTGCTGCTGGATGATCCCGCCGCGGAGCTGGATCGCGACCGGCTTGATCGCTTCATCGGCGTCGTACAGCGGACTCGCAGTCAGCTCGTGACCACGTCGCTGCAGCCGGATGCGCACCTTTTTGGCGTCCCGGACCGCGTGTTTCACGTGGAACATGGGAGGGTGCAAACGCTATAATGCTGCACCCCAAAATCGAGCGTGTTCATGGCCGTTGACGACGTCTACGACTCCAGCAAAATCAAAGTCTTAAAGGGCCTTGACGCGGTGCGAAAACGCCCCGGTATGTACATCGGGGACACCGATGACGGCAGCGGTCTGCACCACATGGTTTTCGAGGTCGTCGACAACTCGATCGATGAGTCTCTTGCCGGCTATTGCGACCGGATCGTCGTCACGATTCACGCCGATGAGTCGGTCACCGTCAGCGACAACGGACGCGGAATTCCTGTGGATATCCACACCGAGGAGGGCCGCTCCGCCGCCGAAGTCATCATGACCGTCCTCCACTCGGGCGGTAAGTTCGACGACAGCTCCTACAAGGTTTCCGGCGGACTCCACGGCGTGGGCGTGTCAGTGGTGAACGCGCTGTCGGACTACCTGCAGCTCACGATCAGCCGGGACGGGAAGATGCACCGCCAGGAGTACCACCTCGGTGAGCCGGCGGCGCCGCTCACGATGGTCGGCGAGACAGCTGAGCGCGGCACGACGATCCGCTTCAAGCCGAGCTCGCAGATCTTTACGAACATTACGTTCAATTACGAGGTGCTCGCGAAGCGCCTGCGCGAGCTTTCGTTTCTGAACTCCGGCGTGCGCATCGAGCTCGTCGACGAGCGCGAGAACAACTCGGACGTATTCGAGCACGCGGGCGGCCTGCAGGCCTTCGTGAAGCACCTGAACCGTACCAAGACGCCGATCCACGATTCGGTCGTCTGGTTCAAGACGCAGGACGGGCCCGTGAACGTCGAGGTCGCGATGCAGTGGAACGACTCCTACCAGGAGAGCATGTTCTGCTACACGAACAACATTCCGCAGAAGGACGGCGGCACGCACCTCGCCGGTTTTCGCACCGCCCTCACGCGCACGCTCAACGATTACATCGAGAGAGAGCTGTCGGCGAAAAAGGAGAAAGTCCCGACGACGGGTGATGACGCGCGCGAAGGACTCACCGCGATTCTCTCGGTGAAGCTGCCCGATCCGAAATTCTCGTCGCAGACGAAGGACAAGCTCGTCTCCTCGGAACTGAAGGGGATCGTCGAATCCGCTGTCGCGCAGAAACTCTCCGAGTTCCTGCTCGAGCGGCCCCACGAGGCGCGCGGCATCGTCGCGAAGATCATCGAAGCCGCGCGCGCGCGCGAAGCGGCGCGCAGGGCGCGCGAGATGACTCGCCGCAAGGGCGCGCTCGATGTCGCGGGGTTGCCGGGCAAGCTCGCCGACTGTCAGGAGAAGGATCCTGCGCTCTCCGAGATTTTCATCGTCGAGGGCGATTCAGCCGGCGGCTCGGCGAAACAGGGTCGCGATCGACGGACTCAGGCGATCCTGCCGCTGAAGGGAAAGATCCTGAACGTCGAGAAGGCGCGCTTCGACAAGATGCTCTCATCCGCCGAAGTCGGCACGCTGATCACCGCGCTCGGCTGCGGCATCGGTCGCGATGACTTCGACATCGGCAAGCTGCGCTATCACCGCATCATCATCATGACCGACGCCGACGTGGACGGATCGCACATCCGCACGCTGCTGCTCACGTTCTTCTATCGGCAGATGCCCGAACTGATCGAGCGCAGCCACATCTACATCGCGCAGCCGCCGCTCTACAAGATCAAGCGCAGCAAGCAGGAGAGCTACGTCAAGGACGACAACGAGCTCAACGTGGTACTGCTCAACAGTGCGCTCGAAGGCGCCGCGCTGCATGTGAACGAGCGCGCGCCGCCGCTGTCGGGAACGGGACTGGAGATGCTCGCGCGCCGCTACATGGAAGTGCAGGCGATCATCAAGCGCTGGGCGCGTCGCTACGACGATCGGCTGCTCGAGCAGCTGATCTACGTGCCCGAAGTCACCCCCGCGGACTTCGACCGCGTCGAGTGGTTGCGCAGCTGGGCGAAGGATCTCGACGAACGACTGAATGCGTTGAACGACGGCACCCGCACGTACCGCGTGGAGTTTCGCGCCGGCACGGACACGCACCCGGCGCGCGTCCTCGTGCACAAGGCCGAGCACGGCACGCCGAGCAACAAATACCTGCCGCGGGAGTTCTTCGATTCGGCGGAGTACCAGCGCATCGCCGAGCTTGCGAAGACACTCGCGGGGCTGATCGGCGAAGGCGCCTACATCGCGCGCGGGGCTGATCGCCAGGACATCGGCTCGTTCAAGGAAGCGATGAAATGGCTGTTCGACCAGGCGAAGAAGGGTCAGACGATTCAGCGCTACAAAGGCCTCGGCGAGATGAATCCCGAGCAGCTCTGGGAGACCACCATCAACCCCGAGTCGCGCCGTCTCATGCAGGTGCGCATCGAGGACGCCGTCGCCGCCGACGACATCTTCACCACGCTGATGGGCGATGCAGTCGAGCCACGTCGCGAGTTCATCGAGAAGAACGCGCTGTCGGTCGCGAATCTGGACATCTAATGCGCCGGATCGGTTCGCGGGCGGAACAACCGCAGCACCTCCGTCGCCGATCGTCTCCCAGGTAACGGCAGTCAGTGCCCGAAACGATGTAGGTTGGTTCCACGTGGAACACCGCCCAGTCGAGCCAGCGCCGCCGAAGCCAACAGCCGACAGCCCGGAAAGGAAGGCCCGGTCACCGCGCGGTGCGGACCTCTTCGTCTTCTCCGGGCTGTAAGCTGTGAGCTGTAGGCTGTCGGCGATCCCCGCCATCACCTGAACGGGGAAAGCCTGCGCCAGCTCGGCCAACGACAGGACGAACCTGCCATCCACTTTCGCTTCCGTTCCATCCACGCGTGACACCTGAATGCCGACGGTGCGCGGTATCTCCCCGGCGA
>JBQTHP010000262.1:0-2948 GCA_052389755.1 Gammaproteobacteria bacterium
GAAAGCCGCGGCCTGTAGCCGCCGGCCGTTTCCCGGACCCGCTTCACGGTTCTCCCCACCCCCGCGATATGACAAACCCGGGTGGCGCCTGACGCGAGCGCAGTCACAGTGAGACGCACGCGAAGCGGTTAACAATACTTGGCATGCCGGTCCCGACGCGTGATCCCGAAGCCACCCTCGAGGCAGAGTCCGTATTCGTGCGCTTCCGGCAGGCGCTGCCCGACGTGCGGCTGCACGACGTCACGCTGCACGACGCAAAAGGCGGGCTCCTCTTCCGCGATCAGCCGGACTCCGCGATCAACGTCGAACAGGTGCAGCGCGATGCGCTCGACGCGCTCGTCCTGGGCATCCGCTATCCCTACCTTGAGTTTCCGCTCGATGCGAAGCGCAGTACCGTCGTTCTGCCGGCGTGGGCGCCGGACGGCGCGCTCGCTGCGGTTGCGATACTCGTACTCGACGCCGCGATGCCCGATCGCGGCATCGATTCCTGCGCCGCGTTCCTCACGTCAGGCGTACGCGCCGCCCTGAACGACATCGGCGCGGCGCTGAGCGGTCTCGAATGGCCGGCTGAGGCGCCACCGGCGACTACGGAAGCGGAGGCGCGCAAACCGACCGCGCCGATACCCCAGGCACCACAGGCACCATGGGCACCGCAGGCGGGCGCGAAACCCGCCGCATCGGCTCCTTCCGCAACGGGCGGCGCCGAATACGATCGCATGGTCGCGGCAATTCGCGACGAGGCGCTGGAGCTTCACGTGCAGCCGCTCGCGCGGTTGCGATCGAGCGCGCGTACGCGTCGCTACGAGGTGCTGCTCCGCAGCCGCGCCGAGGGCAGTGCGGCCGCTCCACAGGCACTGCTGCGCGGGGCGCGCGAGCACGGCCTCGAATCGATGCTCGATCGACGCGTCATCTCGCAGCTCATGGCCTGGCTCGTACGGCACCGCTCCGAGTGGAAGGGCGACCCGCCCATGTTCTCGGTGAACCTCTCGGCGGCGGCGATCTGCCAGGATCACTTCTTCAAGTTCGTGGAACTGTGCGTGCGCAAAGCGGCCCTGCCCGCAGGACTCATCGGTTTCGAGATCGCGGAGAGCATCTGCCTCGAGAAGCCGGGGGGCACGCAGCGCGCGCTCGAGACGTTTCGCGCGGTTGGCTGCCCGGTCGTCATCGATGACTTCTCGATGCACACGGACGTGCTGCCACTGCTCACCCAGCCGGGCATCCGGCTCGTGAAGCTCGATCCGCGGCTCACGATCGGCGCGCTCGGCGACCGCATGCGCGAGGCGCGCGTCGTGTCGATAGTGCAGGCGATGCGCGTGCTCGGCATGCAGACCGTGGCCAAGCGCGTCGAGGACGAGGCCGAACGCGAATGGCTCACCGCGCTCGGCGTCGATTTCGTCCAGAGCTTCCGCTTCATGCCTCCGGAGCCCATCGAAGAGTTTTTCAAGAAGAAGGGTTGACGGCGTTCGTCAGAACGTTCGGCCGAGAAAGAGGTAGAAAGACTCCTCGCCGGCCTCATCGATTCCCACCGCCAGGTACACCGGGCCCAGGAGCGAATCGAGCCCGAGGAAGAGGCTGCCGTCCCTGCGCGCCGACCCGAAGCCCGCGTCATCGCGATCGTTCCACACGTTGCCGACCTCGTAGGACAGGCCGATGTATGCGGGCCCCTCGAAAACGCCGGGGCCGCCGCGACCGATCTGCCGATAGACGAGCCCGCGCACGATGCCGAAATGCGGGCCGGTGAGCGAGTCGGGCTGCAGGCCGGACAGATTCAGAAATCCGCCGAGGCCGAAGAGCGACCGCACATCGTCGGTCACGTCGCCGATCGTCGTGCCCATCGACGACCAGAGCACTGCCGTCTGCTTGCCCCACGAGCGCGCCGCGAGCCAGTCGAGCCTCACGCGCTCCGCGGTCTGCACCGGGCCGACGTCGAACCGCTGTCCGACCCACTCGAGAGTGAGCGCCTGCCCGTGGCGCGGAAAGTTCACATCGTCCAGCTGGTCGTAGGAGAACCGCGCAAAATAATCGTCGGAATCGAAATCGGCCGTGGGCAGCGCGGGATCGCCGAGACGCACGCGCGAGACGCCCTCCGCGCGGCCATACCCCGCACGAAGCTCGCCCCAGTTGCCGAACTCGCGGCCGAAGTCGAGCCCGTAATCGAAAGTGCGTACGCGAAGCTCCGCGATGCGACGCTGCTGGTCGTCGAGCACCGCGACATTGCGCGCCCGGAGCTGCGCGTGCGGCATCAGGAAGAACCCCGGCCCCTGCGACAGTGGCAGATACACCTCGGTCGCGATGCGCGGGTTCTCGCCGATCTGCAGATCCCACACCGACTCTCCGCCGGTGCCCGTGATCTCGGCGAGAACGAAGCGCGCCGCGGCGTTGTAGCTGGAGCTGCCTTCGAAATCGTCCTGGAGATTGAGCCCGAAGCGGACGTAGTTCGGTCCCCAGGAGTTGCGCCGGGCCGTGAGCGCGAGGCCGTACCGCTCCTCATCCTCCACGATCCGGTAGTCGAGGGTCTCGAGATTACCCTGCCCGTAAAAGAGGGTGACCCGTTCACCGAGCGCCTCCGCGTCGAGCGGCTTGCCGACCGCGCTTCCGAATCGCGCCTCGAGGGTGTGCGCATAGCGCTCGGAACCGGGCTCGACGCGCACGAAATCGATGCGTGGCGGGGTGGTGCGGGCGCTCGAGCGCTGCGCGACGTAGCGCTCGTGCGCATCCGGTGCCAGCGCGAACGCCTGCAGGCGGTCCGTCTGGTTGATCGCCGCCTGGCGCCCGACCTCGATCGCTCGGTCGATCCGACTGAAGTCGAACGACGAAGCGTCGCCGAGCGCCGGATCGATGACGATGTCGCTGGCGGTGAGCGATTCGCGCTGCCGCCGCGTATCTCGCCGGATCAGGATCGCGAGCATCTGATTCGAGATCACCGGCGCCGAGCCGAGGCGATCGCG
>JBQTHP010000263.1:0-4708 GCA_052389755.1 Gammaproteobacteria bacterium
GCGACGTACATCATCGGCCGGATCGCGATCGCGCCGTTCACGACCATCGGGCGCTCCTGGATCTTGTGCATGCCGAGGATCGCGCTTTGCGGCGCATTGACGATCGGCGTCGACATGAGCGAGCCGAAGACCCCGCCGTTCGTGATCGTGAACGTGCCGCCGATGAGATCCTCGAGGGCGATCGTGCCGTCGCGCGCCTTCTGCGCGTAAGCGCCGATCTCCTTTTCGATCTCGGCGAAGGACTTGACGTCGGCATCGCGCACCACGGGCACCATGAGCCCGCGATCCGTCGAGACCGCAACGCCGATGTCGTAGTACTCGTGATACACCATATCGGTGCCGTCGACCGATGCGTTGACGACCGGGAATCGCTTCAGCGCCTCGATGCATGCCTTCACGAAGAACGACATGAAGCCGAGCTTTACGCCGTGCTGCTTCTCGAACCGATCCTTGTAGCGCGCGCGAAGCGCCTGCACTTCGGTGAGATCCACCTCGTTGAACGAGGTGAGCAGGGCCTGCGTCGATTGCGCTTCGACCATGCGCTGCGCGATGCGCTGGCGCAGGCGCGTCATTGCGACGCGCTGCTCGGTGCGTCCGACACGAGGCGCCGGCGGCTTCGCGGTCGCGGGCGCGGGGCTTGGCGCCTTCGGTGGCGCTTCGCGGGCGGTAGCGGGTGCCTGTGTCGCGCGGGCAGCCGCGGGCGCGGCCGCACTCGTCGGCGCGTCGCGCTGCTTGTCGAGGTAATCGACGACGTCGGATTTCGTGATCCGTCCATCCCGGCCCGACGCGGGAATCTGCGTCGGATCGAGCCGATTCTCCTCGACGAGTCGGCGCACGGACGGGCTGAGCTTGTCGTTATCGCGCGCAGCCTCACTCTTCTCTTCCCTCCTGGCTGTCGGCTGTGAGCTGTCAGCTGTGAGCTTCTCCCGGATCACCGCCAGCACCTGCCCGCTCGTCACCGTGGTGCCGCTCTGCACGCGGATCTCGTCCATTACTCCGTGCGTGGGAGCCGGCACCTCGAGCACCACTTTGTCGGTTTCGAGGTCGGCGAGGTTCTCGTCGCGGCTCACCGCGTCGCCGGGCTTCTTGTGCCACGCGACCAGTGTCGCGTCAGCCACCGATTCCGGCAGCTGCGGCACACGGATCTCGATCGTCATGAGAGTTTCCTGAGGGGTGTCGCGAGAAGCCGCGCGGTGTCGCGGCCGGTGTCCTCGGTCGCCGTGGCGCGCAGCGCTGCGTCGATGATGGCCTGCTGTTCGGCTTCGTGCACCTTCGTGATGCCGGTGGCCGGCGCGGCGGCATGCGGGCGACCGGCATAGAGGAGCTCGCGCTTCGGGCCCACCAGCCTCTCGAGGCGATGCCTGATCTGGTACCAGGCGCCCTGGTTCTGCGGCTCTTCCTGGCACCAGACGATCTCGCGCGCGTTCGCATAGCGGCGCATGACCGCTTCGCACTCATCGCTCGGGAACGGATAGAGCTGCTCGATGCGCACCAGCGCGACGTCCCGTACACCGTCCTTGCGGCGCGCCTTGAGAAGATCGAAATACACCTTGCCGCTGCAGAAGACGACGCGGCGTACCTGCGCGGGCGCTACTTCGTCCACCTCGTCGATGACGCGCTCGAAGCTGCCGCGCGTGAGATCCTCGAGCGTCGAGACGGAGAGCTCGTGCCGCAGCAGGCTCTTGGGCGTCATGACGATGAGCGGCTTTCTGAAGGCGCGCATCATCTGCCGCCGAAGCATATGGAACATCTGCGCCGGCGTGGACGGAACGCAGACCTGCATGTTGGCTTCCGCGCACAGCTGCAGGAAGCGCTCGAGACGCGCCGATGAATGCTCGGGACCCTGACCCTCGTAGCCGTGAGGGAGAAAGAGCGCGAGGCCGCACAGCCTGCCCCACTTCGCCTCGCCCGAGCTGATGAACTGATCGATGATCACCTGCCCGCCGTTCGCGAAGTCGCCGAACTGCGCTTCCCAGACGACGAGCGCGTTGGGCTCGGTGGTCGAGTAGCCGTACTCGAAGCCCATCACGGCCATCTCGGACAGCACGGAATCGATGATCTCGAAGCGCGGCTGATGCTCGCGCACGTGCTGCAACGGAGTCCAGGTGTCGCCCGTCTGCTGATTGTGCAGCACCGCGTGGCGATGGAAGAACGTGCCGCGGACGCTGTCCTGACCGGAGATGCGAATCGAGAAACCATCGTCGAGCAGTGCGGCATAGGCCAGCGTCTCGGCGCATCCCCAGTCGAGCGGCAGCTGGCCGGCGATCATCTTCGCGCGGTTCGCGACGACCTGCGCCACGCGCGGATGCAACGCAAATCCTTCCGGGAGGTGCACGATGCGCTCGCCGAGAGCCTGCAGCCGCTTTTCGTCCAGGCCGGTCGTGGCGCGCTCGCTCCAGTCGACCTGCGCGTACCTGCTCCAGTCCACGGTGTGCTTGTTGCCGATCAGACCGAGCGAGGCGCGCGCCTGCGGCCGTCCCTCGTCGAGTCCATTGCGATACTGCTCGATCATGGCGCCCGCGTCGGCTTCGGTGATGACGCCCGCCGCAACGAGGTGATCCGCGTAGAGCTTGCGAGCGGTCGGGTGCTGGCGGATCGCGCGGTACATGATGGGCTGCGTCGCCGCGGGCTCGTCCGCCTCGTTGTGGCCGTGGCGCCGGTAGCACACGAGATCGATGACGACGTCCTTGCGGAAACGCATGCGGTACTCGAGAGCGAGGCGGCCGACGAACACGACCGCTTCCGGATCGTCCGCGTTCACGTGGAAGATCGGCGCTTCGATCATCTTCGCGATGTCGCTGCAGTAGATGGTCGAACGCGCATCGGAAGGGTTCGTGGTGAACCCCACCTGGTTGTTCACGACGATGTGGACCGTGCCGCCGGTGCTGTAGCCGCGCGCCTGCGAGAGCTGGAGGGTCTCCATCACGACGCCCTGCCCGGCGAAGGCCGCATCGCCGTGGATGAGGAGCGGCACCACGTGCTCGCCCCGCGCATCGCCCCGCCGCTCCTGTCGCGCGCGCACCGAGCCTTCGACGACCGGGTTCACGACCTCGAGGTGCGATGGATTGAAGGCGAGCACCGCGTGGACGTTGCCGCCCGGCGTGCGCAGGTCTGCCGAGAAACCCTTGTGGTATTTGACGTCGCCCGAGCCCGCGAGATGTGCGGTGTCGTACTTGCCCTCGAACTCCGAGAACATCACCGACGGCGACTTGCCCAGCAGGTTCACGAGCACGTTGAGCCGGCCGCGGTGTGCCATGCCGATCACGGCTTCCTCGACGTGCGCGAGGCCGGCGCGCTGAATGAGATCGTCGAGCAGCGGGATGAGCGCATCGCCGCCTTCGAGCGAGAAGCGCTTCTGCCCGACGTACTTGGTGTGCAGATAGCGCTCGAGCCCCTCGGCCGCGGTGAGCTGCCAGAGGATGTTCTTCTGCTCCTCGGGCGTGAAGCGATGTCGCACGCGTCCCGCCTGGAACTCATCCTGCAGCCACAGCCGCTCTTCCGAATCCGAGACGTGCGCGAATTCGGCGCCGATCGTCCCCGCGTAGATGTGCTCGAGCTGCGCGAGGATGTCCCGCAGCTTCATGCGCTTCGGGATCGCCGCGATGCGACTGCCGGTGAAGAACTCGCTGTCGAGGTCGCGCGAAGTCAGACCGAAGTATTCGATCTCGAGCACGCGCGGCCGCGGCCGTTGGGCGAGACCGAGGGGATCGAGCCGGGCGATGAGATGCGCCCGGTTCGTCCAGATCTGAATCAGACGGGAGACCGCCGCCTGCCTGCCGCTCGCGCCGCTCGAGGCATCCTCCGCGGAGGGCGCTACAACGACCCGCGAGAGCTGTGCCCGCGCGGCTATTTCGTCCCGAACCGGGCGATGCGCCCGCTCAGCAGGCGTGCGCGGACCGAGCCGGTCGAAATACTCCCGCCAGCGCGACGGTACGGATCGCGGATCGCGGAGGTATTGCTCGTACAGCGCTTCGAGCAGGGCGGCATTGCCGCCGTAGAGAGGGGTCGGTTCGAGCATGCAAAGCCAAGTTTATCAGCCCGCAGCGCCCAGACGTTCGAGCAGTCTCACCTGATAAACGATGAGCAGGCCATAACCGACGAGAATGGCGTACAGCACCGCGCTGACGGGCACCCGTCCGAAAGCACGCAGCCGCGCGAGCAGCGTCAGCACTACGACGCCCGTTCCCGTCATCGCGATCTTTGCGATCGCGAACGCGAGGGCCGAACCATGCACGAGCGGCGCCATGAAGGGATTGGCTTCGTACGCGCCCCGCTGCACCAGCATCAGCGTGAGGAGTCCGTCCGCGCACGAGAACACGAGAATCAGCACCGCGACCGCGAGCCATTGGGCGTCGTGCCAATCGACCGCCACGAGACTCGTCTCATGCGATCGCCGCGGTCCCCGCCGGCGGGGATGCACGCTGCCGCGAACGAGTGCACGCCAGGTACGGGTGCGGCGATCTGCGGCGCCGCGTCGCTCGTGGTGCTGGATCGCATTCAGGCTCGGCGGCGTCACGCGGTTCATTGTATAGGGCGCAGCATACGGAATACCCGGACGACGTGACATATTGGCCGCGGGAAAGGACAGGAGACGCTCACGCCCGAGGTCATCGGGCCCGTACGCGGGGCATGAGGATTGCTGCGTGCTCTTGGCCATGACCATCAGAAAACTGGATCGAAGCGAGTGGCGCTCATATTGCGTGGACGC
>JBQTHP010000264.1:0-17478 GCA_052389755.1 Gammaproteobacteria bacterium
GGCGCCCGCACTTGGGGCATGCGCATTCGACGAACGACGGCATCTTCGCGAGCGGGTTGCCGCTGCCGTCGGGAACCAGATTCTCGGGCAGCACGACCGGCAGCTGATCGTCGGGCACGGGCACATCACCGCACGCGGCGCAATGGATCAGCGGGATCGGGCAGCCCCAGTAGCGCTGGCGTGAGATTCCCCAATCGCGCAGTCGCCATTGCACGCGCTTGCGGCCGAATCCCTTCGTCTCGAGCGCCGCTGCGATCGCATCGACCGCCGGCTGAAACTCGAGACCGGAGAACTCACCGGAATTCACGGTGAGCCCATGCTCGGCGTACGCGTCGATCCACGGGGCGCGTACTTCGTCGTACGCACCCGTGCTCGAACGCACGACGGTGACGACGGGAAGGCGATTCTTCAGCGCGAACTCGAAGTCGCGCGCGTCGTGCCCCGGCACACCCATCACGGCGCCCTCGCCGTAGGTCATGAGAACGTAGTTCGCGACCCAGATGTCGATCGGCCGGCCCGTGAACGGGTGCAGCACGTGCAGCCCGGTCGGCATGCCTTTCTTCTCCTGGGTAGCGACGTCGGCCTCCATCACGCTGCCGCGACGGCATTCGTCGACGAACGTCGCGAGCGCCGGATTCGTACGCGCGGCGGCGAGCGCGATCGGATGCTCCGCGGCCACCGCCATGAACGTCGCGCCGAAGAGCGTATCGGCGCGCGTGGTGAAGACTTTCAGCGCTCCATCGGCACCGATCGCCTTGCGCGTATCGGGCGCATAGGGAAACGCGATCTCGACGCCCTCGCTGCGTCCGATCCAGTTGGATTGCATGAGCTTCACGCGCTCGGGCCACCCGGGCAGATCGTCGAGCGCGCGCAGCAGCTCGTCGGCGTAGGCCGTGATGTTGAGGTAATACATCGGGATCTCGCGCTTCTCGATGAGCGCTCCGGTCCGCCAGCCGCGGCCCTCGATTACCTGCTCGTTCGCGAGCACGGTCTGATCGACCGGATCCCAGTTCACGACGCCGGTCTTCTTGTACGCAATGCCCTTCTCGAGCATCCGCAGGAACAGCCACTGATTCCACCGGTAGTACTCCGGCTGGCACGTGGCGAGCTCGCGGCGCCAATCGAGGGCGAAGCCCAGCGACTGGAGCTGCATCTTCATGTACGCGATGTTGTCTCTCGTCCAGACGGCAGGTGCCACGCGATTTTTGATGGCGGCGTTCTCGGCAGGCAGGCCGAACGCGTCCCATCCCATCGGCTGCAGCACGTTGTAGCCGCGCATGCGCAGGAACCG
The DNA here is from genome assembly GCA_052389755.1 of Gammaproteobacteria bacterium. Classification (GTDB taxonomy): domain Bacteria; phylum Pseudomonadota; class Gammaproteobacteria; order Steroidobacterales; family Steroidobacteraceae; genus JBQTHP01. Next base: position 1,292 of record JBQTHP010000264.1, read on the forward strand.
CGAGAGCACATCGCCGATCGTGTAATTGCGCACGTGGCCCATGTGCAGGAGGCCGGATGGGTACGGAAACATGCACAGGCAGTAGAACTTCGGGCGAGCGGAATCCTCCTTCGCCTGGAACACCCGATGGCGATTCCAGTGATCCTGCGCGGCGCGCTCGACCGCGGCCGGGTCGTAGAGCTCTTCCATCACGAAAAGGGCTGAAAACTCAAGCGTTTATGAGCACGGCAGGATACCGAATCGCCGCCCGCGGCGCACGCGGTGCGTGCGCCGTTACGCGCCGCGCGTGGGCAAGAGCTCGAGCGGCAACGCGTGGTTCGATTTGAGCGCGGAGATGGCGGTGCTGGAGTCGAGGATCCGAACGCCCGGGACGGATGCCAGGCGCTCGCGCAGGAATCGCTCGTAGGCGTCGGTGTCGGTGGCGATCACGCGCAGCACGAAGTCGCGCTCGCCCATGAGCATGATGCATTCGGTGATTTCGGGCAGGCCGCGCACGATTTCTCCGAACTGCGACGGTGCGCTGTCCGACTCGCGCTCAAAGTGCACGCGCACGATCGCTTCGACATTGAACCCGAGCTTGCGCCGATCGAGGAGCGCGACGCGGGCCCGGATGTAGCCGCGTTCCTCGAGCCGCTGAATGCGCCGCCAGCACGGCGACTGCGACAACCCCACCCGCTCGGCGATCAACGCAACGGGAACCGATGCGTCGCGCTGGAGCAGCGCAAGAATCTGCATGTCGATCGCGTCGAGCTCAACCATGAACGTGCGCGTTTCCGAGATCGATGACCGGACGTTAATGCAGCCACCCCGTCGTTACAAGCGCTGACGCGCGCCGCTAGCCGACGCGCAGCGGCACGAAGATCTGCGCGCCCTCGCGCTGGATCAGCAGCGACACGTTGCGGCCGGCTTTCGACGCGGCGTCACGCAGCTCCTGCGCGGACTTCACCGGCCGGCCGTTGACGCCGAGCACGATGTCGCCGGGCTGCAGACCGGCATCCGCCGCCGGGCCGCTCACCCGCTCGATGACGATGCTGCCCTTGGTCTCGATCTGTGCCTTTTCTTCCGGCGCGAGCGGCCGCACCGACAGCCCGAGCTGAGGCGCGGTCTGACCCTGCGCGTCACCACCGCCGCCGCCACGGGGGTTCGCCGTGCGCTGCGCGCGCGGCTCGTCGAGCTCGCCGATGCGCACCGTCACGTCGCGCTCCTTGCGATCGCGCCACACGTTCAGCTTCGCCTGCGTGCCCGGCTTGATTCTCGCGATGATCGTGGGTAGATCGCCCGAGCGCTCGATCGGCTGGCTGTTCGCGCCGAGGATCACGTCGCCGGGCTTGAGTCCCGCCTTGTCGCCCGGGCTGCCCTCTTCGACCATGCTCACGAGCGCGCCGCGCGGCCGGTCGAGTCCGAAGGATTCGGCAAACTGCGCATTCACTTCCTGGATCGTCACGCCGATGCGGCCCCGGATGACACGGCCGGTCCTCACGAGCTGCTGGCGAACGTTGTCGGCGATGTCGATCGGAATGGCGAACGACAGGCCCATGTAACCGCCCGTGCGGCTGAAGATCTGCGAGTTGATGCCGACGACCTCGCCGTCGAGATTGAACAGCGGTCCGCCCGAGTTGCCCGGATTCACCGCAACGTCGGTCTGGATGAACGGCACGTAGTTGGTCGTCCCCTCCGCGCTCGGCAGCGTGCGCGAGGTCGCGCTCACGATGCCGGCGGTGGCGCTGTTCTCGAAACCGAACGGTGCGCCGATCGCGAGCACCCACTCGCCGGGTCTCAGCTTCGAGGGGTCGCCGAATCGCACGAACGGCAGATCCTTGCCTTCGATCTTGATCACCGACACGTCGGTGCGCGGATCCGAACCGACGACTTTCGCCGTGAACTCGCGGCGGTCGGTGAGGCGGACGGTCACTTCGTCCGCTTCGTCGACGACGTGTGCGTTCGTGAGGATGTAGCCGTCCGGGCTCACGATGAAGCCCGAGCCTTCGCCGCGCAGCAGCGGCGCACCGCGCCCGTTGCCTCGCGGATTGGGCATTCCGAAGCGGCGGAAGAATTCGTAGAGGGGATCATCGGGCGAGAGGCCAGGCGGCACCGCCGGGTTGCCGGCCACCTGAGCCCGCGCACTGACCTGGACGTTTACGACGGCGGGCCCGACCTGCTCGACGAGCGAGGCAAAATCGGGGAGCGCGCGCGCCACCATGGCGTTCGGCGCGACCTTCGCCGCAGCCCGCGGCGCAGCAGTTGGCGGCCCGGCGTCCTGCGCAGTGGAATCCACGGTGCAAGCCATGACGAGCGCGATCGCGAACAGCGTCGCAGCCCGGGGGCTGGAACGTACTGAACTCATGAAAAGCTCCGCAATGAGAGAGCCGTGAAGCTCACTTGGCATAGACGGGGTGTCCCGGAGAAAGTTTCGTCGTGATACGTCAGCGATCGGGCCTTGGACGCGACTCAGCATCTCGCATGCCCACGCGGCGCGCCATGAAAGCGAGGGCGGCGCCCGCCAGAGCCGCGAGAATGATGGCCCAATTCCCTGCGTACGCATAGGGTGGCAGCCCGCGCCGCGGCGTCACGCTTCCGCGCAGCACCGTCGGCTGGTACTCGGGCGCCTGCGCGAGCACCTCGCCGCGCGGGTCGATCACGGCCGAGAGGCCGTCGTTCGCTGCGCGGATCATGTAGCGGCGCGCTTCGATCGCGCGCATCCGCGCAATCTGGAAGTGCTGGTGTCGCGCGGTCGAGCGGCCGAACCAGGCATCGTTCGTCACGTTCACGAGCACGTTAGCCTCGCGAAGCACGGGCAGCTGCGAGCTGCCGTATGCGTCCTCGTAGCAGATCGTCGTGGCGAGCGAGAGCCCGGCCGCGCGCAGCGGCGGCTGGTCCGACGCGCCGCGCGTGAAGTCCGCGTATGGCAGGCTCATGAGCCGAAGCCACGAACGCACGAACGGCGGTACCGGAAAGAACTCCGCGAACGGCACGAGATGACGTTTGTCGTACCACCCGATCGTGTCGCTCAGCGCGAGGACGGAGTTGTAGTAGTCGCGAAGGTCGTCCGAAGCGCGAACGACTCCGAGCACGACGGCGGAGCCCGACGCTCTCGCGTCGGCGTAGACGCCTCGCAGATACGCGACGAGATTGTTCGCAACATCGGGCGGCGCGGATTCGGGCCAGACGATGAGCGGCGTGCCGAGCGCCCGGGTGTTGAGCTCACGATAGCGCGCGAGCGTGGCGTCGCGATTCGTATCGAGCCATTTCATGTCCTGCGGGATGGCGCCCTGCAGGATCGCGACGGCAACGGGCGGCCCGCTCGCGCGCGTCCACTCGACGCGATGCAACGCGGCGCCGGCGAGCCACGGGGCGATCAGCACGACGGCCGCGGCTGTGCGATCGCGTGCGCCACCCAGCACGAGCGTTACGAGCGCCCCCGCGCCGAGCAGCAGCAACGCGCTGATACCGTAGACGCCGACGATCGGAGCAAAACCTGCGAGCCACGTGTCGGTCTGCGAATAGCCGAGCGACAGCCACGAGAATCCCGACAGGAACCAGCCGCGGAACCACTCGAGCAGCAGCCAGGCGGCGGGAATTCCGACGAGCCATCGCAGTGCGCCCGTTCGCGGCAACCATCGGGCGACGACATAGCCGAGCGCGGCGTAGTACAAACCCATGATCGCGACGAGCGCCGCCATGATGATGAAGGCGAGCCAGATGGGTGCCTGCCCGAAGACGTGGATGCTGATGTAGAGCCAGTAGGTGCCGGCGGCGAACGTGCCGGCGCTGAACGCGAAGCCGAGACGCGCTGCCTCACGCGGCGCCGCGTCCTGCCACAGCCAGATGAGCGCGGCCGGACAGAGGATCGCGAGCGGCCACCATCCGAGCGGCTCGAATGCGCAGGCGAGCAGCGCGCCCGCTGCAAGCGCGAGCACGAGCCGCACCCGCCGATCCGCGAGCGCCGCCGGTCTTTTTACCGGCGCTTGCGGGGCAGGCTCGGCGTCGTCACGAAGCGCCTGCAGTCCGTTCATCGGGCGGCGGCATGACGTCGCGCGGCGAAGTGACGCGCAGACTGTCGATGCGCCGACGATCGGCGCGTGCGATGCGGAACTCGAAGCCCTCGAGCATGAGCAACTCGCCGCGGCGAGGCATGCGCCCCAGCTGCTTCATGATGAGGCCGGCGACCGTGTCGAACTCCTGGTCGGGGAAACGCGTGCCGAAGTATTCGTTGAACTCGTCGATGCGCGTCGTGCCGCGCACGGTGAACTGGCGCTCGCCCTCGCGGCGGATGCTCAGGTCGTCCTCGACGTCGTATTCGTCGTCGATCTCCCCGACGATCTGCTCGATCACGTCTTCGATCGTAACGAGCCCCGAGACGCCGCCGTATTCGTCGACCACGATCGCCATGTGATTGCGGTTGCCCCTGAACTCCTTGAGCAGCACGTTCAGCCGCTTGCTCTCCGGGACGAACACGGCCGGGCGCATGTATTCGCGGATGTCGAACTGCTGCTGCCCGGCGCTCTGGGCGAACACCCGCAGCAGGTCCTTCGCGAGCAGGATGCCGACGATGTCGTCGCGATCCTCGTCCATCACCGGGAAGCGCGAGTGCCCCGACTCGACGACCACCGGCAGGATCTTCGACGGCGAGGCGTCGCGCCGCAGGAACACCATCTGCGCCCGCGGCACCATGATGTCGCGCACCTGGAGGTCCGCGACCTCGAGCACGCCTTCGAGCATGGTGAAGGCGTCGGCATCCATGAGCCCGCGCTCCCGCGCCTCGCGCAGCAGCGCGAGAAGCTGCTCGCGATCCTGCGGCTCGCCCGCCAAGGACTGCTTCATGCGGCGCAGCCAGCGGCCCGTCGTACCGGTTTCCTTGTTCACAGCGTGCCCACCGACCTCTTTCATACGACGTAACGATAGGGATTCTCAAAACCGAGCCGGCGCAGAACGGCGATCTCGCGCCGCTCCATGCGCTGCGCGTCCCTGGCACGCTCGTGGTCGTAGCCGACCAGATGCAGCGTGCCGTGCACGACGAGGTGCGCCCAGTGCGCACGGACGCTCTTGCCTTGTGCGCGGGCTTCGAGGCGGAGCAGGGCCGGGCAGATCACGAGATCGCCGAGCGGCCGAGGTGTCTCGCGCGCCGCTCGCGCACTGCCCGCATCCGCTACCGGAAACGACAGCACGTTCGTCGGCCTGTCGCGGCGGCGGTAGCGCGCGTTCAGCGTGCGGCTCTCGCGCGGTGCGACGAGCCGCACCGCGAGCTCGCGGCCTCGCGCCTTGGGTCCGAGCGCGGCGCTCGCCCAGGCAGCGATATCGACGCGGGCCGGCGACCAGCCGCGAACGGTCCGCGTCACGTCGACGCGGACGGGCGCCCCTGACCGGAAGCCGGAAGGCGGTAGGCGGGCGCCGCTCATCTCTCCCTCGCCTCGTATGCCTGCACGATGCGCTGCACGAGCGGGTGCCGCACGACGTCCTGGGCGTCGAAGAACGTGAAGGCGACGCCATCGACGTTGCGCAGCACGTCGACGACGTGCCTCAGGCCCGAGGGCTTGCCGGCCGGCAGATCGGTTTGCGTCACATCGCCGGTGACCACCGCCCGCGATCCGAAGCCGATACGGGTGAGAAACATCTTCATCTGCTCGATCGTCGTGTTCTGGGCTTCGTCCAGAATGATGAACGAATCGTTCAGGGAGCGGCCGCGCATGAAGGCGAGCGGCGCGACCTCGATGACGTTGCGCTCGATGAAGCGCCCGACGCGATCGAAGCCCATCATCTCGTAGAGCGCGTCGTACATCGGGCGCAGGTAGGGATCGACCTTCTGTGTGAGATCGCCCGGCAGAAACCCGAGTCGCTCGCCGGCCTCGACTGCCGGCCGCACGAGCACGATGCGCCGCACGCGGTCGGCCTGCAGCGACTCGACCGCACAGGCGACGGCGAGATACGTCTTGCCCGTCCCGGCGGGGCCGATGCCGAAGGTGAGATCGCGCGAGCGGATGTGTGAGAGATACTCGCGCTGATGAGGACCGCGGGCGCGGATCGCCCCGCGCGCCACGCGAACCGAGTGCTCTTCGGGTGCGGCGCCCGGCGCGGCCGGGCCGCTTCCGAGCTCGTGCAGCGCGAGGTGAACGTGCTCGGGTGTGACTCCTTCGGTCTTCGCGAGCTCGAACAGCTCTCGAAGCGCCTCCTCCGCGTTCGCGGCACGCTCGCCGATCACGCGGAACGAATCCCCACGCCGGCGAATCTCGACGTCGAGTCTCGATTCGAGCAGGCGCAGATTCTCGTCGAGCGGGCCGCACAGATTTGCGAGCCGCGCATTGTCCGCCGGCTCGAGGTCGAACTCGCGATTCGCGGCGCTCGCCGTTGCGGCCATGCGGCTTACGCGCTCACGAGGCGGCCGCGCAGCGAGTGCCGCAGCGCGCCCGTGATGACGACGTCGACGAATCGATCGATGAGCTCGCGAGGCCCCGCGAAGTTCACCCACCGGTTGTTCTCGGTGCGCCCTGCGAGCTCGCGCGCATCCTTGCGGGCCGGCCGCTCGACGAGCACCCGCTGCACGGAGGCGACCATCGCATCGCTGATCGCACGCGCCTGTGATTCGAGCTGAGCCTGCAGCCGCGCGAGCCGCTCCTGCTTGACTTCGTGAGGGACGTCGTCCGGCAACGACGCGGCCGGCGTGCCGGGGCGGCGGCTGTAGATGAAGCTGAAGGACTGGTCGAAGCCGACGTCGCGCGCGAGTTTCACGGTGGACTCGAAATCGCGCTCCGTCTCGCCGGGAAATCCGACGATGAAATCGGAGGACACACTGATGCCGGGGCGCGCCTCGCGCAGCCGGCGGATCTTCTCCTTGAACTCGAGCGAGGTGTAGCCGCGCTTCATGAGCGCGAGGATGCGATCCGAACCGCTCTGCACGGGCAGATGCAGATGGTTCGCAAGCTGCGGGACGTTCCCGAACGCCTCCGTGAGGCTGTCCGTGAACTCCACCGGATGCGACGTCGTGAAGCGGATGCGCTCGATGCCCGCCACGCGCGCGACGTGATGGATGAGCGTTGCGAGGTCGACGACGACGCCGTCGCGCATGGTGCCGGCGTAGGCATTGACGTTCTGCCCGAGCAGTGTCACCTCCCGCACACCCTGATCCGCCAACGTATGAATTTCTTCGAGCACCGACCCGAAGGGCCGGCTTACTTCCTCGCCGCGCGTGTACGGCACGATGCAGAAGCTGCAGTACTTGCTGCAGCCCTCCATGATCGACACGAACGCGGTCGCGCCGCGCGCCTCGGGCGCGGGCAGCCGATCGAATTTCTCGATCTCGGGGAAGCTCACGTCGACGACCGGCCGGCCGGTGCGGCGCAGCTCGGCGATCATCTCCGGCAGGCGGTGCACGGTCTGCGGGCCGAACACGAGATCGACGAACGGCGCGCGCTCGGTGATCGACTCGCCCTCCTGGCTCGCGACGCAGCCGCCGACGCCGATGAGCACGTGCGGCCGGCGCGCCTTCAGCTTCCGCCACTCGCCGAGCAGCGAGAACACTTTCTCCTGCGCTTTCTCGCGCACGGAGCAGGTGTTCATCAGAAGCAGATCGGCCGAAGCGGGATCGTCGGTCGCGGTGAGTCCGTCGGAGGCGGCGAGGACGTCCGCCATGCGCGCGGAGTCGTACTCGTTCATCTGGCAACCGAAAGTCTTGATGAAGTAAGTGCCGGCCATGCCTGCCTACCGAGGGGATGCCAATCTTAAGGCCTGGGGCGGTGAGACGCACCGCGTCGCGCGCACGGGGACGCCCCGGGGAAATTCCCGGTACGATGTGAAAATTCTCGTCGATTCAGCGGCTTACAATGCCGCGAGCCTGCATCAGAACGGGATGTCGTCGTCGAACTGTTCGCGCTCGGTGCTCGAAGCGGGGCCGCCCGATTCGCGGGCCTCGCGAGCTTCGCGGGGCTCGCGCGGCTCCGCTGGTGCAGCAGCGCCACCGCTACCGCCCCGCCCGCCGAGCATCTGCATCTCGTTGGCGACGATCTCGGTGGTGTAGCGATCGTTACCCTGTTTGTCCTGCCACTTGCGCGTGCGCAGCCGCCCCTCGATGTAGACCTGCGAGCCCTTGCGCAGGTACTCGCCGGCGATCTCTCCGAGCCGGCCGAACATGGCGACGTTGTGCCATTCCGTCTGCTCCTTCAGGTCGCCCGTCTGCTTGTCCTTCCAACTCTCGCTCGTCGCCACGCGGATGTTGGCCACCGTGGTGCCGGAGGGCAGCGCGCGCGTTTCGGGATCGGCCCCGAGATTGCCGACGAGAATGACCTTGTTGATGCCGCGCGCCATGGCTGAAGCCCCTCATCGTGATCCGTGGATGGGGCGGCATTGTAGTCCCGGGGCGGCGATCCCGCTAAGCGCACTGGCCGCGGGAACGCGCAGTTTCGGCTCAGACGACCCAGACGTTTAGGACGTCTGAGCCGTCTTGGCCGTCTGAGTCCTCTAGACTTGTCCGGATGCAGACCATCCGCGTCCGCGGGGCGCGCACGCACAACCTGAAGAGCATCGATCTCGATCTGCCGCGCGATCGCCTGATCGTGATCACCGGACTGTCCGGTTCGGGCAAGTCCTCGCTCGCGTTCGACACGCTCTATGCGGAAGGCCAGCGGCGTTACGTCGAATCGCTCTCCGCGTATGCCCGGCAGTTCCTCTCGATGATGGACAAGCCCGACGTGGATGCGATCGACGGGCTCTCGCCCGCCATCGCGATCGAGCAGAAGGCCACCTCCCACAACCCGCGCTCCACGGTCGGTACCGTCACCGAGGTTTACGACTACCTGCGTCTGCTGTTCGCACGCGCGGGCATCCCCCGCTGCCCCGATCACGGCATCGATCTCACCGCGCAGACGGTGAGCCAGATGGTGGACCAGATCACGGCCCTTCCGGAGAGCACGCCCGCGCTCCTGCTCGCGCCGCTGATCGCGGACAGGAAAGGCGAGCACGCCGAGCTGTTCGAGCAGCTCTCGGGCCAGGGCTTCGTGCGCGTACGGATCGATGGCCGCGTGCACGAGCTCGACGCACGGCCGGAGCTCGACCCGAAGCGCAAGCATTCGATCGAGGTCGTGGTCGACCGATTTCGCATCAAGCCCGATGCCGCGCAGCGGCTCGCCGAGTCGCTCGAGACGGCGCTGCGCCTGTCGGGCGGCACCGTACGGCTCGCGTTCGTGGAGGAGCCGAAGCGGGAAGAGCTCGTCTTCTCGAGCCGGCACGCCTGCCCGGTATGCGGTTACAGCGTGCCGCCCCTCGAGCCGAAGCTGTTCTCGTTCAACAGCCCGACGGGAGCGTGCCCGAGCTGCGGCGGGCTCGGCACGCGCGAATTCTTCGATCCGCAGCGCGTGATCGTGCACCCCGAGCTGTCGCTCGCGAGCGGCGCGATTCGGGGCTGGGACCGCCGCAACGCGTACTACTTTCAGCTCATTCAATCCCTCGCGCGGCACTACAAGTTCGAAATCGAGATGCCGTGGAACGAGCTTGCGGAGGCCGTGCGAGCCGTGCTCCTGCGGGGCAGCGGCTCCGAGGTCATCGAATTCCGCTACATCGAGGGGCGCGGCAGCACCGTGAAGAAGCGCCACGCCTTCGAAGGCATCCTGCCGAATCTCGAGCGCCGCTATCGCGAGACCGAATCGACGACCGTGCGCGAGGAGCTCGCGAAATACCTCGGCGTGCAGCCATGCCCCGAGTGTCATGGTACCCGCCTGAACCGCGCGGCCCGCAGCGTGTTCGTTGCGGATCGCACACTGCCCGAGGTCGCCCACATGTCGGTCGCCGAGTCGCTCGCGTTCTTCCGCGGGCTCGATCTTGCGGGATGGCGTGGCGAGGTAGCCACGCGGATCGTGCGCGACGTGGCCCAGCGGCTGCGGTTTCTCGTCGACGTCGGCCTCGAGTACCTCACGCTCGATCGCAGCGCGGAGAGCCTCTCGGGCGGTGAAGCGCAGCGCATCCGCCTCGCAAGCCAGGTCGGATCGGGGCTGACCGGCGTCATGTACATTCTCGATGAGCCCTCGATCGGGCTGCATCAGCGCGACAATCGCAGGCTGCTCGAGACGCTGAAGGCACTGCGCGACCTCGGCAACACCGTGATCGTCGTCGAGCACGACGAGGAGGCGATTCGCTCCGCGGACCACATCATCGATCTCGGCCCGGGCGCCGGGGTGCACGGCGGCGAGCTCGTCGCGCAGGGCACGCCGCCCGACATCGAGTCCGCCACGCGCTCACTCACAGGTCAGTATCTGTCCGGGCGGCGTGCGATCGCGCTGCCGCGCCTGCGCACGCCGCGCGATCCCGGCAAGACCATCCGCATCGTCGGCGCGCGCGCCAACAACCTGCGCGGCATCGACGTGGAGATTCCGCTCGGACTCTTCACGTGCGTCACGGGGGTGTCGGGCTCCGGCAAATCCAGCCTGATCAACGACACGCTGTTCCTGCACGCGGCCGCGCGAATCAACGACGGCGGCATCGTGGACGGCGCCCCGGTCGAGCGCATCGAGGGGCTCGAGCAGGTGGATCGGGTCATCGACATCGACCAGAGCCCGATCGGCCGCACGCCGCGCTCGAATCCCGCGACCTACACCGGGCTGTTCGCACCGCTGCGCGAGCTCTTCGCCGCCGTGCCGGAAGCGCGTGCGCGCGGCTATGACGCCGGCCGCTTCAGCTTCAACGTGAAGGGCGGGCGCTGCGAGGCCTGTCAGGGCGACGGGGTGCTCAAGGTCGAGATGCACTTCCTGCCAGATGTGTACGTGCCGTGCGATGTGTGCAAGGGGCAGCGTTACAACCGCGAAACGCTCGAGATCCGCTGGCGCGGCCGCAACATCCACGAAGTGCTCGAAATGACGGTCGAGGACGCGCTGCGTTTCTTTCAGAACGTTCCGGCGCTCGCCGGCAAGCTGCAGACCCTCGTCGACGTCGGCCTCGCATACATGCGGCTCGGGCAGAACGCGACGACGCTGTCGGGCGGGGAAGCGCAGCGGGTGAAGCTCGCCCGCGAGCTCGCGAAGCGCTCGACCGGCCGTACGCTGTACATCCTCGATGAGCCGACGACCGGATTGCACTTCCACGATGTCGCGCAGCTGCTCGCCGTGCTGCATCGTCTGCGCGACGAGGGCAACAGCGTCGTCGTGATCGAGCACAACCTCGAAGTGATCAAGACGGCGGACTGGATCATCGATCTCGGCCCGGAGGGTGGCGCGGGCGGCGGCTCCGTGATCGCCACGGGCACCCCGGAATCGGTGGCGCGAGCGGAGCCCTCCTACACCGGCCGGTTTCTGCAGCCGGTCCTCAAGCGCCCAGCTCCAGCCTGACGCTACGTTAAATGCGAATGATTTGCATTTGAGCGGCGCGCGTGCTGAAATTTGGCACACACCGGCAAGGGCAGGGATTCGGGCAATGTTCAACGCGTTCATGATCACGCTGCGCGAGGGAATCGAGGGATTTCTGATCGTCGCCATCACGCTCGCGTACCTGCGCAAAACGGGCCGCGAGTCCCTCGCCTCAGCGGTGTACCTCGGCGTCGGCGTGGCGCTCGTGTCGAGCTGGCTCGCGTCGCTCGTGTTCGCACGCGCCGAGAATCAGCCGCTCTGGGAAGGGATCCTCGCACTCGTGACGGCGGTGCTGGTTGCCACGTTCACCGTGCACGTGCTGCGCACCGCACGCTACATCAAGCGCGAAATCGAAGGACGCATCGAGTACGCCGCGGCCCGGCGCGGCATGTGGGCCTTCGTGGCCGTATTCGCTTTCACCGTGCTCATGATCACGCGTGAAGGCATGGAAGCGGCGCTGCTGCTCTCGGCCACGTTCATCCAGACCGAGACGCGCGTCTTCTTCGTCGGCGCCGTGCTCGGCCTCGCCGGCGCGGGCGCGCTGGCGGTACTCTGGAGCCGCTACGGACATCGCGTCAATCTGCCGCGGTTCCTGCAGGTCACGGCCGTGTTCCTGCTGCTCTTCGTCGTGCAGCTGCTGGTCTACGGATTTCACGAGCTGACCGAGTCGGGCGTTCTGCCGATCGACAACGGGTATTGGCATGTCGTCACCGAGCCGTACGGTCCGGAAGGCCCGTACGGTCAGTGGCTGTCATACGGGCTCGTGCTTCTGCCGCTCGGCTGGCTGCTGTGGACGAGCATCCGCGGCAGCGCGCCGCAGCCGCGCTACGTGAGCCGCAGCTAACGCGCAGCTCGCCCGGGCCGCGAATCGAACCACTGGCGAACCTCGCCGTTCGCGACGCGTTCGCGATATCGACCCTGCGTGTACGCTGCGACGACGCGCCGCCAGAACGTGACGGCGTCGGGATTTCGCATGTATTCCATGATTTCCCACGTGCCGGCGAAGCGGCTGAAGATGAGCTGCACCGCGCTGCGCCCGATGCCGAGGCGCCGGTGCTTGCGGCCGATGAAGAACTCCGCCATGCGGTAATCCGCCGCATCCGGGCGCGAGCTCGGGAGATTGCGGGCCACCATCGCAAAGCCGACGGGCTCCGTGCCGTGCACGATCAGCAGCGGGTAAGCGGTTCGATCACCGAACCAGCGCGCGATCTGATCCGGCTCGCGGTGACCGACCTCGCCCAGCGCGGGAAACATGCCGGTATTGAGCGGCGCGAGATCATCGAGGTACTCCCGATAGACGCTCTCGATCCACGTCCGGTCGGCTTCCGATCCTCGCGCGTCCCGTACGCTCACGGTCACGAATTCACCCACTCCAAAAAGCACGGCCCGGGAAGGACGCTACTCGCGCCTGCCCGGGCCGTGCATGAGCCTCGAAGCTGGTGCAGTAATTCCGTCGAATTACTGCTTCGGCTCTTCGGCCGGAGCCGCTTCGGCAGCGCCTTCAGCCGGCGCCTCGCCAGTGGCGGAGCCTTCTGCAGAGGCATCGCCAGTGGCACCCATGTCGGCGGCCGGCTCGGCAGGAGCCATCGTGTCGGCAGGAGCCTCAGCGGCCGGTTCGGTCGCCGTGGCATCGGGCGCAGTCGCTTCCTGCTTGGCACAGGCTGCAAGAGCCAGCGCCGCAAGGAAAGCGCTAATAGCGAGTTTCGTATTCATTTACTGATCCCCAGAGAGAGAAGCAAGAGTGAGAAAGGTGACTCAAACAAACTAGTTTGTCTGGCGACTTCATGTCGCGGCGGCGAATTCTATAGAGGTCAGCGGTGGTTTTGTACCTGATGCAGAGCGGCGACAGGTGCTTGTGCGATGCAGCAATCGTGCTTATGTCGTGCCGATTCGCGAATAGAATCGCCGTCCATGAGCCAGGCACCCGTTTCCGATCTCGATCGACTGTTCGCCGACCATCTGCGCACGCTCGAACAGCGCTTTGCGCTCGCCCTCGAGCAGTCGGGCGCCGACGCCATACTGCTTTACTCCGGCGCGGCACCGATGATTTTTCGCGACGACAACTCGTATCCGTTTCGCGTGCATCCGCCGTTCAAGGTGTGGGTCCCGCTCACGGATGCGCCGGAGTGCTTCGTGTACTTCGAGCCCGGTCGCAGGCCCGTGCTGCTGCTGCATCGTCCGACCGACTATTGGTACAAGCCGTCGGAGATTCCGAGCGCGTACTGGACGCGCCACTTCGACATCCACGCGGTTGCCGATCTGGCGGCGGCCCGAGCGGCATTGCCGTTAGACCTCTCCCGCACGGTATTCGTCGGCGAGCCCTTCGCCGAGCTCTCGCGCTGGGGCGTCGGAGCCGTGAATCTCGAGGCGCTGCTGCGCCGGGTCGATTTCGAGCGCGCCGCGAAGAGCCCTTACGAGCTCGCATGCCTGCGCGAGGCGAGCAGGCTCGGCGCGCGCGGCCACGTCGCTGCCGCGCGCGCGTTTGCGGCGGGTGCCTCGGAGTTCGAGATCCAGCTCGTGTATCTGCGCGCTTGCGGTCTGCGCGAGCAGGAATTGCCGTACAACGCCATCATCGCGCTCAACGAGGGCGCAGCGGTGCTGCACTATCAGGTCCTCGAGCGCGCTGCGCCCGCGGAGCGCCACTCCCTGCTGATCGACGCGGGCGCCGATTGCGCCGGCTACGCGAGCGACATCACGCGGACCTACTCACACTCGGATCCGGACTTCGCCGCGCTCGTGGGAGCGATGGACGAGCTGCAGCAATCGCTGTGCACCGGTGTGCGCGCCGGCGTCGACTGGCGGGACGTGCATCTGTTGGCTCATCGGCTGATCGCAGAGCTCCTGTACGAGGCGGGAATCATTACGTGCGATGCGGACGAGGCGGTGGATTGCGGCGTCTCGAGCGTGTTCCTGCCGCACGGCATCGGCCATCTGCTCGGACTCCAGGTGCACGATGTCGGCGGATTTGCCGGCTCGCCCGAAGGCGGCGACATTCCGCGGCCACCGGGGCACCCCTTCCTGCGACTCACGCGGGTGCTCGAGCCAGGCTTCGTCGTCACGATGGAGCCGGGCATCTACTTCATCGATCAGCTTCTCGATGAGGCCCGCGCCGACCGCCGTCGCGAAAAGATCGACTGGCAGCGGGTCGCAGGCCTGCGCAAGTTCGGCGGTATTCGCATCGAGGACGATCTCGCGGTTACGGCGACCGGCTGCGAGAACCTGACGCGGGATGCGTTCCGCGCCGTGGCGCCCGCGGTCGACTAACCCGGAAATCTCACACAGGGAGGGTGCATCGGGTCTTTGAGTGAGTAAAACTTGAGTTGCGAGAACAAGTTGTTTCTCAACTCAGGAGAGACCCGATGCCGACACAGTGTAACGCCGAGCAGCTGGAGTTTTCATGCGTTGGACGGCGCCGAGTGGTGGCGGCGTTCGATGGCGGGACCGTCAGCTCGGATGCCGGAGCGCTGCTGCTGGGACGAGTGGATGAGGCGATCGGGCTGATCGATCGGCTGAGCGCATGCTTCATCGATCAGCGCAAACCCTGGCTGATCGAGCACACGGTGCGCACGCTCGTCGGGCAACGCGTGTTCGGGATTGCGCTGGGGTATGAGGACCTGAACGATCACGAGCAGCTGCGGCACGACCCGGTGTTCGGCGCCTTGCTGGGGAAGCTCGAGGCGCAGCGTTCGGACTGCGCGGCGCTGGCGGGCAAGAGCACGCTGAACCGCCTGGAGCTGCACACGCCGGCCGTGGCGGATTGCTATCACAAGATCCGTCCGCAGAGCGCGGCGATCGAGGCGCTGTTCGTGGAGTTGTTCCTGGAGGCTCACCGCCAGGCGCCCGATGAGATCGTGCTGGATCTGGATGCCACCGATGATCCGCTGCACGGGCATCAGGAGGGGCGCTTCTTTCACGGCTACTACGATGGGTACTGCTATCTGCCGCTGTATATCTTCTGCGGCGAGCATCTGCTGTGCGCGAAGCTGCGGGCCTCGAACATTGACGGGGCGGCTGGGGCACGCGAAGAAGTCCAGCGCATCGTGGCGCAGATCCGCACACGCTGGCCCAGCGTGCGCATCATCCTGCGCGCCGACTCGGGCTTCTGCCGTGAGGAGCTGATGAGCTGGTGCGAGCAAAATGCGGTGGATTACGTGTTCGGGCTGGCCCGCAACACTCGTCTGGTGCGCGCCATCGGCGCCGAGCTGCACGAGGCGGCCCTGGAGTGTGCGCAGACTGCGCGCCCGGCGCGGCGCTTCAAGGAGCTGAGCTATCGCACCCGGCGCAGCTGGAGCCGCACGCGGCGCGTGGTGGCCAAAGCAGAGCAGACCGGCGACAAGGTCAACCCGCGCTTCATCGTGACCTCGCTGTCAGCGTCGGACTGGCCGATGCGCGAGCTGTACGAGGAGCTCTACTGTGCCCGCGGCGAGATGGAGAACCGCATCAAGGAAGCGCAGCTCAATCTCTTCGCCGATCGGCTCTCCACCGAGACCTTCCGCGCCAATCAGCTGCACTAGCTACGACTTGATCTGACATTATCCTAATGCGTAGTGGTACGCAGGAGAAGTCAGATGACCCAGGATCAGAAGATCATCAAGAACAAGCTCGGGCTGCTGAAGCTAGCGCGGACGTTGGGCAGTGTCTCCGAGGCCTGCAAAGTGATGGGCTTCAGCCGTGACAGCTTCTATCGGTTCAAGGAACTGCACGAGACCGGCGGCGAGGCGGCTCTGGCGGAGATTTCGCGTCGCAAGCCGAACCTGAAGAACCGTGCCGACCCGGTTGTTGAGAAGGCGGTGATCGAGTTTGCCCTGGAACAGCCTGGCTACGGCCAGGTGCGTGTGTCCAACGAGCTCAGGAAGCGCGCGATCT
>JBQTHP010000265.1:0-14262 GCA_052389755.1 Gammaproteobacteria bacterium
AGAAAACACCCAAGGTCGGCACTACACGCCCAAATCCGCGCGCGCAGCGCCTCAACCCTCTGATCCGCTTGCAGTGCTATCGTTGAAAAATGCCGCTATCGGCCGCCAACTGCGCAAGTTGGGCTAGACTTGCGCAGTTCGCGAACGGCGTCACACGTTCGTCGCCCGTAACAGGGCGCCCGCCTGAACTTTTGGTGGGGTCTCGAGGTCTATCCGGTCGCGGCGCGGCGGCCTTCTTCATGGGAGTAGAGGGCGCGCATGAGCGCCGACGTGAGTGATCTCAGCCTGGTTCGTCGCGTGCAGCGCGGCGACAAGGGGGCATTTGACGCGCTGGTGCTCAAGTACCAGCACAAAGTGGTGAAGCTGGTCATGCGCTACATGCGCAATCCGGTCGACGCCGAGGATGTAGCCCAGGAGGCCTTCGTGAAGGCCTACCGCGCACTGCCGCAGTTCCGCGGCGACAGCGCGTTCTATACCTGGCTGTATCGCATCGCGATCAACACCGCCAAGAATGCTCTCGTGTCGCGCGATCGAAGTCCGATCGACTATGCGCTCGACCTCCAGAATCCGGACGAATCGTACGAGATGCATGCGCGGTTGAAAGATTCAGCAACGCCCGAGGCCCTGGTGCTGACGGATGAGATCCGCGCCACGGTGAACTCCGCCATCGAGGCGTTGCCGGAGGACCTGCGCACCGCGATCGTCCTCCGCGAGATCGAGGGCCTGTCCTACGAAGAGATCGCGGCCGCCATGGAGTGTCCGGTCGGCACCGTGCGCTCGCGGATCTTTCGCGCTCGCGAGGCGATCGATCGCCGTTTGCGTGAAGTATTCGAAGGCGGACTGGGTCGCGCCGAGGAGTTGGGATGAGTAACGAAGAGCTCGACAGTCAGGTGTCGGCCATGTTCGACGACGAGTTGCCGCAGGGCGAGTGCGAGCTGCTCGCGAGGCGGCTGTCGCGGGATCGCGAGCTCAAGACCCGCTGGAGCCGCTACGCGCTCATTGCGGCCGCGGTCCGCGCCGATCGCGGCGTGCGCCTCGATACCGGCGTGGCCCAGCGCGTCAGCGTGGCGCTCGCCTCCGAACCCGCTCTGGCTCAAGGCTCGCGCGTCGCCTCGGGCGCGGGTGGTGCGCGGTTCAATCGGTGGCAGCAGGCGCTCGCAGGCGGCGCAGTCGCAGCAGGCGTCGCGGCGCTCTCGATTCTCTGGCTGCGCACCCAGGGCCTGCCAGGCGACACACTCGTGGCCGATCAGGGCACCGGTGCGGTATCTCCGGCCGCCATCGTCGCCTCGAGCGAGCCCGACAGCTATACCGTTCCCACGGTCATCGAGCCCCCGGCCATCATTCCCACAGCCGAGCTGGCCAACTATGTCGTGGCACACAGCGAATTCTCCGCGCCGCTGGTGCGTCGCAATACCCTCTCGACACTCATGGCGAGCGACGCGGGTGCTTCGGACGAAGCGCCTGTCGCGGAAGACACCGTGTTCGATACCGGCAGGAGCGCCGATGCGCCGCAAGATCGCTAAGTCTTTTCCCGTCGGCTGGGCCGCGCTCCTGTCGGTTGCCGGCAGCGCGGCGGCCGATGAGCCGGCCCAGTGGCTCGAGCGCATGAATCAGGCGCTGACCCAGAACAACTACGAAGGCGAGTTTCAGCATTGGCAGCGCGGCGGCAAGGTGGAGAACCTTCGGATCATCCACCGCGTAAAGGACGGCGAGGTGACGGAGCGGCTCGTCTCGCTCGACGGGTCGGGCCGCGAGTTCATCCGCACGGGCACCGAGCTCACCTGCTATCTGCCCGATCGGCGCATCGTGCTGGTCGAAAGGCGCGCGGCGGACGGCCCGTTCCTCGGCGGGCTGCCGTCCTTCGACGCGGCCACCGCGGCGTTCTACGACATCAGCGAGGTGAGCCGCACGCGCATCAACCGTCGCGACACGCGCGTCATCGCCGTGAACCCGAAGGACGAGTTCCGCTACGGGTACAAACTGTGGATCGACGAATCCACAGCGATGCCGATCCGCACGCAGCTCTGCGATGCGAAGGGACGGGTGATCGAACAGATCGTTTTCTCGAGCCTGAAGCTCCCGTCGAGCATCCCGGACGGGGCATTCCGTCCCGACGTGTCCGCCGAAGGGTTTCAGTGGCTGCGCAACGAGGGGGCGCGCGCGTCGGTCGCGACACCCACTCTCTGGGACGCGCTGCGCCTGCCCCCCGGCTTTCGCATGACCATGCGCGCGGCGCAGACCATGCCGGGCTCGCGCGATCCCGTCGAACATCTGGTGTTCACCGACGGGCTCGCGTCCGTGTCCGTGTTCGTCGAGCAGCGCGTGCAGAGCGTCGAGGGCGAGGCGTTGTCCGGGCCGGCGCGCGTCGGATCGTCGTCGACTTTTTCCACCGTCGTCGACGGTCGCAAGTTGACGGTAGTCGGTGAGGTTCCGCCGCAGACCGTCCGCTTCATCGCGAATTCCCTCAAAGCCGGGCGGGTCACGATCCAGCCGCCGCGCCGCTGACACGGGCGAGGCGTTTGCGCGTGCCCCCGCGCCTGGTCGTCGTTCATCGGGATGGGTGCGAGCTCTGCGACGAGATGCTGCGCGATCTCGAGGAGCTACGCTCCCGCGCGCCGCTTCCGCCGATCGACGTAGTCGACGTCGACTCGGACGCGCACCTCGCTCGTCGCTACGGCCTCAATGTCCCGGTCCTGCTCCTCGACGACGCGGTCGTCTGTCGCCACCGCCTGGATGCGGTAGAGCTTCTCCGCCTGTTGCGGAGGAGCTCGGCTGAGGACTGAAGGCTGACGGCGGAAGCACGAACGTCCCCGCTCGACTCACCGCTCTTGCGTCTTCGCCGTCGTAGACATCTGAGTCATCTGAGCCGTCTTCCTCCGGCCGGAAGGCGGAAGGCGGAAGGCGGAAGCCGGTGGCCCTTTCTTCCGTATAATGCGCGCCGCCGCATGGCTACCGCGGCATACCTGACCTCCGCGGCTCCTCCCCCCGATGCGGCTGATTCGCAATTTCTCCATCATCGCGCACGTTGACCACGGCAAATCGACGCTCGCCGACCGCTTCATCCAGATGTGCGGCGGCCTGGAGGCGCGCGAGATGCAGCAGCAGGTGCTCGATTCCATGGATCTCGAGCGCGAACGCGGCATCACGATCAAGGCGCAGAGCGTCACGCTCTTCTACGACGCGCGCGACGGCGAGCGATACCAGCTGAACCTCATCGACACGCCGGGGCACGTCGACTTCTCGTACGAGGTTTCCCGCTCGCTCGCGGCGTGCGATGGCGCGCTGCTCGTGGTCGATGCGTCGCAGGGCGTCGAGGCCCAGAGCGTCGCGAACTGCTACACCGCGCTCGAGCAGGGCCTCGAGGTCGTGCCGGTCATCAACAAGATCGATCTGCCGTCGGCCGACGTCGAGCGGGTGAAAAAGGAGATCGAGGAGATCATCGGGATCGAGGCGGGCGATGCCGCCAAGGTGAGCGCCAAGACGGGCGAGGGCGTCGCGGAGCTGCTGGAAACCGTCGTGGCGAGGATACCGCCGCCGAAGGGCGATCCTGAGGCTCCGCTCCAGGCGCTGATCATCGACTCGTGGTTCGACAATTACGTCGGCGTCGTGTCCCTCGTGCGCGTGATGAACGGCACGCTGCGCACGGGCGAGAAGATCCGCGTGATGTCGACGGGGCGCAGCTTCGCCATCGACAAGCTCGGTCGGTTCACCCCGAAACCCGTGACGCAGCAGGAGCTCGGCGCAGGCGAGGTGGGCTTCGTCGTCGCGGGCATCAGGGAGATCGACGGCGCGCCAGTCGGCGACACGATCACGAACGAGCATCGACCGAGCCCCGTGCCTCTGCCCGGCTTCAAGCAGATCAAGCCGCGCGTGTTCGCCGGCCTCTTTCCGATCGTCTCCGACGATTACGAGAAATTCCGGGATGCGCTCGCCAAGCTGCGCCTGAACGATTCGGCGCTGCACTACGAGCCCGAAGTCTCGGGCGCGCTCGGCTTCGGATTTCGCTGCGGATTCCTCGGCCTGCTGCACATGGACATCGTGCAGGAGCGGCTCGAGCGCGAGTACGAGCTCGATCTCGTCACGAGCGCCCCGACCGTTGTGTACGAGGTGGCCCGCGTGGACGGGGCAGTAGAGTACGTGGACAACCCCGCGAAGCTGCCCGGCGCGAACGAGATCGAAGAGATCCGCGAGCCGATCATCCTCGCAAGCATCCTCGTGCCGCCCGACCACGTCGGCGCGGTCCTGAAGCTCTGCAACGACAAGCGCGGCGCGCAGAAGAAGATGCTCTATCTGGGTACCCAGGTCTCCCTGCAGTACGAGCTGCCGCTCGCCGAGGTGGTGCTCGACTTCTTCGACCGCCTGAAGTCGGCGAGCCGCGGGTACGCGTCCTTCGACTACGAGTTCAGCCACTTCCAGGCGGCGCCGCTCGTAAAGCTCGACATCCTGATCAACGGCGATCGGGTCGATGCCCTCTCGATCATCATCCACCGCGAGAGCGCCTACGACCGCGGCCGCGAGCTCGTCGACAAGATGCAGGAGCTGATTCCGCGGCAGATGTTCGAGGTGGCGGTGCAGGCGGCGATCGGCACGCACGTGATCGCGCGGGCGACGGTCAAAGCGCTACGCAAGAACGTGCTCGCGAAGTGCTACGGCGGCGACGTCACGCGCAAGCGCAAGCTCCTCGAGAAACAGAAGGAAGGCAAGAAGCGCATGAAGCAGGTCGGGCAGGTGGAAATTCCACAGGAAGCGTTCCTGGCAGTCTTGAAGGTGGGACGAAAGTCATGACCGCCTTCCGCCTTCCGCCTTCCGTCTTCCGGCCGGATAAGACCGTGGACCCTTGCGCTTGCGATGAGCCTCTGACCGGAAGGCGGAAGGCGGAAGGCGGGGGCCGGCGCGCATGCTGACAAGCATCGTCGCCTTCCTCAGCTGGCTGGCCGTCCCGGTCGGGCTCATCGCCGTCCTCGATGACTGGTTCTTCCGGCCGCGCCGGCAGATCGCGGCTGCCCCGCAGCCGGCGCGCGATCCGGCCGCGGTGGCGATCGCGTACTACGCGCTGCCCGTGCTCATCGGCGCCGCCGTCATCCGGCTCCTCGTCGCGGAGCGCCTCGATTTCAGCCTGGTTCTGCTGCTGATCGCAGGAACCACGGGAATGGTCTGGCTGCTCGATGTGGCAGTGTTCCGGCGCGCCCGCGCGAACGCTGCGCGCGCCGCGGGCAAGGATCCGCAGGCGATCCCCGAGCCCGGAACCGTGGACTACGCCCGCAGCTTCTTCCCCGTTGCGGTCGTGGTCCTCGTGCTGCGATCTTTTGTGTTCGAGCCATTCCGGATCCCGTCCGACTCCATGATGCCGACGCTGCTCGACGGGGATTTCATCATCGTCAGCAAGTTCGCCTACGGGCTGCGGTTGCCGGTCGTGAACACGGAGGTCGTGCCGATGGGCGAGCCGCAACGCGGCGACGTGGTCGTATTCCGCTATCCGGCCGATCCGTCGGTCAACTACATCAAGCGGCTCGCGGGCCTGCCGGGCGACCGCGTCCGCGTGCAGAACGATCACCTCATCATCAACGGGGAACCGGTGCCCGCGGCCGATCGCGGTCTGTACGGGGATGGGTGCTACGAAGGCATGCGGCTTGCCGCCGAGCGCCTGGGACAGCACGAGCACCTCATCATGTATTGTCCGACCGCGGGCGATATCGCGGTCGAGCCGCTGGCGAGCTGCAATCGCAGCCAGGTGCGAAGCTACGTGTGCGTTGAGCCGGAGTTCGCCGGGTTTCCCGATCGCGGCGACACCGCCGAGATCGTCGTGCCGCCCGGACATTTCCTCATGATCGGCGACAATCGCGACAACAGCCAGGATGGGCGGTATTTTGGCTTCGTGCCGCAGGAAAACCTGGTCGGCAAGGCGACTCGAATCTGGTTCAATTGGGACCTGCAGCGTTCGGGCGGCCCGATCTGGAGCCGCATCGGAATGCGCATCGAATGATGGTCCGTTTTTCAGGGGGCGAGGATGCGACACAGGCAACGCGGCATCACGGTCATTGGGTGGCTGTTTCTCCTCGTTCCGATCGCGGTGGTCGGGTACGCCGGAATCCGGCTCGCACCCGTATACCTCAACTACATGAAGGTCGCGCGGTCCCTCGAGCAGACCGCCGTCGATTTTCAGGACGACCAGTCGGTCACGGCCCAGCAGCTCCGCAGCTCGATCGAGAAGCGGTTCGACGTGGAGAGTGTGAACTATCCCACCGTCAAGGAGATCGTGATCCGGCGGGATGGACAGACGTGGATCATGCAGGCGGCCTACGAAGACGTGGCGCCGCTGTTTTCGAACGTTTCGCTGCTCGTGGCCTTCGACAGGACGGTCGAGCTGCGCTGAAGGACCGATGAGGGACGCGGACTGGCCGGGCACGTGGGTTCGGGAGCGGCTCGGTTACGAGCCGCGCGATCGGGACATCTTCGCCGCCGCGCTCACGCACCGCAGCGCCGCTGGACCGAATGGCGAGCGGCTCGAGTTTCTCGGCGACGCCGTCCTCAACCTGGTCATCGCGGACCGCCTGTACCGCGAGTTTCCGGAAGCGTCCGAGGGCGATCTCACCCGTCTGCGCGCGCGGATCGTGAGCAGCGAGCCGCTCGCGAGCGTGGCGCAGGAGCTTGCGCTCGGCGAAGAGCTGCAGATGGGCTCGGGTGAGCTCAAGACCGGCGGATTC
Source organism: Gammaproteobacteria bacterium (assembly GCA_052389755.1). Classification (GTDB taxonomy): domain Bacteria; phylum Pseudomonadota; class Gammaproteobacteria; order Steroidobacterales; family Steroidobacteraceae; genus JBQTHP01. The sequence goes on from JBQTHP010000265.1 coordinate 6,705, forward strand.
CGCCGGCAATCGATCCTCGCCGATGCGCTCGAAGCATTGTGCGGCGCGCTCTTCGTCGACGGCGGGCTCGATGCGGCGAGGCAGTTCATCGATGCTCGCTTCGCGACGCGCATCGCGGCCCTGCCGGCGCCCGAGGCACTGAAGGACGCGAAGACGCGCCTCCAGGAGCTGCTGCAGGCGCGGGGCATCGCGCTGCCTCGCTATGCGGTCGAGCGCATCGACGGGGAGCCCCACGCGCAGAGGTTCTGCGTGAGCTGCGAAGTGCGGGCGCTGGGGCGCGTCGCGCACGGCAGCGGATCGAGCCGCCGCCGCGCGGAGCAGGAGGCGGCCGAGCGCCTGCTCCAGGAGCTCGAGACGGAATCGGGAGTCGGCACGACGTGAGCGCGCAGGCGTTTCGGTGTGGCTTTGCGGCGCTCGTCGGACGTCCGAACGTGGGCAAGTCGACGCTGCTGAACGCGCTCGTCGGCGAGAAACTGTCGATCGTCACACCGCGGCCGCAGACGACGCGTCATCGTGTGCTCGGCGTGCGCCATCTCCCGGATGCGCAGATCGCCTTCGTCGATACCCCGGGCCTGCACCGCGGCCACGCGCGCGCTCTCAACCGCGCGATGAACCGGACCGCCGCCGCGGCGCTCGAGGACGCCGACGTCGCCGTGCTCGTCATCGAGGCGTCGCGCTGGACCGAAGAGGACGAGGCGGTGCTCGACCGCATCCGCCGCAGCGGCCGCACGGCGCTCGTGGCCGTCAACAAGATGGACAAGCTTCGCTCGCGCACGCGCCTGTTGCCATTCCTCGCGGAGCTCGGCAAGCGTTTCGAGTTCGCCGAGATCGTGCCGCTGTCGGCCGCGAAAGGCGACAACGTCGAGGCGCTCGCGCACGCCATTGCGAAGCACCTTCCGGAATCGCCGCCGCTCTTCCCGCGCGGGCAGGTGACCGACCGCGACCGCAGTTTCCGCATCGCGGAGACGATCCGCGAGAAGCTCACGCTCGAGCTCGACCGCGAAGTGCCGTACGGTATCGCGGTCGAAGTGGAGCGGATCGAGGAGGAGGAGGGACGGCTTTCCGTCTCGGCAGTCATCTGGGTGGACCGTGCGGGGCACAAGCCGATCGTGATCGGCGCCCGGGGCGAACGCCTGAAGCGCATCGGTCGAGCCGCACGTATCGAACTGAACCGTCTGCTCGGATCGCGGCTGCATCTCGAGCTGTGGGTCAAGGTGCGCGAGGGTTGGGCCGACAGCGCACGCGCGCTTCACCAGCTCGGCCTCGAGTGAGCGTAATGCCCAGGAATCCACATCGTGTACAGCTGACGCCGGGGTACGTGCTGCACCATCGCCCGTATCGCGATACGAGTCGCATACTCGAAGTCATCACGCGCGAGTACGGCCGCCTGTCGTTGTTCGCGCGCGGGGTGCGCGGCCCGAAGGCGAAGCTGGCCGCGCTCATGCAGCCGTTCCGTCTCCTGCTCCTGTCGTGGAGCGGGCGCGGCGAGGCTGCGCAGCTCATCGGCGCGGAGAGCGGAGGCGGTGAGAGCGGCTTGCCCTCGCGCGGGCTCATGGCGGGGTTCTATCTGAACGAGCTGCTGCTCAAGCTCACGACGCGCCACGATCCGCTGCCCGCGCTGTTCGATGCGTACCACGAGGCCGTCGCCGGCCTGCGCTCGGACACGCCGCTCGATCGCACCCTGCGGCTCTTCGAGAAGCGCCTGCTCGAGGCGACCGGATACGGGCTCGAGCTTGCGGTCGAGACGCGGAGCGGACGCAGCATCGACGCGTCCTCCTATTATCACTTCCAGCCCTCGCAGGGCCTGTTTCTCACCGTTGCCGATGCGCCCGGCGCAATCGCGGGCACCTCGCTTCTTGCGCTTGCGAGCGGGGAGCTCGGCGATCAACGATCGCTCGAAGACTCGCGGCGCCTTCTGCAGAGTGCGCTCGGCGAGCTGCTCGAGGGGCGTGAGCTCGCGACGCGAACCGTCGCGCGCGCGGTCGCTCGTCGGAGCACGACGCCGTCGCCGGACCATTCCAAATGAAGCACGCGTTCATCGCTCTCGGGGTCAACATCGATCACGTGGCGACGCTGCGGCAGGCGCGCCGCGCGCGGAATCCCGACCCGGTGCACGCAGCGCTCGTGGCGGAAGCCGCGGGGGCGGACAACATCACCCTGCATCTGCGCGAGGACCGGCGCCACATCCAGCTCGAAGACGTTCGCGCGCTGCGCGGCTTGAGCAAGACGCGCATGAACCTCGAGATGGCCGTCACGGACGAGATGCTCGACATCGCGCGCTCGGTGCGCCCCGAGGATTGCTGCCTCGTGCCGGAGCGCCGCCTGGAGGTGACGACCGAGGGCGGGCTCGACGCCGCGAGCCAGATCGAGCGTCTGAAAGAAGCCGTCGCGATCATCGCGGCGCAGGGGGTGCGCGTCGCGCTGTTCATCGACCCCGATGCTCAGCAGATCGACGCCGCGGCGCAGATCGGCGCGCCGGTCGTCGAGCTGCACACCGGCTCGTATGCGGAGGCGCGCGGCGGCGAGCGTGCCGTCGAGCTCGAACGCCTGCGGGCAGCCGCGCGCCGTGCGGCGGCCTTGAGCATCGAGGTGCATGCCGGCCACGGACTCGACTATCACAACGTGCAGCCGGTGGCGGCCATCCCGGAGATCGTCGAGCTCAACATCGGACACGCCATCATGTCACGTGCAATCTTCGGGGGGCTCTCGGAGGCGGTGCGCGCCATGAAGGCGCTCATGGTCGCGGCGCGCACATGATCTTCGGCATCGGGATCGACATGCTCGAGACCGAGCGGATCGAGCGCACGCTCGAGCGATTCGGAGAGCACTTCGTGAAGCGGCTCCTGATGCCCGAGGAGCAGGCGCAGCTCGCCCGCACCCGCCGCCCGGCCCGGTTCGTCGCGATGCGCTTCGCCGCCAAGGAGGCTATCGTCAAGGCGATGGGCACCGGGTTTGCGCACGGCGTGTGGATACGCGACGTGGGCGTCGTGCAGAACTCCTGGGGCAGGCCTGAGGTGATCTTCTCCGAGCGCGGTGAGCGAGTGCGCCGCTCGCTCGGCATCGGCGACGGCCACGTGAGCCTCACCGACGAATCGGGACTCGTCGTGGCGTTCGCCGTGCTGATGAAAGCCGGTAGTGGAACAGGCTCCTGAGCGCTCATGAACTGTCTCGTGTTCGACATCGAGACCGTCCCCGACATCGAGCTCGGGCGGCGCATCCATGGGCTCGCCGGGCTGTCGGATGCGGAGGTCGCGAAGGCGATGTTCGCGCGACGGCGCCAGGAGAACGGCACTGAATTCCTGGCACACGAGCAGCAGCGCATCGTCGCGATCTCCTGCGCGCGGCGCGCGGACGACAAGTTCATCGTGTGGAGCGTCGGCGATCTCTCGAGCCCTGAGGAAGAGCTCGTACGTCGCTTCTTCGACGGCATCGAGAAGTATTCCCCGGAGCTCGTCTCGTGGAACGGCGGTGGATTCGATCTGCCGGTGCTGCACTATCGCGCGCTGAAGGCCGGCGTGCAGGCGGAGCGCTACTGGGAGACGGGCGACGCCGATTCTTCGTTTCGCTACAACAACTACCTGAACCGGTTCCACTGGCGGCATATGGATCTGATGGACGTCCTCTCCGCCTATCAGAATCGCGCGCGGGCCTCGCTCGAGGACATCGCGGCGTTGCTGGGGCTGCCCGGCAAGCTCGGTTTCTCCGGGGCACAGGTATGGGAGGCGTACCTCGCGGGCAATCTCGACCGCATCCGCCGCTACTGCGAAACCGACGTGATCAACACCTATCTCGTCTACCTGCGCTTCGAGCTGATGCGCGCGCGCCTGACGCGCGAGCGTTACGGGGAGGAGGTGGAGCGCGTTCGGACGTTCCTGCGCAGCTCCCGGGAGCCGCACTTCGGGGAGTATCTGCGCGCATGGGAGTCGCCGCCGTGACGGTGCACGCGGCCGCCGCGTCCGAGAGCGGCGTCGTCGCGGCGTTGAATCACGACGGCGCGGGCATCGTTCGCGGCGGCAAGACCGTGTTCGTCCCCGGCGCACTCCCCGGTGAGACAGTGCGCTTCCGGCGCGTGAAGCGGCACCGGCAGCACGATGACGCGGAGCTGCTCGACGTCCTCGAGCCATCGCCGGCGCGCGTGCACCCGAAATGCGCCCATTTCGGCGTGTGCGGCGGCTGCGCCCTGCAGCACCTTGCGCCCGAGGCGCAGCTTGCAGCGAAGGAGGACGAGCTGCGAGACGCGCTCGACCGGATCGGCAAAGTGTGCCCCGCGACGTGGCTCCCGCCCCTGCGGGGACCGGAATGGAACTATCGACGGCGGGCTCGCCTCGGGGCCCGGTATGTGGCGAAGAAGCACAGAGTGGTCGTCGGCTTTCGCGAGCGGCTGACCTCCTACGTCGCGGCGCTTGGACGCTGCGAGATTCTCGCGCCGCCGATCGGTGAGCTGATCGAGCCGCTTTCGGCGCTTCTCACCCAGCTCTCCATCCGCGATCGCGTCCCACAGGTCGAGATTTCCGTGGCCGACGACGGCGCTGCGCTCGTGCTGCGCGCGCTTAAGACGCCGACGCCCGAGGACGAATCGCGTCTGCACGCGTTCGCCGCTACGCACGGAGTTCGCTGGTACATCCAGGAGGGGGGGCTCGAGTCGCTGCGCGCGCTCGGGTCCGCGCCGGGCGCGAACGACGACCTCGAGTATCGTCTGCCGCAGTTCGATCTCGCGCTGCGGTTCTCGCCCACCGACTTCGTCCAGGTGAACGGCACGATCAACCGCGCGCTCGTGTCGCGCGCGGTCGAGCTGCTTCAGCCGACGAGCGGCTCGCGCGTGCTCGATCTCTACTGCGGGCTCGGCAACTTCACGCTTGCGCTCGCGCGGCTCGCGGGTGCGGTCGTCGGGATCGAGGGCGATGCCGCATTGGTCGAACGGGCTCGTGCGAATGCGCGCGCCAACGGCATCGACAATGCGAGTTTCTACCGGGCGGATCTGTCCGTGCCGCCTTCTGCGGAGGCGAGCGCGATGCGCGGAGGATTCACGCATGTGCTGCTCGATCCGCCGCGGGCGGGTGCGCTCGCGGTGCTTCCGTGGGTCGCGCGGCTCGCGCCGCAACGCGCGCTGTACGTGTCCTGCCATCCGGGCAGTCTCGCGCGCGATCTCGGCGTGCTCGTTCACGAGCATGGATTCATCGTGCAGGCGGCCGGCGTGATCGACATGTTTCCGCACACCACGCACGTCGAGTCCCTGGCGGTGCTGGAGCCTGCGCAATGACCCTCGGACCGCTGATGATCGACCTCGCGGGTCCGCAGCTCGCGGTGGAGGAGCGCGAGCTGCTGCGTCATCCGCTCGTAGGCAGCGTGATTCTGTTCACGCGCAACTACGTCGAGCCCGATCAGCTTACGCGCCTCGTCGCCGACGTCCATGCAGCGCGCTCGCCGGCGCTCATCGTCGCGGTGGATCACGAAGGTGGGCGCGTGCAGCGATTCCGCGACGGGTTCTCCCGCCTGCCGCCCGCGCGCCGTATCGGGCACGGGTACGATTTCGATTCGCGCGCGGGGCTCGAGCTGGCGCGCGGCATGGGCTGGCTCATGGCAGCCGAGCTGCGCGCGCACGGCGTCGACCTCTCCTTCGCGCCGTGCGTCGATCTCGACTACGGCGTGAGCGAGATCATCGGCGATCGGGCCTTCCACGCGCGCCCCGCGGTCGTCGGGGAGCTCGCGGTGGCCTACATGCACGGGATGCGCGATGCCGGCATGACCGCTATCGCCAAGCACTTTCCCGGCCACGGCGCCGTGATCGCCGATTCGCACCTCGCCTTGCCCGTCGATCGCCGGGTGCTCGTCGACCTCGAGCCCGATCTTGCGCCGTATCGACGGCTCATCGCGAACGGCCTGGCGGGCGTCATGGTGGCGCACGTGCTCTTTCCGGCGGTGGACGCGCTGCCGGCGAGCCTCTCCCCGCGATGGATCCAGACCGTATTGCGGGGGGAGCTCGGGTTTCAAGGGGTCGTATTCGCGGATGACCTCTCGATGGCCGGAGCCGCGGCATTTGGCGACGTCGTCGCCCGGGCCGAGCGGGCGCTCGCGGCGGGATGTGACGTATTGCCGGTTTGCAACGATCGGGCCGCAGTAATCTCGGTCCTCGATCGCTTGCAAGCGGAGCCGGAGCCTGCTTCCCGGCTGCGGCTCGTGCGCTTGCGAGGCCGGGATGGGCTGCAGCGCCAGGAGCTGCTTGCGTCCAGCCGTTGGGCTGAGTGCCGAGAGGCGCTCGCCCGGTGCAGCGCGCAGCCGCCCCTCACATTGGAGTCGGGCGAAGAAGGATGAACAACTTCACGGCCGAGAGCTGGCGCAGCGTCGTCGAAGCTGCGCCGGAAGGCATCGTGGTATGCGATGCCTCCGCGCCCGATTTTCCGGTCGTCTATGCCAACGAGGCGTTCGCGCAGCTCTGCGGTTATCCATTGAGCGCGCTGCTCGGCAGCAATCTGCGCATGCTCCAGAGCAACGACCGCGATCAGGAAGCGCGTCAGCGGTTGAAGGATGCGCTCACGCGCGGCGAGGCGTGCCGCGTGCTGCTCCGCAACTATCGCCCGGACGGCGTCGTGTTCTGGAACGAGATGCTCGTGCAGCCCTATCGCAACGGCTCAGGCAAGGTCACGCACTGGATCGGGTATCACCGCGATGCGAGCGAGCGACTGAAGCAGGAGCGCGCCGCTCAGGGCCTGCCGTCCTGGCTGCGGGAGGATCGGCTCACGGGACTGCACTCGCGGCAGTACTTCGAGGAGCTCCTGCGTCGCGACTGGCATCTCGCGCAGCGCGACTCGCACGAGGTCGGCCTCGTGCTCTTCGACATCGACCACCTCGGTTCGTACAACGGCACGTTCGACCGTTCCGCGGGCGATGCCTGCATCCGGCGAGTGGCGCGCATCATCGCCGGATCCTATCGCCGCGGCAGCGACCTCGTGGGACGCTGGGATGGCGGCGGCTTCGCCGTGCTCACGCAGGGCGATTCGCTCGACAAGGCAATGGAGTACGCCCACATCGTCGTGCAGCGCACGCGCGATCTGCTCATCCACCACCCACACGCAGGCAACGAGCGCTACGTGACGCTGAGCGCCGGCGTCGCGAGTGTGGTGCCGCCGCGCGAGCTCGTGGTCGATGCGCTGCTCAAGGCAAGCACCGCCGCGCTGCGACGTGCGAAGGGGAATGGCAAGAACTGCGTCGTTGCGGCGGAGTCAGCTGATTTCAGATGATTCCGCCAGAGTGAAGAGAAGAGTGAGGACGCACGCGATCGGTGCGCGTTGAAGGCCCTGCGCGATCGTGGTCCGGTGAAGCCCTGACGGGCTTTCCCCTCGCGCGGCCGGGCGCTCGTAGTCCATTATAGCTCTCGCCGTAACGGCCGACCCTTATCACCTCTCGCGCCTGCCGTCCGCGCTCGGCACCTGGCAACACGATCGCCGCAGGGCCTTCAACACACACCGCTCGCACGACCGTCGCCGCTCGTCTCAACGCTCTTGCTCTTTTCCGGCCGTCAGGCGTCTGAGCCGTCAGCCGTCTGAGTCGTCTTGGCTGC
>JBQTHP010000266.1:0-11948 GCA_052389755.1 Gammaproteobacteria bacterium
TCGGCGACGACGAGTGGCTCGGGCTTCGCGGCTTCCGCGATGGGGACTCTCCGCGCCGCGTCGCCTGGAAGGCGTTCGCGCGCGGTGCGCCACTCATGGTGAAGGAGTACGGCGCGGCAGCGGACGATCTCCGGATGTTCGACTTCGACCTGGTTCGCGGGCTCGACGCGGAGAGCCGGCTCGAGCAGCTCGCGCGCTGGATCGTGGACGCGGAGGCGCGCGGCGACCGGTACGGCCTCACCGTGAGTGCGGTCGTGATCGAGGCCGGGCGCGGCCTTGCGCATCGGCACCGCTGTCTGCGGGCGCTCGCCCTGCACGGGATCGAGGAGTGAATCGCGCGGCCGTGCGGCCGGTGGCACTCGCCGCGATCGTGTTTACGGCGAGCGTCGCCTTGCACGTCGATCGATTGCCGCTCTGGTGCGTCGCAATCGCGCTCGGCTGCGCACTCTGGTGCTGGCTTGCGGCGCACCGATCGATGCGGCTGCCGGTGCGCACCGTTCGCGTCGCGATCACGTGCGTGCTGGTCGCTGCCGTGCTCGGGACGTTCCGGACGCTGAACGGGCTTGCCGCCGGGACCGCCCTCCTCGTCGTCATGGGAGCCGTGAAGCTCCTGGAGACGCGTGCGCGGCGCGACCAGCTCATCGTCATCTTCGCTTCGCTCTTCCTGCTGCTCGCCGCCTGCCTCGATCGCCAGCATCTGACGCGCGCCCCGCTGTACGCCGCGCATGCGTGGCTGGCGTGCACCGCGCTGCTCTACGTCGCGCATCCGTCGAGCACGCTGCGCTGGCGGGAGTCCGCCGGGCTCACCGCGCGCAGCCTCGCGCTCGCAACGCCGCTCGCGCTCATGCTGTTCGTGTTTTTCCCGCGCATACCGGGTGCCTTCTGGGCCTTGCCGAAGTCCGGGCAGGCGGTCACGGGGCTTTCCAATTCGATGAGCCCGGGCAGCATTACGGAGCTCACCGACTCGGACGCGCCAGCGTTCCGCGTTTGGTTCGATGATGCGCCGCCCCCGCCGCACGAGCGGTACTGGCGTGGACCGGTGCTGCACGAATTCGACGGCTACACGTGGCGCCGAGTCCCGCGCCAGTTCGCGCGTCAACCGCGCATTGAGTACGAGGGCGCGCCGGTGCGCTATCGCGTCGCGCTCGAGCCGCACTCGAACAACTGGTGGTTCGCGCTCGACATGCCCGCAGGCTCGCCGGATCGCGGCGTCATCTTCGCGTGGGACTATCAGCTCCTCGCGCTCGAGCCGGTCACGCAGGTACGCCACTACGCGCACGTTTCGCACACCCGCACGCGCGCGCTCGATCCGCTTTCGACGCTCGGCCGCCGCATTGACAGCGCACTGCCGGCGGCGCGGAACGTGCGCACGCAACGGCTGGCCGCGCGGATGCGCGCCGCCGCCGCGGGCGATGCCGCGTTCGCCAGCGACGTGCTCGAGATGTTCCGCACGGGCGGCTTCGAATACACGCTGACGCCGCCGCGGCTCGATCTCGACTCCGTGGACGATTTCCTCTTCAACACGCGGCGCGGCTTCTGTGGGCATTTCGCGTCCGCGTACGTCACGCTGATGCGCGCGGCCGGGGTACCCGCTCGCGTGGTGACGGGCTATCTCGGCGGGGAATGGAATCCAATCGGCGGGTACTTCATCGTGCGTCAGTCCGATGCGCACGCGTGGGCGGAGGTGTGGCTCGAGGGTCGTGGCTGGACGCGCATCGATCCCACCGGCGTCGTCGCGCCCGAGCGCCTGACTCGCGGACTCTTCGATCTGCTGCCGGACGCCGCTTCGGCGCGGATGCGCTTCGTGCGCGATACGCCGTGGCTCGCGCGTTCGCTGCTCGCATGGGACGCGCTCAACGCGTGGTGGAATGACCGCGTCGTCGGCTTCGATTTCCGCGCGCAGCTCGGGATTCTCGAGCGGCTCGGTCTCGACGCGCCCGGATGGCAGCAGCTCGGCATCGCCCTCGCCGTTGCGCTCGGAGCGTGGCTCGCCTGGATCGCCATGCAATTGTCGCGCTCGCCGCGCGCGCCTCCGCCCGACAGGCTTGCGCGCGCGTATGCCCGGCTCTGCCGGAAGCTCGCGCGCGTCGGGCTCAGACGCGAACCGCATGAAGGACCGACCGCCTTTGCAGCGCGGATCGAAGCCGAGCAAGAGGAGATAGCGCCCGCCGCCGCGCCGCTGCTGGCGCGCTATGCGCAGCTGCGCTTCGGCGTACCTGCTCCGGACCGATCGCGCGATGCCGTCGCCGCCTTCGCGCGCGACGTCTCCGCCTTCCGCCCTCCGCGTTCCGTCTTCCGGCCGGAGAAGAACGCGAAGCTGCACGCTCGCGGTGACCCTCTTACCGGAGGGCGGTAAGCGGAAGGCGGACGCCGGCTCATGCTCGCATTTCTCGCGGCGTTCGTTACGTTTGCTGCCGTCGCCTTTCTCGTCTGGCGCGCGGTGCGCAGATGGCGACGGAGGCAGGCGCATCGGGAGCCTTTTCCGGCGCAGTGGCGCGCTCAGCTCGAACGCTCGCTGCCGCTCTATCGGCGCATGCCGACCGAGCTGCGGCTCGCGCTCGAGCCGCGGGTACGCGCATTCCTGGCGGACGTGCGCTTCATCGGCTGCAACGGCCTCGAGATCACCGATGAGATGCGGCTCGTGATCGCGCTGCAGGCCAGCCTCCTCGTCTCGAAGCGCGACCCGGGCGCTTATGCGTCGCTGTACAGCGTGCTGGTGTATCCCGATGAGTTCGTCGTGCCCGAGCGCGACGAGGACGAGTCCGGCGTCGTGACCGAAGGCGAGCACGCCCTCTCCGGTCAGACGCTGGACACGGACCGCATCGTTCTGTCCTGGCGCGACGTGCAGGAATCGGGTGTCGGCGACGACGCGTACAACGTCGTGCTGCACGAGTTCGCGCACTACCTCGACCACAGCCTGGAAGGCGCCATCACCGCGCCCCTCAAGGAGCAGCGTGAGCTCGCCGAATGGCATCGTGGTCTGCTGCACGAGTACGAAGCGCTGTGCGGCGCGGTGGAGCGCGGCGAGGACACGCTGATCGATCCGTACGGCGCCGAGGAGCCGGCGGAGTTCTTCGCGGTCGCGACCGAGACATTCTTCGAGCAGCCGCGCGAGCTCGCGCGGCACCACCCGGCGCTGTACGCAGCGCTGCGCGATTTCTACGCTCTCGATCCCGCTCGCTGGTGAGTCGTCGCGGAGGCACCGCATACGTCGACTCGCGTGAGGAACGCGGCGCCGGTGATGAAGAGAACCGCGATCGAAACGATCGCGAGCCGCGAATCTTCTGTGAGCAGCGCGACGGTTCCGGTGAGCAGCGGCCCGAGAACGGCCGCCGCCTTTCCCATCATGTTGTAGAAACCGAAGAACTCGCCTTCCTTTCCGGGAGGTACGAGGCGGCCATACAACGAGCGCGACAGGGACTGGATACCGCCCTGGACGAGTCCGATGACGATTGCGAGTCCGTAGAATTCCATCTCCGAGTCGAGGAAGTACGCGTAGACCGCTACCCCCGTGTACACGGCGATGGCGACGAAGATGCCGGTGCGCGCGCCGACACGCTGCCCGAGCCAGCCGAACGCAAGCGCGGCCGGAAATCCGACGAACTGAACGAGGAGCAGTGCCGTGATGAGGCTCGCCTGCTCGAGACCGAGCGAGAGCCCGTAGTCGACGGCCATCTTCATGATGGTGTTCACACCATCGATGTAGAACCAGTACGCGAGCAGGAACCACAGAAGCGTGCGATCGCCGCGCAGATGCGACAGCGTCTCGCGCAGCTCGCGGACGCCGGCACGAACCGCCGCACGCAACGGCAGCGGGGCGCCGCGCCGGCGCTCGCGCACGAACAGCACTGCCGGGATGGTGAAAGCGATCCACCACACGCTCACCGTGAGGAACGACAGCCGCACGGCGGTGCTCGCATCGGCTATGCCGAACATCGCCGGCTGGGTGACCATGAGCACGTTGAGCAGGAACAGCACGCCGCCCCCGAGGTAGCCGAGCGAGTAGCCGTAGCCCGATGCGAGATCGAGCTCGTGCGTCTCGGCGACGTCCAGGAGAAGGGAGTCGTAGAACTGGTTCGCGCTCGAAAAGCCGATCGACGCGCCCGCATACAGCAGCGCCGCAGCGAGCCACTCGCCCGCTTCGGCGAGGTACAGCCCGGCGGTCATCGCCGCGCCGAGCACGGTAAAGAGAGCGAGCAGCCGTACGCGCGCACCGCCCTTGTCGGCAATCGCGCCGACGAGCGGCGCGATCAGCGCGACGAGCAGGCTCGCGCCGCCGTTCGCGAGCCCGAGGCGGAACGTGCTCTGGGTGACCGGCACGCCCGCGTTCCAGAACTGCTTGAAGTAGAGCGGGAAGAACCCGGCCATGACGGTGGTGGCGAATGCCGAGTTCGCCCAGTCGTAGAGTGCCCACGAGAACACCGGGCGGCGCGTGAAAAGTCCGGTCACGCCTGCAAGGCTACCTGCGACGGCGGATCGGCGTCACCTCGAGAAACCGGTCGAGCAGAACATCGAGCAGACGCTGCACGGAAGTCGTTCCGCCCGCCTGCAGCTTACCGGTCACCGCGAGCACGCAGATGCCGTGAATGGCGCTCCACAACGCCACCGCCGTGTCATCGAGCGAGCTCTTCCCGCGGCGCAGCACTCGGGCGCGCAGGTTCTCCTTCACCAGCGCGAAGATCGCGGCCGTGTGCGCCCGGTAGGTAGGCGGTGCGTCCTGGTCTTCCGGCAGGCGATGCTCGAACACCATGCGCCAACGGTTCGTGTGCAGGAGCGCGAAGCCGAGATAGGCCGCCGCGAGCAGCCTGATGCGTTGATCCGGGGATCGTGTCCTTCGATTCACGGCCTCGAGCGACCGCTCGAGCTCGATCACCGTCCGCTCGTTCACGTGCACGATCAGATCGTCAAGATTCTTGAATATCAGATACAGCGTGCCGACGGTGTAGCCGATCCGACGGGCTACCTCGCGCGCCGTCAATGCCGCGGCGCCCTCGTCCTCGACGAGCTCGGATGCGGTACGAAGCGCGAGCGCGCGGATCTCATCGCGGCTGTGAAGATTGCGGCGTCCCACGCGCGCATAATACTTCTAATTGATCAACGTTCAATTTTGTGCGTAAATGAGCACCGTTCAGTAACGGGAGGATAGTCTCATGGCCATCGCTCGTGTGCCGAGTTTCGCGCGCGCGCTCATCGCCTGCGCGCTCGCGGCCTGCCTGCCGGGTTGTGCGATGCTCGGATCCTGCATGTTCAACTGCGACAGCGAGCGCAGCGGCACGACATCACTCGTGGAGTTTCTCTATCCGGATGGCGGTTTGCCGCCGCAAGACAGCGTGGCGGTGCTACCCGTGCCGATGACCGTCGGACTGGCCTTCCTGCCGTCCGCCTCCGGATCGGTCGCCGATGCCGCTCTGCGCGAGTCGATCCTCACGAAAGTACGGGATCGCTTCCGGAAGCTGCCATACGTGCGCGACATCGTGATCGTGCCCGATCACTACCTCACCTCGTCGGCAGGCTACGAAAGCCTGCAGCAGATCTCGAGGCTGCAGGGAATCGACGTGTTCGCGCTCGTTTCGTCGGACCAGGTCAGCCATCGAGGCGAGAACGACCGGGCGGTCGCCTATCTCACGATCGTCGGTTCGTACTTCATCCGCGGCAGCACCAACGATACTCACACGCTCCTCGACCTCGCGGTGATCGAGCCGAAGGCGCGAACCCTCCTCCTGAGAGCTGCCGGTACCAGCGCCCTGCACGACACGAGCACGGCCGTCGAGCAGGGTGCGAAGCTGCGTGATCAGCAGTCGTTCGGCTTCGACGCCGCGGCCGAGCAGCTAATCGTGAATCTCGAGAAGGAACTCGTAACCTTCGAGGAGCGTGTCCGGACAGGCACCGCTCCAGTGAAAGTCGTCAAACGCCAACACGCCGCCGGCACCGCGGGTGCCGGCTCGTTCGACGCCCTCGCGCTGGCGGTGGTGGCGGGGTTCGCGCTCACGATCGCGTTGCGGAGCGGCTGCGCGGTCACGCGAGCGAGTGCTCGCGCGTCTCGCGAAAGGTGATTCCGGGCCAGCGCTCGAGGGTGAGCTGCAGATTGACGCGCGACGGGGCGAGATAGACCAGAGCACCCGCGTGATCGACGGCCAGGTTGTCGTGAGCTTTGGCGCGAAACTCCTCGAGCTTGCGCTCGTCGCCGCCGTCGATCCAGCGCGCAGTGTGCACGGCAACGTTGTCGAACACGCACTGCACGCCGTACTCATCCTGCAGGCGAAACGCAACCACCTCGAATTGCAGCTGACCCACCGCGCCGAGGATCAGCTCGTTGTTGCGCAGCGGCTTGAAGAGTTGCGTGGCGCCCTCCTCGCACAACTGGGCGAGGCCTTTGGAAAGCGCCTTGGCGCGCAGCGGATCCTTGAGGACCGCGCGGCGGAAGAGCTCCGGCGCGAAGTTCGGGATGCCGGTGAATGCGAGGCGCTCACCCTGGGTGAACGTCTCGCCGATGTTGATCGTGCCGTGATTGTGCAAGCCGATGATGTCGCCCGCGAAGGCCTCCTCGGCCTGCTCGCGTTCGGCGGCCATGAAGGTGAGCGCATCCGCGACGCGCACTTCTTTCCCGAACCGCGTGTGGTAGAGGCGCATGCCGCGCTCGTACTTGCCGGAGCACAGGCGCATGAACGCGATGCGGTCGCGATGGCCCGGGTCCATGTTCGCCTGGATCTTGAACACGAAGCCCGTCAGCTTCTCCTCCAGCGGTTCCACCGTGCGCGTCGTGGCTTCGCGCGGCAGCGGTGCCGGCGCCAACGTGACGAACGCGCCGAGCAGCTCCTCCACCCCGAAGCTGTTGATCGCCGAGCCGAAGAACACCGGTGTCTGCCGGCCCGCTCGATATGCGGCCGCATCGAACGGATGCGTCGCACCTTTCACGAGCTCGATCTCATCCTTGAAGACCCGCGCGGCATCCCCCAGGAATTCCCGCGCCTCGGAGCTCGCGAGCCCGTCGATCATGCGGTTCTCCCCGACGCGACCGCGCTCGCCGGCCTCGTACACGTAGATGCGATCCTCGGGCAGGTGATAGATGCCCTTGAGCTCGCGACCCATGCCTATCGGCCAGGTGATGGGGGCCGTCTGGATCCGTAGCACGCGCTCGATCTCGTCGAGCAGCTCGACCGGCGCCCGCCCATCGCGGTCGAGCTTGTTGATGAAAGTCATGATCGGCGTGTCGCGCAGCCGGCACACTTCCATGAGCTTGATCGTGCGCTCCTCGACGCCCTTCGCGCAGTCGATGACCATCAGCGCGGAGTCGACGGCGGTCAGCGTCCGATAGGTGTCCTCGGAAAAGTCCTCGTGACCGGGCGTATCCAGCAGATTCACGATGCGGTCGCGATACGGGAACTGCATGACGGACGAGGTCACGGAGATGCCCCGCTGCTGCTCGAGGCGCATCCAGTCGGAGGTCGCGTGGCGCGCCGCCTTGCGGCCCTTCACCGTGCCCGCCATCTGGATCGCGCCACCGAACAACAGCAGCTTTTCGGTGAGCGTCGTCTTGCCGGCATCCGGGTGCGAGATGATCGCGAACGTTCGACGCCGCGCGATCTCGGCGGAGGGGTCGGTCATTGCGGCCTTCAGCGTAGCGGCAGCTTGAACACGGCGGCATCTTCCCGGCCGGACGCGGCCTGGTAATAGCCGCGCCGCACGCCGACCTGCTCGAATCCCAGCGACTGATACAACCGGATGGCCGCGGTGTTCGAGGGCCGCACCTCGAGAAACGCCTCACCCATGCCGACCGCCGCGCCGCGATCGACCAGATACTGGAGCAGCTTGCGTCCGACCCCGCGGCAACGGAACGCGTCGTGCACGCACAGATTGAGAATATGCATCTCGCCCGCACCGACACTCATGATTCCGTAGCCGATCAGCTGCCGCTCGAGCACGACCGATCGGCAGACGTAGCCCACGCGCAGGCAATCGCGGAAGATGCCCTCGCTCCAGGGGAACTGATACGACGCGCGCTCGATCGCAACGACCGCCAGCACGTCCGCCTCCGTCATCTGACGGATCGTGAGATCCGGCGTCGGTTCGAGCAGATGCGGCGCAGTGGCCATTCAAGCACCGGCACGGGCGAACACGCTGCGCGCGAACTTGAGATCTTCCCACGCCTTGCGCTTCTCGCCCGGAGAGCGCAGCAGATACGCGGGATGATACGTGACGACGAGCAGCGTATCGAGCGGGCCGAAGCGGTGCACGCGGCCGCGCAGGCGCGCAAGGGGCGCGTCGGTCTCGAGCAGGGTTTGCGCGGCAATTCGCCCGACGGCGAGGATGACTTTCGGCCGGATGAGCGCGATCTGGCGCGTGAGATACGGCATGCATGCCGCGACCTCATCCGGCTTGGGATCGCGGTTCGCGGGCGGTCGCGACTTCAGGACGTTCGCCACGTAGACGTTGTGCCCGCGCGCAAGATCGATCGCGCGCAGCATCGAATCGAGGAGTTGCCCCGCGCGGCCGACGAACGGCTCGCCGCGACGATCCTCTTCCGCGCCCGGCGCCTCGCCTATCACGAGCCACTCCGCGCGCATGTCGCCGACGCCGAACACGGCCTGAGTGCGCGTGGCGTGCAGGGCGCATTTCGTGCACGCTGCAACCTCGGCCCGCAGCGCGCGCCACGACTCGATCATCCCGGCGTCCTGCTCCGAGACGGGAGCCGGCGCAGGTACTGCGATCGGCTCGAGCCTCGCTGCCTGCGCAACCGGCGCGCGCCGCTGCCGCGGAACCCACACGTCGATTCCGAGCGCCTCGAGATACTGTTCGCGCCTGGCTTGCATACGATCAGGCAGCCGGCGAGGCGGCGCCGCGAATCATGCGACGCAGTCGGCGCCCCACCCACAGCACGGGCGCAGACATGGCGTACGTTGCGAACATCGACAGCAGCATCGTCGATGGATCGATCGCGATGAGCGCGAAGAACAGCGGCACCAGGATGATGTAGGCAAACTTGATGCGCCTGTCGAGATCGAACTGCTTGAAGCTCGGGTAGCTGAAACTGCTCACCATCAGCGCTCCGGCCGCAGCGGTGATGAAGAAGGCCTCCACGAGGCCGACGAGGCCGGGTTCGCGCCACTCGCTCGAGAACCACACGAACGCCGCGACGATCGCCGCGGCCGACGGGCTCGGCAGACCCTCGAAGTAGCGCTTGTCGGACGTGGCGGCGCGCGCGTTGAAGCGTGCAAGCCGCAGCGCCGCGGCGACGGCGTAGAAAAACGCCGCAAGCCAGCCGACGCGACCCCACGCCTCGCCGTATTCCGTGATGCGAGCGACGCCCCACTGATACGAGACGATCGCCGGCGCGAGCCCGAAGGCGACCATGTCGGCGAGGCTGTCGTATTCCTTGCCGAACGTGCTCTCCGTGCGCGTGAGGCGCGCGAGGCGCCCGTCGAGGCCGTCGCAGATCATAGCCGCGAATACCGCCATCCCGGCGCGCGCGAAGTTGCCGTCGATCGCCGCTACGATGGCGTAGAACCCCGCGAACAGACACGCGGTGGTGAAGAGATTCGGCAGAAGGTAGATGCCCTTGCGAGGACGCCTGCCGAGGCTTTCTGGCGCTGGGTTTTCGGGCTCCATCGCGAACGGGGTGTAGCCGAGCGGGTTGCGCGCGGATGATACACTTCGCGCCGCGCATGCGGCTCTCGCAGTACCCGATAAACACCGTCAAGGAGACCCCGGCCGAAGCCGAGGTCGTCAGTCACCAGCTCATGCTGCGGGCCGGCCTCGCGCGCCGGCTCGCTGCAGGACTGTACTCATGGCTGCCGCTCGGGCTTCGCACGCTGCGCAAGGTCGAAACGATCATCCGCGAGGAGATGAATCGCGCGGGCGCGTTCGAGCTCCTGATGCCCTCGGTGCAGCCGGCCGAGCTCTGGCAGGAGTCGGGACGCTGGGATGTCTTCGGTCCCGAGCTGCTGCGGCTGAAGGATCGCCACGAACGCGATTTCTGCATCGGCCCGACGCACGAAGAGGTGATCACCGACATCGCGCGGCGCGAGCTGAAGAGCTACCGCCAGCTGCCCGTGAACCTCTACCAGATCCAGACGAAATTCCGCGACGAGATCCGGCCGCGTTTCGGAGTGATGCGCGCGCGCGAATTCATAATGAAGGACGCCTACTCGTTTCACCTCGATGAAGCCTCCCTCAGCGAGGGCTACCGGGCGATGCACGAAGCGTACACGCGCGTCTTCACACGCATGGGCCTCAAGTTCCGCGCGGTGCAGGCGAACCCGGGCGCGATCGGCGGCAGCGTTTCGCACGAGTTTCACGTCCTCGCTTCCTCCGGCGAAGATGCGATCGCGTTCTCGGAAGCCTCCGATTACGCGGCGAACATCGAGATGGCGGAGGCCGTCGCGCCCGCGAGCCCGCGCGCAGCCGCGCGCGAGAGCCTGCAGCGCGTGCACACGCCCGGTGTGCATACGATCGCCGAGCTCTGCGCGTTTCTGAAGGTCGGCCCGGAACGAACGGTCAAGGCCGTGGTAGTCGACGGCGCCGACGGGGCGCCGGTGCTGCTCTGCCTGCGCGGGGATCACGAGCTGAACGCCGTCAAAGCGCAGAAAGTGCCCGAGATCAAGGTTCCGCTCGCGTTCTCGACGCCGCAGGCGATCGGCAAGGCGTTCGGCGCGAGCCCGGGGTCGCTCGGACCGCGCGGCTTCAAGGGGCGCGTCATCGCTGATCGCGCCGTGGCCGCGATGTCCGACTTCGTCGTGGGCGCGAACGAGGACGAATGGCACCTGAGCGGCGTGAACTTCGGACGCGACGTGCCGGAGCCGCAATATGCCGATCTGCGCAACGTCGTCGAGGGCGACCCCTCGCCCGACGGACGCGGCCGCCTGCGGATTGCGCGCGGCATCGAGGTCGGCCATATCTTCAAGCTCGGGCGCAAGTACAGTGAAGCGATGCAGGCGACCGTGCTCGACGAGGCCGGTCGGAGTGTGACGCCGTACATGGGCTGCTACGGCATCGGTGTGACGCGCGTGGTCGCCGCGGCGATCGAACAGAATCACGATGAGCGCGGCATCATCTGGCCGGATCCCATCGCTCCGTTCCAGGTGGTGCTCGTTCCGATCAATCTGCAGAAGTCTCACCGTGTGCGCGAGGCCGCCGACCGACTGTATGCCGAGCTCGAGGATGCGGGCATCGAGGTGCTCTACGACGATCGCGATGCGCGACCGGGTGTCAAGTTCGCGGACGCCGAGCTCATCGGTATTCCGCACCGCGTGGTCGTCGGCGAGCGCGGCCTCGATGCCGGCAAGCTCGAGTACCGGCATCGCCGTGCCACCGAAAGCGAAGAGTTCCCGCTTGCCGATGCGCTCGCGTTCATCCGCTCGCGCCTGCCGCGCTGATCTGCGAGGCGCGGCGCTCACGTGGCTGCTCGCGGGCGTCGCGGCACTGGCGAGCGGGGCCGTTCGCGCCGACCAGCAGCTCGATCCCGAGCTGAAGTCCGTCGTCTCGCGCGCGATCAAGCAGGCCGAATGCTTTTCCGACCGTCACGATTCCGCGGTCTGGTACAAACTGATGGAGCCTCGCCTGCGACGAATCGTGCGCGACGAAACCGAACGGCTCGAGATCCTGAAGGTCGTCTACTGCGAGGCGCACCGTGCGGGCGAGGCGCGGCTGCCGCCGGGCCTCGTCATGGCCGTGATCGACACCGAGAGCCGCTTCGACCGCTGGGCCGTGTCGCGCGCGGGCGCGGTAGGTCTCATGCAGGTCATGCCGTTCTGGCCGGAACAGCTCGGCATGCGGCGCCATGAGTTGACGCGAGTGGCCCCGAACATCCGCATGGGCTGCGCGATCCTGCGCCACTATCTCAAGCGCGAACGCAACAACGTCGCGAAAGCGCTCGCGCGCTACAACGGCAGCTTCGGCCGGCGCGACTATTCGGACAAGGTCATCAACCGCTGGACTCGCTGGAACGGCGC
>JBQTHP010000267.1:0-8867 GCA_052389755.1 Gammaproteobacteria bacterium
TACACCAACGTGCTCGGGATGCGCGTCGTCAAGGGTTTCGACATGGCCAAAGGCTATGGACAGCATTTCTTCTTCGACATCGGCAACGGCAACCTGCTCGCGTTTTTCTGGTTTCGCGACGCCCGCAGAGGCGAACCTGGAGTCGCCAGCGCCAATGCCCTGCCGCTCAGCGGGCGCTCCATCTCCTCCGCGCACGGCTCGATGAATCACGTGGCGATCCAGGTGCCTGCGGAGAAACTCGAGGAATATCGCCGCAAGCTCATCGAACGCGGCGTGGAGGTGACCGAGGTGGTCAATCACGCCGACGTCGAGCCCCCACCGGGCGGTGCTCGGGTCACGAAGAACGAGGACGAGAACACCTGGGTGCGCTCGATCTATTTCTGCGACCCCGACGGAATCACGCTGGAGTTCACGACGGAGCTGAAGGAGCCCAGCGGACTCATCGTCGAGCCGGTCGATGCCCAGGGACGCAAGGCGAGCGAACGCTGACCGTGAGCGAGCCCGCGACGATCCTCGCGTTTGCGGGCAGCACTCGCAGCAACTCGCTGAACAAGAAGCTCCTCGCGATTGCCGTGGCCGGTGCGCGTGCGGCTGGGGGCGCCGTCGATCTGATCGACCTGCGGGATTTTCCATTGCCGCTCTACGATGGGGACCTCGAGGCTTCGGAGGGCCTTCCGGCGAACGCGATCACGCTGAAAGACCTGTTCCTGAGTCATCGAGGCCTGCTGATCGCGACGCCCGAGTACAACGGATCGGTCACCGGAGTCCTCAAGAACGTCATCGACTGGGTGTCACGGCCCGCTCCGGGCGAGGCGTCGCTCGCCTGCTTCACCGGCAAGGTCGCCGCACTCCTCTCCGCCGGGTTGGGACCGGTGGGCGGGATCCGTTCGCAGACTCACCTTCGACAGATACTCGGCACCATCAACGTGATCCTGCTGCCCCAGCAGTGGCGCGTGCCGCTCGCGACGGACGCGAGCTTCGACGACGCCGGCAACCTCAGGGACGCGACGGCACAGAAAATGGCTCAGGATGTGGGAACGGCACTCGCGCGATTTCTGCAGCGGCTCGCCGTCTGAGCGGCGCTCAGAATCAGGCTGGCAACACAATTTGATCAGATGCTGTTCATTGACTAAACTAGAGTTAGTTCAATGGAGGGTCTCTATGAGCACCGTGGTCAACATTCACGAGGCGAAGACTCATCTCTCGCGTATCGTCGACGATGTCGCCGCGGGCGCCGAAGTGATCATCGCAAAGGCTGGCAAGCCGATGGCCCGCCTCGTACCGATGCAAGCAGCCTCGCGACCGAAGAAGCTTGGACTGCTCAAGGGCAGAATCAAGGTACCGAGCGACTTTAATGCCCCGTTGCCGGAATCCGTCCTGGCGCAGTTTGAACGTAAGTAGTTGTGCGGGTCCTCCTGGATACGCATCTGCTCCTTTGGTCGCTCGCGAGTCCGGCGAAGCTCCCAAAGACCGCGCGGACAATCATTGACAGGGCCGAAGTCTATGTCAGCGCTGCGTCGATCTGGGAGATCAGCATCAAGAGTTCGCTCGGCAAGCTGTCCGCGAGTTCGGCGGATATTCTCGCCGCACTGGCGCCGGCGGGATTCGCAGTGCTTTCGGTGACCGGCGAGCACGCCGCCAGGGTGAGTGATCTGCCGGCCGTTCACCGCGACCCCTTCGACCGCATGCTGGTCGCTCAGGCGCTCTGCGAGCCTATGAACCTGCTGACCAACGACGAAGCCCTGCGGGCGTATGGCTCATACATCACTGTTGCTTGATCCGACATTTGGAGAGTGGCCGCGCTTGCGGTACGCGGTTCGGCAGTAAGAAGCGCGGTGGCTCAACGCTGCCCGCCACCGTGCAGCGACCTCATTAAGAGAGCTCGTCGGGCGCGCGATCAGCGGGCGGGCGGTCGCGCGCACGAGCGACTTCGCATCCTCGTCGGGAAGGTATTCGACCGGGGATTTGCCGTCGACGCGCGCGAGAAACAGCGCCGGGAGCAGTGCCGCCGTGCGCGCTTCGAGCCCCGCGGCCGGCTCCCACGACGCGCCCTCAAGATACGCGTGCGCAAACTTTTCGAAGCACTCGAGATACCGTTCCCGCGCGGCGGGTCGCGCGAGGCACTTCAGCAGGACATGATTCAGGCAGAACGCGGCAGCGAATGCCGGCTCGCCGAACCACGCGCACTCGGCGTCGAGGAACACCGGCCCGCGTGGACCGAGCAGGATATTTTTCGGGCTCACATCGCCGTGCACGAGCGCGATGCGCGCCGCGCCGGTCCGCTCGACGAGCTCACCCAGCCGGCTGGCAAGATCAGGATGCTTCACCGCGGTCGCGATCAGATACGGCTCGAGGCGTATCGCGTGAAAGAGCGGCAGCGTATCGAACGCGCGCTCGAGCGTGGCATCGCCTGCGCTCGCTGCATGGAGTATCGCGAGTCGTGTCCCGACCGCCGCCGCATCCTCGGCGCGGATCACACCATCGAGCAGCAACCGCTTCCAGTTGGGAAAACGTTCGGGATCCAGGTACTCCATCGCGAACATCCCGAGCTCGGGATCGTGCGCGACCGGCGCTGGGACCGCATCGGGTGCATGGGCAGCGGCAAACTTGAGCCACGCCCATTCGTAAGCATTGCGCGAGACCGGGACAAGCCACTCCGCCTGCACCTTCAATCGGCCCAGCGCGCGCTTCACGCAGAGCGTGCGATCGGGAAGCTCGACGCGCCAGATCTCGGAAGACACGCCGCCCGTGAGCGGGATCCATTTCGCGCTTGCGCCGGGCGGGGCGAGTCGCGCGCGCTGCAGGAAGCCGTCGAGCTCGCCGTTCACGGCCGACGCGGTGCGAGCGCCGCCCGCCCTGCAAAGGGCGCGCCGCTCTCCTCCTCGATGCGCAGCAACTGGTTGTACTTCGCCAGGCGGTCCGAGCAGCGCAGCGATCCGATCTTGATCTGTCCGGCCGCGGTGCCGACGGCCAGATCGGCAATGAAGCTGTCTTCGGTCTCCCCGGACCGCGCCGACACGATCGGCGCATAGCCGCTCGCGCGGGCGGCGGCGATCACATCGAGCGTCCCGCTCAGCGTGCCGTTCTGGTTGAGCTTCACCAGCACGCCGTTTGCGACGCCTTCCTTCACTCCGCGTCTCACGCGAGCAAGGTTCGTGGCGAAGAGATCATCGCCTACGAGCTGTATCGAGGCTTGCAGTCGTTCGCCGAGCACCCGCCAGTGCTCCCAATCCTCCTCGCCGAGCGCATCCTCGATCGAGAGCACGGGGAAATCCCGAATCCAGGTTTCGACGAGCTGGATGACTTCGCGCGCGTCCCGCTCGCGTCCTTCGCGAGCGAAGCGATAGTAGCGCCCGTCTGCGTACTGCAGGGACGTGGCAGCCACGTCGACGGCAATCGCAATGTCCACGCCCGGTTCGAGCCCGGCATGCACGACAGATTCGATGAACAGCGCGAGTGCCTCCTCGGTCGTCGCGCACCCCGGGCTCAATCCGCCCTCATCCGCAAGCAGCACGGTCAAGCCACGACGGGACATGACCTCGCTCGCCGCGTTGCGCACCCGCGCGACGACGCGGATGGCCTCTTCCATCGATCCGGCTCGCAACGGGATGGCCAGCAAATCCTGGATGTCCATGCCGCGCCCGGCATGCAGACCGCCGCTCAGAATGTTGACCATGGGCAGTGGCATCGTGAGATCGCGCGTGCCCGAGAGCTCCGCGACGCGCGCATACAGCTGTTGCCCGCTCGCCGCGGCGGCGGCACGGCATGCGGCGAGCGACACACCGAGTACGGAGTTTGCACCGAGGCGCCGCAGCGACGGCGTCCCGTCGAGCTCGCGGAGGAATTCGTCGAGCGCGCGCTGATCGAGCGCATCGCGCCCGCACACGCCGACGGCGATCTCTCCGTTCACATTCGCGATGGCGCGCAGCACGCCGCGCCCGTCGTAGACGGTCGGATCCGCGTCCCGCAACTCGTGCGCCTCGGCTGCACCGGTCGAAGCACCGGAAGGCACGGCAGCGCGCCCGCGACTGCCGTCCGCGAGCGTAACGTCCACCTCGACGGTCGGACGACCGCGTGAATCGAGGATCTGCCGTCCGCGTATCTCGCGTATCGCCGTCCGGCTCATCGCGGGATCTCCGGTGCGTTACGGGCCTCGAGCGGTCGCTCACCGCGCAGAACCCGCACCACCTCCTCCGAGGCGCGACGTCGCAACTCCGCGAGTGAGGCGTCCGACGAGAACGCCACGTGCGGCGTGATGCTCAGGTTTTCACGCGCGGCGAGCATCGGATCGGCGGGCTCCTGCTCCAGCACGTCGAGCGCGGCGCCGCACAGCTGGCCGCGATCGAGCGCTTCGATGAGCGCCTGCGTGTCGACTATGGCGCCGCGACTCACGTTGATCAGGAAGGCGCCCGGCTTCACTAGCGCGAGACGCTCGCGATTCAGAAGATGATGCGTGTCGGCCGTGAGCGGCGCGTGGACGACGATGGCGTCGGAACGTCGGAGGAGCTCCTCGAGCCCGACGAATTCGACCACCTCGTCGCGCGGGCGGGGGTGCGCGACGTGAGCGAGAAGGCGCACGCCGAATCCCGCGAGCTTCTGTGCCGTGCGCCGACCGATGCGCCCGTAGCCGATGAGGCCGCAGGTGAGCGTCGAGACTCGGCGCAGGCGCGCGGTGGCCGGCTGCCATTCTCCCCGCTTCGTCGCGCGATCGAAGTGCACGAGCCCCCTCGCCCAGGCGAGGAGCATCCCGACCGCGTGATCCGACACCTCCTCCACACAGTAATCCGGCACGTTGGTGACCCAGACCCCGCGCCGCGTGGCCTCCTCTACCGCGATGTTGTCCAGACCGACGCCCAGTCGTGCAACGATCGCGAGCGACGGCGAGGCGGCGATGGCCGCGCTGGAGACCGGAGCCCAGCACGTCATGATCGCCGCGGGCTGATATTCGCGCACGAGTCGCTCGATCGTCTCGCGCGAGGCGGGCGCGGAAGGGCCCGACACGACGCGAAAACCCGCTGGCTCGAGCACGCCCTTTTCGATCGCAAGGTCGGGCCACGCGTAGTCCGTCACCAGAACGGTCTTCATAGGATCCTGCAGTTATACTAGTTAGTAACCGAATGATTGTCGCCAGATGACTCCCGCGGACAATGAAGTCTTATGCCGCGTCGAGGGCGCCGCCCCGATGGGAAAGCTGATGCGCGCGCATTGGCTGCCGGCGTGCATGTCCGAGGAGGTCACCGATCGCGACGGCGCTCCGGTGCGGGCCCGCCTGCTCGGCGAGAACATGGTCGTCTTCCGCGATACGCAGGGGCGGCTGGGATCGCTCGCAGAGCAATGCCCACATCGCCACGCCTCACTCGCATTCGGCCGCAATGAGGAATGCGGGCTGAGGTGCCTCTACCACGGCTGGAAGTTCGACGTAGAGGGCAATGTGCTCGAGATGCCGTCCGAGCCCGCCGATGCGCGCATGCGCAGGAATCTCAAGCACAAGTCATACCTCGTGCGCGAAGGCGGCGGATTCATCTGGGTGTGGATGGGAGACGCCAGGGCACCGCGCGATCTGGAGTCCCCCGCGTGGGCTCCAGCCCCGACCACGAAGATCAGCATCGTGAAAATCCACGTGGCCTGCAACTGGGCGCAGGTCCTCGAGGGCTCGATCGATTCGGCTCACAGCTCGACCCTGCACGCGACGAACATGCCGCCCGCGGAAACGGTCGCGGGCTCGACGGCGACCGAGTCCGCATGGCTGCGTCCGTCGGTCGACAAAGCCCCTCGCCTTCAGGTGGAGATCACCAGTTGGGGATTTCGGTACGCGGCACTGCGAACGCCCATTCGCGACCCCGACACTCACCAGTACGTGCGCACGACGCTGTTCATCGCACCGTTCACCGTGCTCATTCCGCCGAACGACCAGTACAACCTGGCGCAGATGCTGGTGCCGACGGATGACGTGAACTGCATGTTCTACTGGATCGCGTGGCATCGGACGAAAGGCATCGCTCAGCCGGCGTGGCGAAGGTTCTGCAATGCCGAGGTCGGAATCGACCTCGACGCGAATTACCGCAAGCTGCGCAACGCCTCGAATGACTACCTGCAGGATCGCGAAGCGATGAAGCGCGGCGATTTCACGGGCATCAAGGGTGTGCCCGCGCAGGACATGGCGATGTGGGAGTCGATGGGCCCGATCACCGATCGCACCCATGATCACCTGGGGTCGAGCGACCTGGCCGTCGTCGAGTTTCGGCGGCAGATGGTGGCCGCTGCGAAGAAGGTTGCTGCGGGCGGCCCGGCCATCGGCAGCGAGCAGCATGTCCCGCATGTTCACCTCGCCTCGTTCGAGGGCGTGGTGCCGAAAACCACGGACTGGAAGAGCCTCGCGCCGCTCGACGCGGCGCCCGAGGCCCAAAGCGCCTAGTAACCTGTCCGACTGGCTCAGATCTTGAACTCTTCGAGCGTCTCCGGCGCGAACAGCTCTTCGGGGCGGAGCCGTCGTTCGGACAATCCCTGCTCGAAGTGATAGCGCAGGAACGTGTCGAGCACGTGCTGGTTTGCGTGAAACCCGTATGACCACCACGCCGGGCCGAGCGTGCACACCGTTTCCTCCACCGCAGCAATCTGCCACGGCAGCATGGTTTTCAGTGCGGCGGTGATGGTGAGGTCATCGTACGTGTAGCGCTGCGCCTGGACGAACGCCTTGCACAGCGATTGAGCGAGCCAGCGATTGGCTGCATAAACGTCGCGGCGCAACACCACGACATGCATGATCGGGAAGATCCTGGTCCTGGCGAAATACGCTTTCTCCACCTCGACGTAGTTCGCGAACAGCCGCTTCACGTCGTTGGGGCGCTGATGGAAAGTGCTCGGCGCACGAGCGGTATAGAGGGCGTCGATCTCGCCCTCTGCGATCAATCGCGCCAACGTCTGGTCGCGTCCGATCGCCTGCACACGGATCCGCTCGGGCAGATCGACCTTCAACTTCTCCTCACGGCCCGGTTCTTCCTCCCCGCCCGTGTAGTAGGTAACGGATGCGGGATCGACGCCGTACTCGTCCTGCAGGATGCCCCGGATCCACACCGGGGCAGTCATCTGATACTCGGGCACGCCGACGCGCTTGCCGATCAGCTCCTTCGGCGCACGGATGCCGCTCTTCGAGGACACGAAGATGCACGAATGGCG
Source organism: Gammaproteobacteria bacterium (assembly GCA_052389755.1). Taxonomy (GTDB): domain Bacteria; phylum Pseudomonadota; class Gammaproteobacteria; order Steroidobacterales; family Steroidobacteraceae; genus JBQTHP01. The sequence goes on from JBQTHP010000267.1 coordinate 7,177, forward strand.
GAAGAAGCGTGACGGGAACACCGGAATCGCGATGAATGCCGCATCGGCTCGCAGCAGCGACACCGAGTACGAAGAGAGGGACATCTCGGCAGCGTCGAATTCGCGGAAGCGCAGCATGCGAAAGAAGGTCTCCTCGACCGGCAGGCTGACGTAGTTCAGATCGACGCCATCCACCGTGACTCGCCCATCCGCGAGAGCGCGAGTGCGATCGTAGTCCCAGCACGCGAGGGTCAACCTGAGCTTCGACATGATCCCGGGCTCCTTGCTCAGCCGAGAATGATCTCGCGATCTTCCGCGCTCGATTGGCGGATCGCGATGCATGCCGCCAGGGTCGCCGTGCCCCAATCCCCGTCATGCAGCGGAGGCTTGCCGTTGACGATCGCCTCGTAGACTTCGTCGATCACTTCGGCGCGAGGCACGGACGGAGCCGGCACGGACACCAGTGTGCGCTCGCGTTCGCCATGGATCATGACGCCGTGTGGCAGCACCCGGAGGTCGGCGCGCTCGCAGCTGACGACGATGAATCCGAAATGCTCGTGGAACGGCGGCGAAGGCGCCTTCGTACCGATCTGCGCAGGTCCATAGCGACGCACCTCTTTCAGAGCCGCCTCCGACTCGGTGAGCGCAGGCAGTCGCTTGCGCGCTTCACCGTAGTCATCCGCGCTTCTGGGAAAACCAGTCTCGCCGATCCAGCCGCACAGCTCGTCGCTGTCGAAAAACGCGTAGCCGCTGTACGTGAGCGCGGCGACGATACCCCGCTCGAAGGTCAGGAACGCCGTGTAAGCGCCTTCGGTCGGACGGCGAGCATCCCAGTCGCCCACCTGAGCGCGCACGCTGCGCACGCGAGCACCCGCAAGAGCTCGTACGACGTCGATCTGGTGCGCGGCCTGACCGAACACAACGCCACCCCCCTGCGTGGCGTCCAGTTCTTCCGGGCGGCGCGGTCGATACACAAAATCGGTGTAGTTCAGTGCGGTGATCATCCGCACGGCTCCGTGATCCCCGCTTTCGATCAGTCGACGAGCCAGCGCAACCGGTGCATCAAAGCCATGACTCGGTCCGACGATCAGTCGAACGTCCGATGCCCGCGCCGCAGTCGTCATTCTCGAGCAGTCGGCAACCGACAGGGCCATCGGTTTCTCGACGAGCACATGCTTGCGCGCCCGTGCGGCGGCCACGACCTGCTCGGCGTGAAACTGATGTGGCGAGGCGATATAGATCACCTCGACGTTCGGGTCCTCGCATAGCCCCTGAAAGTCATCGTAAGCGCGGCCTTTGAAGTCCGTCTCGAAGCGTGCGCGAGCCTCGGCTCGAGGATCGGTGGCTGCGACGAGGGAGGCACGCGGGTGCGTGATGAGCGTCGGCAGCATCAGCATGAAGCCCCGGCCGAGCCCGGAGACACCAAACCGCAATTGCCTGTCGGTCATCAATTTTCCGGCGCGGAGACCTCGGCCTTCAGGCCGGGGAGGACGCGCCGTCCTCGTGCGGTGAGGTAAATTCCCCGACGCCGCCCTGAGGAGACACTGTATGCCACGCCTGAGACAGGTTCCACGCTCGCAAGCCGCACCTTCGGTGCTCAAGTATTACGAACGCCTGTTCGGTGACCGTGACCCCGTCACAAGCCCTGGCACGGCGACCGGCACACCTGGCAACTGGTGGACCGTGTTCGGACTGGTTCCCTACATCTTCGA
>JBQTHP010000268.1:0-6339 GCA_052389755.1 Gammaproteobacteria bacterium
CGGAGGGCGATGTTTGAATCTGGTGCTCGCGATCGGTGTCGGCGGTGCCCTGGGAAGCATTCTGCGATATACGCTTTCGGCGGCGGCGCACCGGATCGTCAGCACCACCTTTCCGATCGGGACGCTCGTCGTCAATGTCCTCGGAAGCATCGCGATCGGCGTTCTGTACGTGTGGCTCATCGAACGGTTCGGCGCGCGCCCCGAGTTGCGCGCATTTCTCATAGTGGGCGTGCTCGGCGGATTTACGACGTTCTCGAGCTTCTCACTCGAGACCGTGACGCTGCTGATGCAGGCGAGCTACGGTCGGGCGGCGGTGAACGTCGCCGCGAGTGTGCTCCTCTGTCTGCTCGGTACGCTGGCCGGGATCGCTTTGGGGCGACAGACATGAAGGAAATCGACGTGATGCTCGTCCGCGTCTACGTGCACGAGCGCGAGCCGCGGCTCAAGGCGATCATGCATCTCCTGCACGACGAGCTGCACGTGCGGGGCGTGACGGCGTTCAGGGGCATTGCAGGGTTCGGTGCCTCAGGTCAGTGGCACGCGGCGGGCGTCGTCGATCTGTCGCTCGACCTGCCGGTGGTCATCGAGTTCTTCGACGAGCCGGCGCGGGCGCGCGAGGCGCTCGAACGCCTGACGACGATGTGCAAGCCGGGTCACGTCGTCGAGTGGTCCGCCAAGGCGACCATACCGTGAGCAGCCGGCCATGATCGATCCGAAAATCCTTCGCGCCGATCCGGACGGTGTCGCGCGCAATCTCGCGCGACGCGGCTTCGTCCTGGACGTCGCGGCGCTCAGAAATCTCGACGAGCGGCGCAAGCAGCTACAGATCGACGTCGACCGGCTGCGTGCGGAGCGCAACAGCCATGCGAAGGCGGTGGGCGCGGCAAAGGGTCGCGGTGAGGACATCGGGCCGCTCATCGCGCGCGGCGATGCGCTCACGCGCGAGCTGGCGGGCGTCGAGCAGAGCCTGAACGCGGTGCAGGCCGAGCTCGACGAATGGATGCTCGGCTTACCGAACCTGTTGCACGAGAGCGTGCCCGAGGGGCGCGACGAGTCCGCCAACGTCGAGCTGCGAACGTGGCGCGAGCCGCGCAAGCTGCCCTTCAAGCCGCGCGATCACGTGGAAATCGGCGAGCGGCTCGGGGGACTCGACTTCGAGGCGGCCGGACGGATCGCCGGCACGCGATTCGCCGTCATGCGCTCGGGTGTCGCGCGCCTGCACCGCGCGCTTGCGCAGTTCATGCTCGATCTGCACGTGGGCGAGCACGGCTACACCGAAGTCCACGTTCCGTATCTCGTGCCGCGGGCGACGCTGACCGGCACCGGTCAGCTGCCGAAGTTCGAGCAGGATCTCTTCGCCGTAAAGAGTGAGCACGAGTTCTTTCTGATTCCGACGGCCGAAGTGCCGGTCACGAATCTCGTCCGCGATCAGATCGTGCCGGCCGAAGACCTGCCGTTGAAGCTCGTCGCGCACACCCCCTGCTTTCGCTCCGAAGCCGGCTCCTACGGCAAGGACACGCGCGGCATGATCCGTCAGCACCAGTTCGACAAAGTGGAGCTGGTGCAGATCGTGCGCCCGGCGGATTCGTATCGCGCGCTCGAAGAGCTCACCGCGCACGCCGAGGAAGTGCTGAAGCGGCTCGAGCTGCCGTATCGCGTGGTCGCGCTGTGCGCAGGCGACGTCGGCTTCGCGAGCGCGAAGACTTACGATCTCGAGGTCTGGCTGCCGGCGCAGGATCGGTATCGCGAGATCTCCTCGTGCAGCAATTGCGAGGCGTTTCAGGCGCGACGCATGCAGGCCCGCTGGCGCAACCCGGCGGGCGGCAAGCCCGAGCCGGTTCACACGCTGAACGGCTCCGGCCTCGCGGTCGGCCGCACGCTGGTTGCCGTGCTCGAGAACTGTCAGAACGAAGATGGGTCCGTGACCGTGCCCGGGGTGCTACGCCCGTATATGGGCGGCCTCGAGCGATTGACGATCGAAGTTCTGCGGGTCTAGCCGTTCGAGTGGGACGCGGCGATGAGCGCCTGCAGCGCTTCCGGATCGACCGGCTTGGTCATGTGGTGATCGATCCCGACCTCTTTCGATCGGCGCCGGTCCGCCTCCTGACCGTATCCCGTCACGGCTACCAGCGGGATGCGACTGAATCTCGGGTTCGCACGCAGTCGGGCAGCGACGTCGTAACCGGTGATATCGGGTAATCCGATATCGAGAAGCACGACATCCGGATGGTACGACTCCACTGCCTCGAGGGCGGAGCGGCCGTCGTATTCGCATCTGACCGAGTAGCCGGAAAGCTTCAGGATCGCAGATACGCTCTCGGCCGCATCGACATTGTCGTGGACGACCAGCACTCGTCTTCGCAGAGCGTCGGTAACGCGCGGCTCTACCTGCTTGGCCGCGGTGGCGACATCGGCAGGCGTCTGCTTCGAAAGCGGCAGGCGCACCACGAACTCGCTGCCTTGCCCGATGCCGGGACTCGATGCCGTCACCGATCCGTGCTGCATGGTCACGAGCTGCTTGACGAGCGTCAGGCCGATTCCGAGCCGTCCTTGAGCGCGTCCGAGGGAGGAGTCCACCTGAACGAAGAGGTCGAACACCCGGGGTAGAAACTCCCGTGCGATCCCGATGCCATAGTCGCGAACGCGGATCACCGCCTCCTCGCCGACAGCTTCGATGGTGAGCCCGATGCGATCGGGTTTGGGCGTGTACTTCGCCGCATTGGTCAGAGATTCGCGATCACTTGCGAGAGGCGCACCAGATCACCTTCGACGCGCACCGGCTTCTCGGAGAGCGAAAGGAGGAGCTGATGGCCGCGCGAGTCAATGGCTGGCTGCGCCGTCTCGATGGCTCTCTTGACCGCATCGACGACATCGACGGCATCCCGGCGCAGCTCGATGCGCCCGCTGATGATCCGTGACACGTCGAGCAGGTCGTCGACCAATCGCACCAGATGCTGTAACTGGCGCTCCACCACGTCGCGGGCGCTCTGCAAGCTGCGTGCATCCGCGTGGGGCATCTTCATCAGGTGCACCGCATTGCGCATGGGGGCGAGCGGATTCCTCAGCTCGTGCGCGAGCATGGCGAGAAATTCGTCCTTCTGGCGGTCTGCCGTGGCGAGCTCCTCGAGGCGCAATCGCAATTCCCCTTCGAGTCGCTTGCGATCGGTGATGTCGACGATTGCGCTCAGCGCGAACTCGCCTTCCTCGGTTTCGATCGGGTTGAGCCCGATCTCGACGGGGAATTCGCTGCCGTCCTTGCGCAGCCCGTAGAGATCACGTCCCGCGCCCATCGGACGCGCCTGCACGTCGACGAAGAAGCTCTGGCGAAGGCCGGGGTGCGCCGCCCGATAGCGGACGGGTACGAGAGTCTCGATCGGCTGGCCCAGGAGCTCGCTTCGTGAGTATCCGAAGAGTCGTTCCCGGAGCTTGGCGGGATCATCGGTCCGCGAGCGAATGGATCTCTTCGAGGAGTGTTTCGGGCGAGAGCGGACGCCCGAGGAATCGTTCGAGGAGCTTCGCCGTCTCGAGCTCAGCGCCATGCTTCAGCAGTCGCTCGGAGATCCATGCGTACCATTGCGGGTTACCGGAATCGATTCCACCGATCGCCTCGCGCGTGCGTTTGCGGATCTCTGCGGTCATGATCGCGCCGGCCGCGTATTTGACCATGTAACCGGGATGGGCACCGAGCTGTGCCCGTACCGCCCACCATGACCACTCCGGATGCGGCGCGATTCCAAGATAGTTCTGCGTGATCTCGGTCCACAGCGCGTTCGGATCGATCTCAGGCGCGCGCAGCATGCGCAGCTCGAAGAGGCCCCAGGCGACGTCGAGCATCACGAGCGAGTACAGCTCGCGAAGCCCGACCGGGCGCGCCACCGAACGGCCGAGATATTTCTGCTGCCAGACCGGTTCGAAGATCGACCACGACGGCACATCCGCGAACGCCTCGATGAAAAGCGTATCGGCCCAGAAGAATGCCGGTCGTGTGCGGACGGCGACGTAGTGCGCGGCATGGCCGGTTTCATGCACGAGCTCGTTCAAGGAATAGAGCCCGCCGTGCTCGTAGTTGCCGGAGATGCGGGGGATCGCCGGCCGCCACCGCCCATCGACGAACCGCCCGATCCGCACGGTGTCTGCATAGGCGATCGGTGCCTTGCCCGGACGGGGCTCGAGATCGAACAGCACTCCAAGGGTCCGGGGATCGGCCCCGAGATCGGCAAAGTAGCGCTCATTGAGCGACCTGAGGATCGCCAGGGGAATCGCAGCGTTCAGCGCGCGACTCGCCTCGCCGTGGCGGTGGCGGTAGTCCCACGGCTCGACCAGCCGGGCATCTGCGACGTTCGTCCGCCGCCAGGCATCCAGCACGGCGATGAGCCAGCGCTCCAGCGTCTCCGAGTCGGTGCCCAGGGCGCGCAGTGCCTCGTCGAGCGGAGAGTCCTTGCCGCCGCGGAACGCTGCAGCGGCTTGCACGATCATGCGCCGATAGGGGCTCTCGCGGCTCCCGTCACCATTCACGGCCTGCCACAAAGGCGCCATCGCGAGGAAGAGCGCTTTGCGTCTCGCGGACTCTTCGATCTCCTGCAGCCGCTGCAGTGCCGTGCCGCGCGTGGTCGTTCGGCCTTCGAACGTGAGGCGATTCCCGATCTCGTCGAAGCAGGCGTAGAGCGATTCCTGGAGGACGGTGAGCTCGGCGTCCGGGCGTTTGGACTCATGGCATCGACTGGTCGGCGCCATGGAAGCCGAAGCCTCGCCCGCGAGCTCCTCGAACGTACGCCGCATCAGCCCGACCGCGCGCGCGTCCTGCGCATCGAGCGCGTTGATACGTATCCCGGTCCACTGTCCGTTGAGCTTTGCGCGCGTCTCGTCGCGGATTCGAAGCCACGCGGCGCGATCCCGGCCATCGACGACGCGAACGAGACCCGAATCGATGGTCGCGAGCGCGCCGTGCGCATCGAGGAAGTCGGCGTAGCTCTCCTCGGCGGCGTGCACGGCCGGGTTCGCGGCGTGGGCCCCGCCAGTCAGTGCGAGCAGAGTGACCGCTATCACGGACGCGGCCATCGATCTCTCCCCGTTACCGTGGTAATGTAAGCGCATGGTCATCGCACAGTCCAAAGTGACGGCTCAAGGCCAGATCTCTGTCCCGATGGAGGTTCGCAAGAAGCTCGGAGTCGGACCCGGATCGGTGCTGGAATGGGACGAGAAAGGCGACCACGTCATCGTCCGACGAGCCGGCCGGTACAGCTCGTCGGACGTGCACGAAGCGATCTTCGGTACGGGCGGCCGGAAGGGGCAGCGTCCCACGGATGTAAAGGAAGGCATCCGAAAGTACATTCGCAAGCGGCATGCGCGCCGTTGACACGAACGCGCTCGTTCGGCTCGTTGCGCGCGACGATGCCGAACAGGCGCGCGCGGCGGAGAATTTCATCTCGAAGGGTGCATGGGTGTCGCACCTGGCGTTGGCAGAGAGCCTGTGGGTGCTCGATGCCGTATTCGACCGCTCGCCCGAGCAGATCGCGACCGCCGTCGACATGTTGCTCAATCACAAGGAGTTGACTCTACAGGACTCGGAGGTCGTGGCTGCTGCCCTGGAGCTCTATCGCCAACGTCCTGCTCTCGGATTCTCGGACTGCCTCATACTCGAGATCGCCCGCAAGGCGGGCCATGGTCCTTTGGGCACAGTCGATCGGGATTTCGCCACGCTGGCCGACGTCGAGCGTCTGTAGGCTCAAGCGGCGCGCACTGGCCAAAGTGGAAACAAAATGGAAACATGCCGCCCTCCGCGGAGGGATGCAGCGGGTGCCTTGAGCTCCGCTCAAGCCGTTGGTCTCGCGCGGCGGAAGCTTCGAAATCGGAGAGGTGGCAGAGCGGTTGATTGCACCGGTCTTGAAAACCGGAGTCGGGGCAACCCGATCGTGGGTTCGAATCCCACCCTCTCCGCCAGAATCGAAGGGTTAGTCGCGCCCGATGCTCTTGGGGACGGTCTGCACATTGTCAGAAGGAGGCGGTCAGGTAGCCGTGTATGCTTGGCCCCGGAACAGCGAAGGGCGCCAATGACCGACCGCAGAGGGCAACAGATCATCGACGGCTTTCGCGTCCAGTTCGTCGATGGCTTCGGGTGGGTGTGCAGTTGCGATCAGTTCGAGGAGCAGAAATTCTGCGAGCACGCCGACAAGGCTGCGGCGACTGCGAAGCGTGAGGCTCAGGCCAAGCGACGAGGTGGGAGGGGCGAGGGGCATTGAAAGACGCGCGCTGCAGCTCGCCGCCGCAGCGCGCGCGGATTGCATCGAATCTCAGCTCGGACGCTGCTGCGTCTCCCACTGCCGGATCTGCCTGTCGACC
>JBQTHP010000269.1:0-18068 GCA_052389755.1 Gammaproteobacteria bacterium
GAAGATCGCGCCGAGATAGTTGATCGCGAACCAGGCGCGGATCAGCGCCGGCCCGCTCGGCAGCCAGACGATGACACGGTCGCCCGCGCGCACGCCAAGCGCCTGCAGCGCCGCGGCCTGCGAACGCACCTGCTCGCGGCACTCGGCCCAGCTCCACTCCGTGCCGTCTTCGAATAGCGCGATGCGGCGCTCACCGATTCGCGCGGCGCGATCGTCGAGGATCGCCTTCAGCACGCAGTCCTCGCGCCGCGGCAGCCGCGGGTCGAACCACGGCGGGTGGAAATCGGATGACGATTCCGGCACGCCCACCTCCTGCCTTGGTATCGTAGCGCAAGTGACTGCGGGCGCATCGCGCCGGAAGGTGCATCGATGGATCGTCGTTCGTTCGTGCAGGGCGCCGTGGGTGCGCCACTCGCTCTCGGGGCAGCGGCGCCGCCGGCCACGGCTGCGGGGCCCGCGGCGCCGCCGTTCGATCCGTATGCGGCATTCCTCGACGTGATCCGTGCCTGGAAGCGCCGCGATCTGGAGGGCGTGCTCGCAAAGCTCGCGGATGACATCGTGTGGTATTCGCGCGTCGGTGCGCCGCCCATCGTGGGCAGGGCCGCCGTCCGCAAGGCGCTCGAGGGCATCGGCTCGAAGCGCACGCAGGAGAACTGGCGCATCTTCCACCACGCCGTGAATGGCGAGCGGCTGTTCGCGGAAGGGGTCGACGACTACATCGACGACAAGGGCCGCCGCGTCGCGGTGCCGTACGCAGGCGTGACCGAGTTCCGCGACGGGCTCATCGTCGGCTGGCGGGATTACTTCGACATCGCGACGCTCGAGCGGCAGAAGGCCGGCGGGCCGATTCCGGACGCGATCGTGCCGCTCGTCGACCGCCGCGGCGAGCCGTGAGAACGTCCCGGACCGTCTTGGACGGTCTTAGACGGCCTTAGAAGGTCGAGGCCAGAGCTTGTGCCCGGGCATCCCCGCGGCGTGGACGCCGGCGGGCACACGGCCCGGAATCTTCACCCGGGCGATCGGTCCCGCGGTGATGCGCTGCGCGTCGAAGATCCACGCCTCCGCCGCGTGGTCCCTCGCGTTCGTGGCGAACGTGATCGTGTAGCCGCGATCCTCGTCCCCGCCGCGCGTACTCTTCGCGAACGGTGCTTCGCTGCCGTACCAGCCCTGCGGATAGTCGTAGACCTCGCGCGTGCCGCGCTCGTGGTCGTACTTCACGAGGCCGTCGAAGATGAGCGTCTGGTAGTCGGTCGGAACGCGCTGGTGATAGGAGTAGCGAGTCTTGACGCCGTAGAGCTGCGCATCCGGCAGGCAGAACTCGACGTTCAGGTCGTCGAGCTGCTGCTCGCGCTTCTCGCCGGTGCGCAAGTTCATGCGCCAGCGGCGCAGATGCCCGCGGTAGCGCAGGTAGGCGAGCATCGAGCCGAGCTCGCCCTCGGCCGGGTCGCGACGGATCGTCGGGTCAGGCTGGAAACAGCCGTCCATAGTGATCCAGTCCCCGTCCTCCCACGCGTTCACCATGTGCAGTACGTAGCCGGGCTCGAACTCGAACCACTTCACCTGCTCCTGCGTGCCGTAGCGCGGGATCACGCCGAAGCGCGACGGCAGCTCCTGGTGGAACTGCACCACGCGCCGGCCGGTGCGGCGCAGCACGTCGACGTCGTGGTAAAGCGGGAAGTCGTGCAGGATCGTGTAGCGCGGCGTGATCGTCGTGTCGTGCGGCAGGCGCGGACCGGGCAGGTCCACGCGCGTCTTGTGCTTCAGCCGACCGTCGGCGCCGATGACGAAGTAGGTGAGGTACGACTTGAAATCGCCGTAGTCGTAGTCGAGCAGCTCGCCGGTGCGCGGATCGCACTTCGCGTGCGCATTCATCGTGGCGTCGACCGCGCCGCCGAAGTCCTCCTCGCCCACGGTGTCGAGCGTCAGCGGGTCGAGCGCGTAGTTGGCGCCGGCGTTATACCACTGCGCGAGCACCTTGCCGTTGTGCAGCGTCAGCGTCGTGTTCGCGGTGTCCTTGCAGTAGTCGATGTTCGTCGCGCCCTCGCCGTCGCCGACACGGGACAGGTCGAACGGCCCCATGATTCCGGACAACGTCACGCTGCCGCGCTCGATCTCATCGCGCAGCGCGCGTGTGCGCACCCAGCGGCGGATGTAGCTCGCGCGCTGGTCGCGGAAGTAGATCGCGTGCACCATGCCGTCACCGTCGAACCAGTGATACATGCCGCGAGGCGCGAACACCGGATTCGGACCGTTGCGCATGTACGCGCCGTAGAGGTCGTCCGGAATCTCGCCCGCCAGCACGTCGAGCTCGACGGCCGTGATCTCCGAGATGACCGGCGTGTACGGGCCGTGCAGATACGGATTGTCGATCGCGTCGACCCACGTGGGACGATCGGCCGGATCGGACGGGCCGTGCTCGCGATAGGTCCGCATGGGTTGCACTACGAGACTCACAGTGTCATGGTACTAGAAGCACGATGAGCCTGGAAGCGAACAAGCGCCTGGTCCTCGACTTCCTCGGTCGCTACGCGGAGGGCCGCTACGCCGCCGCGCTCGCGTTGCTCGCGGAGGATGCGCGCTGGTGGCTGCCCGGGCATCCCGAGGAATTCCCGGCCGCTGGCTGGGCCGACAAGGCGACCGTCGAACGGCGCCTCGCGTCGAATCTCAAGCTGTTGCCTCACGGTCTCGAGATCACGACGGGCGCGGTCACCGCCGAGGACGATCGCGTTGCGGTGGAGGCCGAGAGCAGGGCGACACTCGTCAACGGCCGGCTCTACCACAACCGTTACCATTTTCTCTTCGTCATACGCGATGGCAGCATTGTCGCCGTGAAGGAATACCTCGACACGCTGCACACACGCGAAGCGCTCGGTTCCGCCCGCACGCAGCGCTGATTCGGGTCCCGCGGCCCGTTACTCGACGCGGTCGACGACGAAGCTGACGGTGGTCGTCGCGCTGCCACCCACATTCAGCGTCGCGAATCTCTTCGCGCCTTCGACCTGATAGTCGCCGGCCCGTCCGGTCACCTGCTTCCAGGAGTCGAGCACCATGCGCACGCCGGTCGCGCCGACCGGATGACCCAGGCCGATCAGCCCGCCGCTCGGGTTTACCGGGATCCGGCCGCCGCGCTCGATGTCGCCGGATTCGATCGCACGCCAGCTCTCGCCCGGCGGCGTGATGCCGAAATGATCGATCGCCATGTACTCGGTGGACGTGAAACAGTCGTGCGTCTCGATGCCGTCGACGCCCTCGACTCCAGGCAGCTCCGCCCGACGGAATGCATCCGCGATCGTGGCGCGCACCCACGGAAAAACGTATTTCTCGCCGCGGCTCGCTTCGATCTTCGCCGCGTAGGTGATCGGTGCGGTGCGATGCCCCCAGCCGCGAATGCGCGCGAGGTCATCGAGCGCAAGGCCGCGCGCCGCGGCATATGCCCGCGCGACGGGCTCGGTCGCGAGGAACACGATCGCCGCGCCGTCGGTGATCTGGCCGCAATCCTGCTTCCTGATCCGGCCGTCGATCACCGGATTCGCCTCGTCGTGCTCTGCGAAGCTCTCGGGCTGGAAGGTCCAGCGCCGCGTCTGCGCGTTCGGGTTGTCGCGCGCGTTCGCGAAGTTGATCTCCGCGATGCGCGCGAGATGCTGCTGGCGAAGGCCGTAACGCTCGCCGTATTCGTCGGCCAGCAGGCTGAAGATGTGCGGCCACGGGAAGCGCACGTCCTGGCATTCGTGCCCGGCCCACATCGCCGAACCGCCGATGAGCTTCGCGGCCTCATCGCCCGGCACGTTGCGCATCTGCTCGATGCCCAGCACCGCCGCAAGGCCGTAACGCCCGGCTTCGAGCTCGGCCGCGGCGCCGAGCACCGCAAGACTGCCCGAAGCGCACGCGCCCTCGTGGCGCGATGCCGGCACGCCTGCGAGATCCGGATGCGCGGCAGCGACGAGGCCGCCGAGGTGGCCCTGGCCACAGAAGAGCTCCGCCGCGAAATTGCCGACGTGCACCGTTTCGATGTCGCGAGGCGAAAGCCGCGTGGCAGCAAGCCCGCCTTCGAGCACTTCGGCGATGCCGTGCGCGATCTCGCGGCCCTGGCGCGCCCAGTTCGTGGCGAAATCGGTCTGATAGCCGCCGAGGACATAAACGTGTTTGCTCATGATCGATTGCTACCTTCCGGCGCGGCGACGCGCGCGATCGCCGCGCGCAGCACCTTGCCTACGGGATTGCGCGGCAGCTGCTCGACGGTGCGCACGCGCTCCGGCCACTTGTACACCGCAACCTGTCGCGCCGCGAAGTGAGCCTGCAGCGACTCGAGCGATACGCTCTTTCCGGGCTTCGGCACGAGCACGGCGCACACGCGCTCGCCGAGCACGTCGTCCGGATAGCCGACGACCGCCGCTTCGGCGAGGTCAGGATGCTCCGCAAGCACCGCGTCGAGCTCGTCCGGCGAGATCTTCATGCCGCCGCGGTTGATGATCTGCTTCAGCCTCCCGATGAACCGATAGAAGCGCGGGTCCCTGGCTTCCGCGATCTCGAAGAGGTCGCCGGTGCGAAACCAGCCGTCGGCGGTGAAGGCCGCCGCGTTCTGCTCGGGCGCCGCGAAGTATCCGTCGAACACCGTGGGCCCGCGGATCTGCAGCTCGCCCGGGCGACTCGCATCCAGGATCTCCGCGCCGCTCTGCGGGTCGACGATGCGCGTCTCGATCCGACGCGAGATGCGCTGCGGCCACTCGACGTCAGTGCGGCCGAATCGCGGGAACAGGCGCGCTCGGCGCTCGGGCTCCGGCGTCTCCGCTGGCCCGCTGCAGAGCGATACGCCTTCGTTCGAGCCGAACATGTTCACGACCTCGATGCCGAAGCGCTGCTGATAGCCCCGGATCATCGCGGGCGCGAGCGGCGCCGACCCCGAGCCGATGCAGCGCAGGCATGTGAGATCGACGCCCGCGAGCAGTGCTTCGTTCTGCAACAGCAGATTGAGCACCGCAGGTGGCGCGATCGCGTACTGCGGTCGCTCGGTCGCGATCTGCCGCAGGTACACGGGCAGCTCGAAGGGATGGTGCAGCAACAGCGTGCCCGCCGCGTGCAGCCAGCTCATGAAGCACCCGCCGATGGCCGCCATGTTGACGAGCGGAAACGGGTTGAGCAGCGTGTCGCCGCGGCGCAGCTGCGCGCCGTCGAAATGCGCGCAGCTGATCGCGTGCCAATGGTTGTGCGAGCGCGGCACGCCCTTCGGCACGCCCTCGGTTCCCGACGTCCAGCAGATCGTCAGGACGTCGTCGGCGGCGACGTTCGCGGCGTGCTCGAGCTGCTGTGCGCGGGCTGCGGCATCCGCGCCGGCATCGGGCGCAAACGGGTACGTGCCGCGCGGCCCGTCGCCGCCGATCACGAGCACCGTGGGCCCCTCGAGCTCGTTCGCGAGCCGCGCGGGCTCCGTGCCCTTGAACGAGCGCACCGTCAGCAGCGCGCGAGCCCGCGTCAGGCGCGCGATCGGCTCGAGCTCGTTGCGACGAAACTGCATCGGGACCGGGCTCACCACCACTCCGAGCCGCGCGGCGGCGATATATACGGCGATGTATTCGACGACGTTAGGCAGCTGGGTGATCAGCACGTCGTCGCGCTTCACCGCGGCGTGCGCGAGCGCCACCATGGTTGCGTCGATGAGCGCCGACAACGACCGCCAGTCGAGGCGCCGCGGCTCGGCGCCGTCGAGAGCGGCGCGATTCGGCGGGTCGACGAGCGCCAGGCGTTCCGGTGCCTGCGACGCGGCCGCGGCGTACAGATCGCCGAGCCGCGTGTCCGACCATGTACCCTCGGCACGGTAGCGCGCGGCGAGGATGGCGGGTGTCGTGCGCATGGGTTTCCCTTACGCGCCCGAGTATAGCCTGCGGCCGGGGCCCCTAGTATCGTTGTGCAAGTGACTGAGCGCGCAACACCCGACCGTCTGGCGCACCTTCGCGGGCAGCTGCGGCTGCCGCTCATCGCGGCGCCGATGTTCCTCGTCTCCGGGCCCGACCTCGTGCTCGCGGCGTGCGCGGCCGGCATAGGCGGGGCACTGCCGGCGCCGAACGCGCGCACGCTCGACGGCCTCGAGGCGTGGCTCGCGCGCATCTCGACCGAGCATGCTGCGCTCAAGGCCGCGGGCCACTCGGTGGGCCCGTGGGGGCTCAACCTCGTAACCCACAGCACCTACGACCGGCTCGGCGGCGAGATCGAGCTCGTCGAGCGCTATCGCCCGCCGCTCGTGATCACTGCGCTCGGCAGTCCGGGGCCGGTCGTGCAACGCGTGCATGCGTACGGGGGGCTCGTGATCGCGGACGTCAACAGTGTCGCGTTCGCGCGCAAGGCCGCTGCGACCGGAGTCGACGGCCTCGCGCTCGTCTGCGCCGGTGCGGGCGGCCACACGGGCAAGATTTCCGCGTTCGCGTTCGTGCCGGCAGTCCGCCAGTTCTTCGACGGCATCCTGGTCGTCGGCGGCAGCATCGGGCAGGGCGGGGCGATCCGCGCGGTGGAGCTGCTCGGCGCGGACCTCTCGTACGTGGGCACGCCGTTCATCGCCGCGCGCGAAAGCCTGGCGTCGGATCGTTATCGCGAGATGGTCGTGCGCGCGTCGCTCGAGGATCTCATCCTGACCCACGCGCTGACCGGCGCCGACGCCTACTACCTGCGTGAGAGCATCGTGGCCGCCGGCCTCGATCCCGACGGGTTGACCGGCAAGACGCACGTCGACTGGCGCAACTCCCAGACTCAGCTCAAGGCGTGGAAGGACATCTGGTCGGCGGGGCAGGGCGTCGAGTGCGTGCGCGCCGTCGAACCCACTGCCGCGATCGTGGACCGCCTCGCCGCCGAGTACGCAGCGGCGCTCGCATCGCCCGCCTTCGCGCGAGATCGCTGATGGCGCGGGTCACGCGCGCGCAGCTCGTGGGCGCATGGGAGCTCGTGCGGTGGGAGATCGTTCACGACGGCGGCGCGCGACGCACGCTGCCGTTCGGTGAGCATGCTCGTGGACTGCTTCTCTACACCGCCGACGGCTGCATGGCGGCGAGCATCATGGCCGCCGGTCGCGCGCCGTTCAGCACGGCGAACCCGCGCGATGCGCCGCTCGACGAACGTGCGCGCGCGTTCGACGGCTATTTCAGCTATTCGGGTCGCTATCGCCTCGTCGGCGGCGAGGTGCGCCACGAGGTGCTGGTCGCCCTGAATGCTTCGCAGGTGGGCACGCTGCAGACCCGGAATGCGCGGCTCGCCGGCCGAAGGCTCGAGCTGACCGCGGACGAGGTGCTGCCGGATGCGCGCGAGCGTCGCCACGTGATCGAGTGGCGACGCGTGCGGCGACGCAACGCCTGATCGTCAGCCGCGACGCAGCAGCACGGCGCAGGCCACTCCGGATACGGCGTGCGCAACCGCGACGCCCCATTCGCCGTCACGACGCTCGAGCTCCGCCAGCAGCGTGGTGAGCAGAATGGCGCCGGATGCTCCCATCGGGTGGCCCATCGCGAGATGCCCGCCGCTCTCGTTGGCACGCTCCGCGACCGCGCCGTAGCGCCGCCGGAAACGCGCCGGCACGGCGGCGAACGCTTCCATGAACTCGATGGCATCGGCGTCGGCGGGCGCGAGCCCGGCGCGCTCGAGGATGCGCTCGAACGCGATGAAACCGGCCTCGAACGGCTGCAGCGGATCGGCGTTCAGCTCGAGCAGCGCCGCGATCCGCGCGCGCGGTTTGAGACCGAGCTCCGCTCCCTTTGCGGCCGTGCCGATCAACGCAAGCGCGGCGCCGTCCGCGATCGGCGGGCAGTGTGCGATCGTATGCAGATGCTGAATCGGCCCGAGCCCGGGCGCGGAGCGTGCGATGAATGCATCCGGCCCAAGCGCGCCAAGCTCCGCGAACGCCGGGCCGAAGCGGGCGAGGTCGCCCGTGGTGAGTGCCGGACGCACGAGATCATCGTGCTCGACGCGGCTGCCGTCGGGTCGCTGCACGGGCGCGACACTGCTGCGATAGCGCCCTGCCTCCCACGCGCGGCCGGCTCGGCGATGGGATTCGACCGTCACCGCGTCGAGCTCCTCGCGCGTGATGCCCTCCTGCGTGGCGAGCCAGTCGGCGGTGATCGGCGGAGGAACGTATTTGAATCCGGCGGCGAGGGCAGCGTCGCGATAGAACGGTGCACGGTCCGCCTCGAAGCCCGCCTGCGACATGCACTCGACCCCGCCCGCGAGCGCAAGGCTCTCGTCCCCGGCTGCGATTGCGCGCGCGGCGCCCGCAACCGCGCTCAGGCCCGAGACGCAGTAGTTGTTCAGCGTGAGTGCGACTGCGGTATCCGGCAGCCCGGCATGCACGCGCGAGAGCAGCGCGATGTGGCCGCCCTGTGGACCGAACTGTGTGACGCAACCGAGCGCAAGGCGCTCGGTCGCGTCGATCGCCTCGGCGCCGTGACGCGCCCGCAGCCAGTCTGCGAGCTGGCGCACGAGCTCGTGCGGAGGCACCGTGGCGAGCGCGCCGTCCGGCTTGCCTTTCGTGCGCGGCGTGCGGACGGCATCGAACAGAAAGACATCGCCCATCGGCGCTCACCGATCGGTCGCGGTGGCCGCCGTGTTCATCTGAAAGTAGTCGCGCCAGCGAGCGATCTTGCCGTCGCGAAAGCGCATGCTGCCCATGTACTCGTTGCGCACGCGCTGGCCGGTGGTGGTGTCCGTGTACTCTTCCCAGCCTTCCATCAGCACCGTGTCGCCACTCTCGGCCCAGGTGTCGATCTTCCAGACGGTGTCTTTGGTGCGACCCCAGTAGTTGTCGAGAAACTTGCCCAGCTTTTCCGGCCCTTGCAGCGGTTTCGTGCCGACGTGGTAGTGGTACTCGAGATCAGGCGTCACGAGCGCGAGAACCGCCGTGCGGTCGCGGCGCTCGGCCGCCGCCTGCAGTTTGCGTACAACGTCGAACAGCGCGCCCATGGGGTCAGAAGTTCCACGCGAAGTCGACGCCCCACGTGCGCGGCGCGCCGAACTGCGACACTTCCTCGCCGAAGAACGGGATGATGTTCACGCGATAGAGCTCATCGTCGAGGTTCTTGCCCCAGATCGCCACTTCCCACGGCGCATCCGGCGGTGCAAGCCCGATGCGTGCATCGAGCAGGCCGTACGCGGGCTCCTCGGCAATGTTGTCGGTCGCCCAGAACATGTCGCTCTGCCACGTGTAGCTGACGCGGAAGTTCAGTGCATCCGCCCACTGGCCGAGATTCATCGTGTAGTCGATGCCGCCGGTGATCTGCGTCTCCGGGGTGCGCTGCAGGCGGTTGCCCGAGCTGTCGAGGCGCTGGCCGGTGCTGGGGTTGATCGCCGACTCAAGGAAATCTTCGTACTTGGCGTCGACGTAGGAGCCCGAGAGGCTGAGGCGCAGGTCGTCCGTAGCGAGCAGCTGGAACTCTGCCTCGAGGCCCTCGATCTTGGCGCTCGCGGCGTTGTCGGTGATGTTGCAGAGACACGCGGCATTGGTCTGCGTGACCTGCAGGTTCTCGTAGTCCATCGTGAAGATGTCCGCGTTCAGCCGGACACGGCGGTTGAAGAGGTCCGTCTTCACGCCGATCTCGTAGTTGGTCGCCTCCTCGGGGTCGAACGGCGTGGTGGCCTGCGCGACGTTCGCGGGCGTGTCGTCGAAACCGCCGCCTTTGAAGCCCTTGGCGACCGTGGCGTACAGGAACACGTTCTCGCTCGCCTGCCAGTCGAGTGTGGCCTGCGGCGTGGTCTCGCTCCACTTCGCCGAGTAGGGCGTTGCGAAGCCGGTGCCGGCCGAGAAGATCCACTGGTTCGGGGCCGTGCACGCGGCGGGGTTCGGTGAGACGAACGTGCCGTCGGGCCGCCTGCAGAGCGACTCGATCGTGACGTTGGCCCGCGGATCGTTCGGACTGAAGCGGTCGCCGGTCGCGACAACGAACCCGCTCACTTTCCCTTCCTTCTTGTCTTCCGTATGGCGCACGCCGACGCTCAGCTTCAACGCTTCGGTGAACTTGAAGCCGAGCTGCGCGAAGCCGGCGTAGTTTTCCATCTCGCCCTCGTTCACCCAGCGGTTCTCACCGCTCAGGGTGGACAGGGGATTGTTGCCGCCGGGCAGAACGGCACCGAGGAAGTTTTCGCCGATGAACCGATCGGTCTTGTCGATGTTGTCCTTCTTGTAGAACGCGCCGACGATCCAGTCGAACCGACTGTCGGGATTGCTGGAGGTGAGGCGCAATTCCTGGCTCAACTGGTCCGCCTCGACCGCCTCACCGACCGGCTGCGCGAAGAGGAACTGACCGTTGTTCGACGTGGCCGGGCGCGTGCCGTAGGTCGTATTGAGGAACGCGATGTAGGCCTGCCATTGCGCGACGCTCCAGCCGAGCGCCTCAGGGCCGGAGCCGGTCTGGTCGTAGAGCTGCGCGCTGTCGACCGTGCGGAAGCCGGACAGCGAGTTGAACGTAAACCTGCCGAAGTCCTTTTCGACGTCGAGCGTGAGCCCGCCGCCGTCGCGCTCGAGGAACTGCTGGATCCGCTCTTCGCCCTGGTATTGCACGCTCTGGGCCACGTTCGTTCGCGGATCGCCGAGCCCGAGGAACATCCGCAGATTGCTCCACGGCCGCGTGCAGTTCGTTCGCAGGTACGAGGTCTCGCAGCTCGGCGTACCTCCCGCGACGGGGACCGTGTTGATGCCGTTCGTTTCATCCTTGGTGTAGTCGAGGATGCCGCGCACGCGCCAGCCGCCTTCGCCCGGATCCCAGAGCAGCTGGGCGCGCGCCTGGATCGACTCGAGGTCTTCGACGTCGCGGTCGTGCAGCAGGTCCCTGGCATATCCGTCGTGCTGGCGCGCCTGGAACGAGAAGCGGCCGGCAACGGCATCGCTGAGTCCGCCCGTCACGAAGCCCGACAACAACACGGCGTCATAGTCGCCGTAGGAGGCGAGCAGCCGCCCTGACGCCTCCTGTTGGGGCTGTGCGGTGATGATGCTCAGCGCGCCGCCCACGACGTTCTTGCCGAGCAGCACGCCTTGTGGGCCGCGAATGACCTCGATGCGCTCGAGGTCGTAGAAGTCGAAGTTGAAGTCGCCGGTGCGGCCGATATACACGCCGTCGACGAACGTGCCGACCGACGGATCGGCCGTGGGCGAGTCGAGGCGCGTGTTCGTGATGCCGCGCATGTTGAGCTCTGCGTCGAGCGGCGAGAGCGCCGTGAACGAGAACGCCGGCACGGTGTTCGCGAGATCGGAGACGCCGAAGACCTTCTCTTCCTCGAGCGTTTCACCGGAATAGGCGGTGATGGCGACCGGAGTCGTCTGCAGGTTCGTCTCGCGGCGCTGCGCCGTGACGACGACTTCCTCGAGCGCCTGAGCGCTCGCTGTGGGTACACCGGCGGCGAGGCCGGCCGTGCCGAGGACGGCGGAAATGATGGCGCGAAGCTTCCGTGCGCGACTGGTGGCATAGAAGTTCATCGAACCCCCTGGGAACGCCGGAGCGTAGTGTTCTGACGTGACTTGCACAACGAGACGTACAGAGCTTACCCCCGCGCTCCGGGACGGTGCAAGGCCGCTCGGGAGCGGTGCACCGCCGGCCGTTGCGTGCGCGAGACGGTCAGCGCAGCCGCGCGCGATACGGCGCGAGCGCTGGGAACGCGAAGAAGCCGGGCGGCGAGGCGAGGACGTCCGGAATCGCACGGAGCGCGATCGCGACGGTCGCGTCCACCGCCGCGCGGGTGTGGGGCGCGTCGGGATCGGGGTCGTCGATCACGATCGTCGCCCGGACGTTCGGCCGGCCGCGGATTTCGATGCGCCAGGACGCGGCGTCCCGCCCGGATGCGCCCTGCAGCGCGGGGTCCGCGGTCCACGTGACGGAATGCACGAGCTCGACGCCACTTTCGAGCAGGCCGCGCCATCGCCAGTTGGTCGCGGCCACGGTCCCACGGCGAATCTCGCCGGCGCGGATCGAAAGGTCGCGCGGCGCAAGCGTGGTGGAGTGCTCTGGGACGAGGCTCGCCAAGCGCGCGCCCAGCGCATCGGCCACCGTGTGAAGCACTTCCATGAACAGCTCGCTATACATCGTGGCGATCGGCTCGCTCGCGACGTCGCGCTCCGCCGGATTCGCGCCGAACCCCATCAGGCCAAACACGAAATCGGGGGAGGGCATGTTCGACGCGTCCGCGACCTCGAAGCACGCGACCGAATCGAGGCGTGCGCACATCCCGGTCAGCATCGTCGCGAGCCGCTCGGCGATGAACCCCGGGTTCAGCCCGACGCCGGTGAGCGTGCTGCCGCCGCGCCGGCACGCCGCGAGCAAGGGCCCCGCATAGGCGACACCGTGGCAGGCCGGATGATGAAACCCTGCCGTCGAGATCACGTCGACGCCGGCGCCCAGCAATGCGGCGATGTCGCCGTTCTGGCGGTCGTACGGCTCGGTGATGCGCGACATGTGCAGCACGACGTCCGGCTCGAGCGCGAGCACGTCCTCGATGCGGTTGGTGGCACGCACGCCGGTGGCGGGGCGACGCGCGATATCGCCGGCATCGATGCCCACTTTGCGTTCGTCGTAGACATACACGCCGACGAGCTCGAGGTCTGGATGATCGATGACGCGCCGCAGGGCCGTGCGGCCCATCGACCCCGTTGCCCACTGCACGACGCGATACACGCCAGGCGCGTTCAGTGCCGCCGCGGCGCCCACGGAAAGAAACCGGAAGTGCGCGCCACGTAGTCGGCGTACTCTGGCCGCGCGCGGCGCATGCGCTTTTCGAGCAGCTTCTTCCCCGTGACGTTGAGCAGAAAGTGGGTCATCAGCAGCGGCGAGAACACGGTCGCGATCCCGACCGGGTGATCGCACGCGATGAGCCACAGTCCCCACCAGAGGCACGCGTTGCCGAAATAGTTCGGATGACGGCTGTACCGCCACAGCCCCCGGTCCATGACACGCCCGTTGTTCGCGGGATTCCCCTTGAAGCGCGCGAGCTGCCAGTCGGCGACCGCCTCGAACGCGAAGCCGACGGTCCAGAGGATGGCACCCGCTATCGCCGGAGCTCCGAGTGTTTCAGGACGCACGAGATACTGCGCGAGCTGCACCGGAATGGAGATCAGCCAGACGAGCGCACCCTGCAGCAGGAACACCTTCGTTAGCGTATGCCAGTGCAGGCTCGTCTTGTGGCGGTCGCGGAACGCAGCCGCGTAGCGCGGGTCCTCGCCTTTGCCGTGGTTGCGCCAGAAAAGATACACGCCGAGGCGCGCAGCCCAGGCGACTGTCAGCGTAGTCACGAGCACACGCCGCGCGTCGACACCGTGGCCTTCCGACAGCACCCACCCGGCGAGCGCCACGATTCCGAACGCCGGCCCCCAGAAGATATCGATGATGCTCACGTCCCTGAGGCGGATGCTGAGCAGCCAGAGCGCGAGCACGCACGCGAGCAGCACGGCTGCGGTGACCCACAGGTTGTGGCCGAGGCCAGGCGCTAGGTCGGCGAGCATTGGCGAACCCCCGGAACGGCGCGGAAAAAATCGTCGAACGCGGCGAGCGCGTCGTGAAACTCTCGCAACTCGCGGGCGGAAGCCTCCCTTGCCCGCGACGATGGTGCAGCCATTGAGCGTGCACTGCTCGCTTGCAAGGTACGCGATCAACGGTGCCACCCACTCAGAGCGCAGCTGGGCAGCGACATCAGGTGCGGCGTGAGGCGCCGTCATCCTGGTCGTCGCATAGGGCGCCACGGCATTGCAGTAGACGTTGTGTAAAGCACCCTCCTGCGCGAGCGATCGCGCGAGCGCAATGAGCGCGGCTTTCGACGCCGCATACGCCGTCAGCCCGTGCAAGCCGTACAACCCGGCGGAGGATGTGGACATCACGATGCGCCCGAAGCCGGCCTCGCGCATGCGCGCGTACGCCGCGTGAGTCGCGTAGAGCGTGCCGTGGAAGTTCGGCTCGAACACGTCGACGAACTCCGCGAGCGTCAGCCGGTGAAACGTCCGATGCTGGTCGACGCCCGCGTTGTTGACGAGCGCATCGAGCCGTCCCCACATGTCGAGCGCCTGTGTGACGAGCCGTTCGCCCGAGCGCGCATCGCGAACGTCGTCGAAATTCGGCACCGCCTCGCCGCCGGCGGCGCGGATCGCCGCAACGGTACGTTCAGCGCTCGTCTCGCCCGGGCCTTCACCCGCGTGCCGGCGGTTGTTCACGACGACACGGGCTCCGCGGTTCGCGATATATAAAGAGTACGCGCGCCCGAGCCCGTGGCCCGCGCCCGTTACGATCGCCACCCGACCGTCGAAACGGATCACTGCCGCACTTCGGTGGCCGGCTGCACTCCCATCTCTTTCAGAAGCTGCGCGTAGTCGTAGTACTCGCGCCAGACGTTTATCCGGCCGCCTTCGACCTCGAGAACGCCGACCACCGGCACCGCGCCGGCGTGGCCCTTGTAGACGAAGTCGTCGACGCGCTCGACGAACACCCGGCCGTCGATCACGCCGATGGTGCGCACCTTGAGGTCGATGCGCGAGATGCCGGGTGCGAGCCGCCCGAGCCGCTCGCGGATCGCGGCGCGTCCGACGACGGGCTCATGCATCATGCTCTGCAGCACGCCGTCTTCGGCGAAGAGCCCGTAAACCTTCTCCCAGTCGAGCGCCTGCCATGCCGCGAACATCTGGCGCACGACGCTCAGCTTCTCCGCGTCGCCGTCCGCACGCGCGGGCGGGGTCGCGCCACAGCCGACGATCAGGCTGGCTCCGAGGATCACGAGTGCGCGCATGACGAGTCCTCCTCGTCGGTCTTATAATGCCAGTGACTTAAAGGCGCAACTCTCGGGTGTCCAATGAGCGACCAGTCACGAGCCGCGGCAATCGACCGGATGCTCGCGCACGACGCGATTCGCGAGGTGCTGGCGAGCTACGCACGCGGCATCGATCGCGCGGATGGCGAGCTCTTGAAGTCCTGCTATTTTCCCGACGCCATCGAGGAGCACGGCAGCTCCTTCAGCGGCCGCGCGCACGAATACGTCGACGGCGCGATGCCGAAGGTGCGCGGCATGGGGGTAATGCAGCATCTGCTCGGCACGAGCCACATCGATCTGCGGGACGACGTCGCGTACGTCGAGAGCTACGTCTGGGCGTTCGCGCGCTTCGAACGGGACGGCGACGTCTGGGACACCTTCACCGGCGGGCGGTTGAACGATCGCTTCGAGCGGCGCGGCGGCGTGTGGAAGATCGCGCACCGACGGACGATCTTCGACTGGAACCGCGACACCCCCACGAACGAGAGCTGGTGCCTCGGATATATCGATCCGCGAAACCCGGGCGTGCTCAAGGGGCGAAAGGATCGCTCCGACCCCTCGTACGAACGCTTCTAGCCGCGATCAGTCCAGTTCGCCGCGATCGATCGCGAGCACCGTTCGCAGCAGTACGTTCGCCCCGTTGGCCATGTCTTGCGCCGAGGTGTACTCCTTTGGCGAGTGACTGACGCCGCCCACGCTCGGCACGAAAATCATCCCGGTCGGCGCGATGTGCGTCATGTCCTGTGCATCGTGCCCCGCGCCGCTCGGCATGAGCTTGTGCGTGAGGCCGAGTGACGTCGCCGCGGCGGCGATGATCCGCCTCATCCGTTCGTCGGTGGGGGCCGGCTCGGAGGCAACCTGCAGCTCGGTGAAGCCGATCGGCGTGTTGCGCGCCTTCGCGATCTTTTCCGCTTCCGCACGGATCGCCGCGTACACCTGCTGAATCTTGTCCGACGCCAGATCGCGGATTTCCAGGCTCAACACCACCTTGCCCGGGATGACGTTGGGCGCGCCGGGCTCCGCGCGGATTCTGCCGACGGTGGCGACCTGTCGCCCTGGCAGTGCGGTGGCCACACGGTTGACGGCGAGCACCAACTCGGCGGCACTCAACAGCGCGTCGCGACGCCGGTTCATGGGCGTCGTGCCCGCATGATTGGCCACGCCGTCGATGGTGACGTCCCACCAGCGAATACCGACGATGCCTTCGACGACACCGATGTCGATGTCGCCTTCATGCAGAACCGCACCCTGTTCGATGTGCAGCTCGACGAACGCCTTCAGCTCCCCCGGCTTGCGCCGCGCCTGCTCCAGGCGATCAGGATCTCCGCCGACAGCGCGAATCCCCTCGCGAATCGTCTTGCCGCTGTGGCTCATGACGTCGAGCGCCGCGGCTTTCAGTCTGCCGGACATCGCCAGACTGCCGATCAGCCCGCCTTCCTCGTCGGTGAAGCTCACCACCTCCAGCGGGTGACGCAGAGCGACACCGCTCTCGCGGAGCACCTGCGCGACTTCGATCGCGCCGAGCACGCCGACGTCGCCGTCGTAGTTGCCGCCGCCGGGAACGGAGTCGATGTGCGAACCCGTCACGATCGCCGGAAGTTTAGGATCGCTGCCCTCGCGCCGACCGATGATGTTGCCTGCGGTATCGACCCGAACTACGAGGCCGGCCTCCCGCATCAGTTTCTTGAGGTACTCGCGGCCCGCGATATCAGCGGCGCTGAAGGCGACGCGGCTGACGCCTCCTTCGGGGTTGGCGCCGAACTTCGACAGTTCGGTGATGCGCTGTTGCAGACGAGCCGCGCTCGCGGTCGCAACTCCGGGTTCGGAGGACGCACTCAGCGGCAATGCCACGGAGGCGCAGAAGCAGACAATGAGAGGGAATCGAAGCTTATCGGCTGGCACGCTGCGGTCCTCTACGGCTGACGCGCATGATCCCATGGTTTGCCAGCCTCGCCCCAGGCGAGGGTCGTTTCGCCCGTGCGTGAAAGCCGGGCGCGCGTTCTGGTAGGATGCGCGCCCGCGACGCGGCAGGGCAGCTTCCAGTGCCGGATCCGGGGATTCTGGTAACGTTACGTTTTTCGCGCCCGTAGCTCAGTTGGATAGAGTACTTGGCTACGAACCAAGGGGTCGGGAGTTCGAATCTCTCCGGGCGCGCCACCCCTTCAATGACTTAGCCCGCCGTCCCGCTACCGCCGCGGGCGGCTGCTACCGTTTTGCTACCGAGTAGCTTCGCGACCGCCTCGCCCGCTACCTCGAGCTGCTCAGGCCACACGTCCGCGTACTGGTCCATCGTGAACGCGACTGAGTGGTGACCGATGAGCGTCTGCACGGTCTTCGCGTTCTCGCCGCTTTGAATGAGCGCAGTCGCGTAGAGGTGTCGCAGCATGTGGAACGTACCGACGATCGGGGTGCGATCAGGCTGCTCGGCGGTCGGGCCTGTCTTCTCGAGCAACGGCGCCCACACGCGATCGCGCCAGTTCTTGTAGTCGCGCGGGCCACCCTCTGGCGCAGGGAACACCAGCTCGCCCGGCGTGCCCAGCTTGTAGACCTTCAGCTCGTGCAGAAGCTCGCGCGAGAACGGCACACGCCGTTTCGCATTCTTCGTCTTGAGATCCGACCACGCGCCATGCGTGAACTGCCGACCGACCCTGAAGGCGCCTTTCTCAAGGTCGACGTCCGACCACTTGAGCCCCGCCGGTTCCGGATCAGTCTCAGCGAATGCGGGACGGAGTCAAGAGTTCACGTAGAGCTACCGTGAGTCAATGGGGTAGGTACAACTGAGCCGATACCAGCATCGCCTACGCGGTACGCTAGGCGCTCGGTTTCTTCTGGGGCAATGAGAGTTGATGCAACGGGGGGTCGGAATCGCGATTGCTACCGGCGTTGGATCGCTGGCGCTGCAGGCCGCTCTTCAGCTGAGTGGCTACCAGAACATGGAATTGGCGTGGGCACTCGTCGGCGTGGCGGTCGCTTCGTTCATCGTGGCAGCTGTCCTGCAGTGGCGCGAACTCAACAGACGGAATCGGACGCCCGGCGCTGCGCCACACGCGAGCGCTGAAGGGCATGGTGTGGCGGTGGCGGCGGCGCGCGACGCGACCGTTCACGTCGGCGCAACGGCTCCGCGGCAGCTCAACGCGACTCAGTGCCTAGTAGCGTGACACTTAAATATCGAAACATTACACTGATGCATATCCGAAGTACGGAGATGCATCAATGCGCCAGACCCAGTTGAGCTTGAGCACGCGGGACCGTCGGCTGGTGAATGCGTTTCGGGCCAAGGGTAGCCATATGGCGCGAGAGTTCAATCGGGCCCATATCCT
>JBQTHP010000270.1:0-14814 GCA_052389755.1 Gammaproteobacteria bacterium
GGCGCCGGAGCGACCGGTGAGAAACACCATCTCGCCGGTCTCGACGCGGAAGCTCGCGCCGGACAGCGCTTCCCGCCCGTTCGGGTACCGCTTGCCGACGTGGTCGAAGACGATCACACCCCCTCACCCTTCCCTCTCCCCCGCAAGCGGGGGAGAGGGTGCCGGAGGCGGGTGAGGGGGTTCGAGGAGAGCAGCCGCGAACGCGCGCGCGTCGAATTCACCGAAATCCTCGGCCTGCTCGCCAACTCCCACGAACCGTATCGGCAGGGCGAGCCTGCGGGCGATCGCGATGACGATGCCGCCCTTGGCCGTGCCGTCGAGCTTGGTGAGTACGAGGCCCGTCACGCCGATCGCCTCATGAAACTGCGCGGCCTGTGACAACGCGTTCTGACCCTGGTTCGCATCGAGCACCAGCAACACCTCGTGCGGCGCCGATGCATCGACCCGCTGCATGACGCGCTTCACCTTCTTCAGCTCCTCCATCAGGTGCGACTGGCTGTGCAGGCGTCCCGCGGTGTCGGCAAGCAGGACATCTATTCCGCGCGCGCGCGCGGCCTGCAAGGCGTCGAACACGACCGCGCCCGGGTCCGCTCCCGCCTGTTGTGCCGCGAACTCGGCGCCGGAACGATCCGCCCAGACGTGGAGCTGCTCGATGGCGGCCGCACGAAACGTATCGCCCGCCGCGAGCATGACGTCGTGTCCACCCTTGCGGATACGACCGGCGAGCTTGCCGATCGTCGTCGTCTTCCCGCTGCCGTTCACGCCGACCACCAGGATCGCGAACGGCTTTCGTCGTGGATCGATCACGAGCGGCTTCGCGCACGGCTCGAGAATCTCGACGATCGCTTCGCGCAACGCCTCGATGAGTGCCGCGACGTCCGTGAGCTCCTTGCGCGCGACGCGCTTGTGCAGCTCCTCGAGGATGTGCTGCGTGGCCTCGACGCCTACATCGGCCGTCAGCAGCCGCGTCTCGAGCTCCTCCAGTGCCGCGTCGTCGATCTTGCGGTCGCGGAAGAGATCGGCGAGGTCGTAGGTGAGCCACGAGTCGCCGCGGTTCAGCTTCGCGCGCATGCGCGCGAGGAAGCCCGCGCGCTCGTCACGTGACGGGCGTGCTTCTCGCGCTGCAGGTTTGTTCTCGCGGTTGAACATGGCTCTCCAGGGCTCGCCGGTATTGTAGCGGCGCGTCCAAAAAACAAAGGGCGGCCGCGCGGCCGCCCTCCGTCCGCTCGCTTGCGGCTCCTAGGGTTGGATCACCGCCGGATTGCCGACCACGATCACCGTGCCGTTCGGTGAGGCCACCACGAACGAAACCGCTTCGGTCTGCATCTCCGTCGTGGCGGCAAGGCTCGCCGTCGGATCGATGATCGAGCCGTGATTGCCCTGGATGAAGTTCACGTACACGCGATGCCCGGTCGCGGTCAGATCGATCACCGGTCCCGGAGCGCCCGGCGCGGGAATGCGGGTCAGATTGGCGGCATCGACGAGCCGCTGCGTCGCGCTGTTCGGTATGACCTGATCGGGCAGCACCGCACCGCCCCCGACGACCTGAATCACATGAATCGGCCGTGCCGCAGCGGCCGCGGCGATGTAGTTGATCGGATCGGCCGCATCGATCGCGGTCTGCGCGTCGCGAAAGAACTGCTCAAGAAGCGTCGAGCCGGCAGTGAGCCCCCGCGCAGCGAGTCCCTGCAGAATGCGCGGACCGAACGTGGGCGAATCGCGCAACAGCTGCGCGATCACTCCGCCCGGCATCGCGAGCGTCGCGGTCTTCACGTTCGCCGCAGGTGCCACGCCCAGATACACGCCGCCGACGATTGCGCCGAGCGAATGCCCGAGGAAGTGGACGCGCGTCGGATCGATGTCGCCGCCTGGATTCGCGTCGAGATTGAGGTTCGGAAGCGATCGCGTCAGTGTGATGAGGTCGGCCGCCGCCTGCCGGGCGTTGTCGCGGCTCGTGAGAAGGCTCGTGAGCTGAATGAAATGCGTGCCGGACGAATCGATGACTCCGTCGGCGCCGGCAGCACCGCTTGCGTTGTTCACGAGATCGAGATCGAAGGTGCGTTCCGTCGCGCCGCCGGGGCGATAGAGCGGGCTCATGGGATCGGTGATGCCGTGGAGCGGCTGATCGATGCCCACGACGACGAATCCCGCGTCCGCGAACGCTTCGGCGACGCCGAAGAGATCCGAGCGATTACGCGTGATGCCGTGCTGGAAGATCAGGGCGGGCCAGCCGTTGACCGGCTTTACGCCACCGCTTGCCGACGCCGCGTTCGGCACGGTGACGAGCAGCGGAATGGCCGGCGTTTCGGTCGCAACCGGTACCGGGTTGAACCGCGTGACGAAGCGGCTGGTCGGGTCGGCCGCAAAAGGCGCCGCCTGCCACGATCCCGTAGTCGGCAGGGTGCGGCTCAGGTAGTACGGCACGCTCAGCGTGCCTACGTGAATGTCGGCCTTGCCCGTGAGACCCGGCACGCCGAGCTGCCCGGTGTTCAGGCCCGAGAACTGAGTGCCGATCGGCTGCGCGGTCGCATTCGCGGAAATCACGGCCATCGTGACGCCGGTGGCTTGCGTCGTGAAACTGAACGACAGCACGACCGTCGCCGGATTGATGCCGAACGCTCCGGCAACCTGAAGATGCGCGCCAGTGAGCTGGCACAGGAGATTCGCCTGCGCGTTCGTGACCGCGGGACAAGTCGGTCCGCCCGCGAGCGCGGCCTTGAATGCGGCGTAATCCGCATCCGGGGTCGCTGCCTGACCATTCGCCATCGTGATGCCGTTCGTCAGGACGACGAGATAGCCCGTGCCCGGAACGTTGCCGGGGCCGCTCGGCTGAAGCGGCCTCAGCGGCCTGATCTCGAGGATCGACGGGCCGACGCCCAGATCGGGCGCAACGCCGGCGGCGAAATCCGTGCCGAACATGAGCGGTGCGGGCGTCACGCCCGGATCGGGAGCCTTGGTGGTATTGCTGGTGCCGATGCGGAAGATGCGGACCGTGCTCGCATTGAGCGACGCGGGATTCAGCGCACTGCCGAACCGCGCGCGGATCACCGCGTTCGTGGAGAAACCGTCGAGCGCATTGAGCGCCGCCTGGCTCGGGATGAGCGCATTGGCAGGCTGGATGTTGAGTGTGCCGTCGGTGGAGCTGGAGAAGTAGATATCGGTCGGAAAAGGCAACACGCCCTGCAGCGGCTGGAACAACGCGGCCGTCGGCGCGGGCGGTGTGATCGGCGCGGCGCCTCCGGGATTGTTGTTGCCGCTCGCGACGGTTGCCGGGTTCACATCCCGCGGACTGTCGGTCGAGCTCTCGCAGCCGACGAGCAGCAGTCCGCACGCGAGAATGCCGGCCGCAGTAACGCTCTTCATACCGTTGGGCTCCTTCACGAATCCTTGGTGTTTTTCGCCGGCAGCGCGCCGATCGCGCGCGGGCGCGCCGTGCTTGTAGTGGTGAGCAGCTAGGGTACGCTTGTCGCGAGAAAGGTGGCAAGCCGCGCGGCGCACGTCTTGACCGGCAAACGCAATAGCAGCGGCCCGCGCTCGGGTGCGGCGCCCGCTCGCGGCGCGCGCTCGCGCGTGCTGCGGATCATCGGCGGGACGTGGCGCAGCCGGCGCTTGCGATTTCCATCCGCTCCCGAGATCCGTCCGACGCCGGATCGTGTGCGCGAGACGCTCTTCAACTGGCTTGCGCCTCGCATCGCCGGTGCGCGTTGCCTCGATCTGTTCGCCGGCAGCGGCGCGCTCGGGCTCGAAGCGCTCTCGCGCGGCGCATCGCGCGTCGTGTTCGTCGAGCGCGAGCGGCAGGCAGCCGCCGAGCTGCGCCGGCTGCTGCACGAATGGGACGCTCGCGGCGGCACACTCGTGCGCGCGGACGCGCAGCGGTTTCTCGCCGGGGTCGCCGAACCCTTCGACGTCGTGTTTCTCGACCCGCCGTTCACATCGCGGGAGCTGCTCTCGGGCGTTGCCGCCCGCCTCGAGACCGGCGGGTGGCTCGCGCCGCGGGCGCTGATCTATGTCGAATGCGCTGCGCGCGAGGGGTTGCCCGAGCTGCCCTCGAGCTGGAAAGCCGCGAAGACGGGCCGGGCGGGCGAGGTCGGTTATCATCTTCTCGAGCGCACCGCGCGTGGAGAGCGTTCCGAATGAAGCGCAATGCCATGTATCCCGGCACGTTCGACCCGATCACGAACGGCCACCAGGACCTCGTGCGCCGGGCCGCGACCATCTTCGACCGCATCGTCGTCGCGATTGCCGCCAACCCGAACAAAACGCCGATGTTTCCGCTCGAGAAGCGCGTGGAGCTCGCGCGGCGCGTGCTCGTCGACATGCCGAACGTCGAGGTCATGGGCTATGCGACCCTCACGGTGGAATTCGCACGCCAGCACAATCTTCACGTCGTGCTGCGCGGGCTGCGGGCGGTGTCGGATTTCGAGTTCGAATTCCAGCTCGCGAACATGAGCCGGCACCTCTCGCGCGACATCGAGACGGTGTTCATGACGCCGCAGGAGCAATTCACCTTCATCTCCTCGACGCTCGTGCGCGAGATCGCGGTGCTCGGCGGGGACGTCAACGAGTTCGTGCACCCGATCGTCGCCGAGGAACTGCGCAAGCAGAGGCGCGTCCCAAAGTGATGTTTCGACGGGCCGTTCTCGCGCTCTGCCTCGTATTGGTCACGGCGGCTTCGGCGGCCGAGCGCGCGCCGGGCAGGCCCGCGATTGCGAGCGCACATCCTCTCGCCACCGCCGCCGGGCACGAGATGATCGCGATGGGCGGCAACGCTTTCGACGCGGCCGTCGCCGTGGCCGCCGCGCTCACGGTGGTCGAGCCGACGGGCTCCGGGCTCGGCGGCGGCGGTTTTCTGCTCCTGCATCGCGCGAGCGACGATCTGTACACGATGATCGATGCGCGGGAGAAAGCGCCCGGCGCCTCGACGCGTGACATGTTTCTCGATGCGAAAGGCGACCCCGATCGAAAGCTCGCCACCGAGAGCGGGCTCGCCGCCGGCATTCCGGGCCAGCCGGCTGCGCTCGAGTATCTCGCGCAGAAGTACGGAAAATTGCCGCTCGCCACGTGCCTGCAACCGGCGATCCGGCTCGCTCGCGAAGGTTTTCCGCTGTATACGCGCCTGCAGAGCGGCATCCGCGGCAAGGCGGCACAATTCAGGAAGACCCGGGACGCCGAGCGCGTCTTCCTCGTCGACGGCGAGGTTCCGCCGCTCGGGCACGTGATCCGGCAGCCGCAGCTCGCTGCGACGCTCGAGCTCATCGCGGCGAAAGGCGCGAAGGTTTTCTACGAGGGGCCTCTCGCCCGCAAGCTCGTCGCGGGCGTTCGCAAGTTCGGCGGCATCTGGACGGAGGCGGATCTGGCCGCGTATCGCGTCGTCGAGCGCGCGCCGATCGTCAGCGACTATCGCGGCGCCCGCATCGTATCCGCATCGCCGCCCGCATCCGGCGGCATCGCGCTCGCGGATGCGCTCAACATCCTCGAGGGCTTCGATCTCGCGGCGCTCGATTCCACGGCGCGCAAGCACGTGATCATCGAAGCCATGCGGCGCGCGCACCGCGACCGCGCGATCTATCTCGGCGATCCGGACTTCGTGAAGATCCCGACGCAGATGCTGACGCACCAGGCGTATGCAGACGGGCAGCGCACCTCCCTGAGGCTCGACCGCGCCCTGCCGAGCGGGATGCTGTCCGGCATCGAGACCGAGGCCAGCGCAGGACCCGAGACGACGCACTTCTCGGTGATCGATGCGGAAGGCAATCGCGTCGGCGCGACTCTCACGCTCAATCTGTGGTTCGGCACGGGGCTGATGGTTCCGGGAACGGGCGTCCTGCTCAACAACCAGATGGATGATTTCGCGATAAAGGCGGGTGCGCCGAATGCGTTCGACCTCATCGGCGCCGATGCGAACGCGATCGCGCCGGGCAAGCGCATGCTGTCCTCGTCGACGCCGACGTTCGTCGAATCGGATCGCGGGGTCCTGATCACGGGCTCACCCGGGGGCAGCTACATCATCGGCATGGTGCTGCTCGCCACGCTCGATTTCATGAGCGGTCGGAGCGCAGCGGAGATCGTGAGCGCACCGCGCATTCACCATCAGTACGTCCCGGACGTCGTGCAGTACGAGGCCGGTGCGCTGACCGAAGCCGAGCGCGAGGGTCTCGTCGCGCGCGGGCACACGCTTCGCGAGTCTCGCCGGCAGTGGGGGAACATGCAGGCCGTCGTGTGGGAGTACGAAACGGGCAAAGTCGAAGCCGCGTCCGATCCGCGCGGCGCCGTGGCGGAGCTCCTGTATTGAACCCGCGCGGCGCACCGTCGGAGCTCGACGGCACGTGGGTGCCGATTGCGGCCGACGTGTCGGGGCAGGTGCTCGCGGTGCGCGACCTGCGCGTGGCGCGGCTCGTGCTCGATCGCGGTGGCTACGAGATCATCGACCGCAGCGATGCGATCGTCGACCGCGGTGACATCCGCATCGATCGCAGCGCAACCCCGCCCACCATGGACATCGTCGGCAGTACCGGCCCGAACGCCGGCCGCACCATGCTCGCGATCTTCGAGCTCGATGGCGATCGCCTCAAGGTGTGTTACGACCTCGACGGCGCAGTACGCCCCACGAACATGCAGCCGCAGGAGGAGCAGCTCCTGCTCAGCATCACTTACGCACGTGCCGCCGTGACGCTCTCCTGACGGGCGCGCGACGACGCACGCGGCGCCCCGTGCGCGGCATGCGGATCTTCTCCGCCGGTGCCGGCAGCGTGCCCGCTTTCGCAAGCTCGATCGCCCGCCACAGGTACCACGCCGCGGCCGTGCGATACGGCCGCCAGCGCTCGCCGAACGCTGCGAGCGCGCGAGGCGTAGGAATCTTGCGTAGCCCGTACGCGAGCCGGAAGCCGTTGCGGACGCCGAAGTCGTCGACGGGCAGCACGTCGGGCCGCCCAAGCTGAAACATCAGCATCATCTCCACCGTCCAGCGCCCGATACCGCGCACTGCCGTGAGGCGCTCGACGATCGCATCGTCCGCGAGCGTCTCGAGCACTGCGCGCGACGGCACGACGCCTTCGTGGGTCTTCGCAGCCAGGTCGCGCAGTGCAGCGATCTTTGCGCGCGAAAAACCGGCGGCGCGCAGCTCGGCGTCGCTCGCCGCGAGCACTTGCTCGGGCGTCGGAAACGCGCCGCCGCCGCAGCCCGCGACGAAGCGATCGAGAATCCGGTTCGCGACCACTCCGTTCAGCTGCTGGTGGGCGATCGCTCGCGCGAGCGCGCGAAACGGAGGGCCATCGTGATCGGGTTTGATGCGATAGGGGCCGGCGGCCGCGATGAGGCCGGCCATCACCGGATCGGCGGTCGCGAGATGGCGGGTGATACGTACGCTCATGCGTCGGGTGCGATCATTTCTGACAGGACGGACAGTAGTATGTCGAGCGCTGGCCCTGCGTGCGCGCGCGGATCGGCGTGCCGCATACGCGGCACGGCTTGCCGTCCCGTTCGTACACGTACAGCTTCTGCCGGAACGTTCCGGGATTGCCGTCGGTGTCGACGTAGTCGCGCAGCGTCGTGCCGCCGACGCGGATCGCCGTGGCGAGAACCGCGCGAACGGCGCGCACCAGGCGCGCCGCTTCGGCGCGCGTCACGCTTCGCGCCTGCCGGCCGGGCCGGATGCGGGCGCGGAACAGTGCTTCGTTCGCGTAGATATTGCCCACCCCGACGACGAGACGGCTGTTCATGAGCAGCTGCTTGATCGCCACACGCCGCCCGCGCGTGATGCGCGTGAAGTATTGCGCGTCGAACGCGGCATCGAAGGGTTCGGGGGCGAGGTTCGCGAGCAGCGGATGCTCGCGCGGATCTCCGGGCGTGTAATGCAGGCTGCCGAAGCGGCGTGGGTCGTTGAAGCGCAGCGACAGGCCCGAGTCGAGCACGAGATCGAGATGATCGTGCGCGGCGCGAGGCGTCTTGACCGGCACCACGCGAAGGCTTCCCGACATCCCGAGGTGCAGGAGCAGCGTCCCGCGCTCGAGCTCGATCAGCAGGTACTTCGCGCGCCGGCCCGCGCCTCGCACGCGCTGGCCCGCAACCTGCTCGGCGATCGCCGTTGCCACCGGCCACCGGAGCCGAGGCTCGTGCACCGCCAGCGCGACGATGCGCCGGCCGACGACGTGGGGCTCGACGCCGCGGCGGGTGGTTTCGACTTCGGGAAGCTCGGGCATGGGAGGAGCCGACAGCTTACAGTCGACAGCCTGCAGCCCGGAAAACGGAGAGGCCCGGTCACCGCGTGGTGCCGGGCCTCTTCATTCCTGGCTGTGAGCTGAAGACTGAGGGCTGAAGGCGGTGAGCTCCGCTCACTTGATCTTGCTTTCCTTGTACGGCACGTGCTTGCGCGCCACCGGATCGAACTTCTTCACTTCGAGCTTGTCGGGGTGCAGGCGCTTGTTCTTCGTCGTGACGTAGAAATGGCCGGTGCCGGCCGACGACAGCAGCTTGATCTTGTCGCGCATGATTGCTTCTCCTTCAGACCTTCACGCCCTGGGCGCGCAGGTCGGCGACGATCGCGTCGATGCCGCGCTTCTCGATCGTGCGCATGCCGCGCGTGGAGACGCGCAGGGATACCCAACGCTTTTCCGTCTCGAGCCAGAAACGCTGCGTGTGCAGGTTAGGCAGGAAACGCCGGCGCTTCTTGTTGTTCGCGTGCGAGACGCGGTTGCCGACCGCAGGACGCTTGCCGGTGATGTCACAGACGCGGGACATAACTCAAAACCTTTCCAGATCAATCGCTTGGCGCGGCGCCGACCGGCGCTGGGCCGCAGAGAGCGCGGTTTTATACCAGCGAGGTCTCGCCGCTGCAAGCGGCGAGACCGGCTTCCGGCTTCCGACTTCCGCCTTCCGGTCAGAGGGTTACCGCCAGCGGGTGGGTCAGCGCTCTAAACTTCCGGCCGGAAGACGGAAGGCGGGCGCCGGAGGCCGCTGAGCAAGGGCTACTCATCAGAGTAGCCCTTGCTCAGCGAAAGACAGACACCGTCCGTCCCCGACGATCACGTGGTCGAGCACGCGCACGTCGACGAGTGCGAGCGCCTCCTTGAGCCTCTGCGTAATGAGCTCGTCCGCCTGGCTCGGCTCGGCGACGCCGGAGGGGTGGTTGTGCGCGAGTATGACGGCGGCCGAGTTATGGGCGAGCGTCTGACGTACGACTTCGCGCGGGTGCACGCTCGCACCGTCGATCGTGCCGCGGAACATCTCCTCGAAGGCGATCAGCCGGTGACGATTGTCGAGGTGCAGGCAGCAGAACACCTCGTACGGTCGGTCGCGCAGCTGGGCGAGGAGGAACGCGCGTGTCGCATCCGGAGCGGTGAGCGCTGGCCCGATCTGCAGATGCTCGCGGTAGTGCCGCCGTGCGAGCTCGAGCGCGGCCTGCAGCACGCTGTATCGAGCAGGTCCCAGGCCGCGCTGCGCCAGACACCGTACGCGATCGGCGCTCAGCAGCTCGCGCAGCGTGTGGAATTCGACGAGCAGGCCGCGGGCAACGTCCACGGCAGAGCGTCCGCGGATGCCCGAGCCGAGCAATACCGCGAGCAACTCCGCATCCGAGAGCGCTTCGGGGCCCCGTGCGAGCAGCTTCTCGCGCGGCCGCTCGAGTGCGGGCCAGTCTCGGATCGTCATGCTCACGATGCCGCAGTGTGCGGGCCGGGGCGGGGCGGAGCGAGACGAGAATCACATGCGGAACAGGGGAAATCGTGTGCGTTTGCCTGCCCCGCGAGCGCGGCCAATAATGGCCTCATGCAAGGCAAACGCATTCTCCTGGGCGTCACCGGCGGTATCGCTGCGTACAAGAGCCCGGACCTCGTGCGACGGCTCCGCGAGCGCGGTGCCGAGGTCCAGGTCGTCATGACGGCCGCCGCGCGTGAGTTCGTGACGCCGATGACTTTTCAGGCCGTCTCCGGGCGCGAGGTGCGCACGGATCTCTGGGACACGGCGGCGGAGGCCGCCATGGGCCACATCGAGCTCGCGCGCTGGGCAGATGCCGTGCTGATCGCGCCGGCGACGGCGAGCTTCATCGCGCGCCTCAGCACCGGCCTGGCCGATGACCTCCTCACGACGTTGTGTCTCGCGACTGAGGTGCCGATCACCATTGCGCCCGCGATGAACTGGCTCATGTGGGCGAACGCCGCGACCCGTGCGAACGTGGAGACGCTTCGCGCCCGCGGCGTCGCGATCTTTGGGCCGGGCGAGGGCGATCAGGCCTGCGGAGAGGTCGGAGCCGGCCGGATGCTCGAGCCAGTCGAGCTTGCGGATCTGCTCGGCGCGCAAGTGACGGCAACCGGTCCGCTCGTCGGGCGGCGGGTGCTGATCACGGCCGGGCCCACGCGCGAGCCCATCGACCCGGTCCGCTTCGTCAGCAATCGCAGCTCGGGGAAGATGGGTTTCGCGATCGCCCAGGCCGCACGCGAAGCAGGCGCGGAAGTGGTGCTGGTGAGCGGTCCCGTGTCGCTGCCCACTCCCGACGGCGTGCGGCGCGTCGATGTGGAGAGCGCGGCGGACATGCTCGCTGCCGTGCTGCGCGAGGTGGAGTCCACCGACATCTTCATCTCGACCGCTGCGGTGGCCGATTATCGTCCCACGCGTGCGGCGGGCCAGAAGATCAAGAAGACGGCGGACAAGCTCGATCTCGAGCTCGAGCGTACGCCTGACGTGCTCGCGACGGTCGCTTCGCGGCCGCGGCGGCCGTTCGTCGTCGGATTCGCCGCCGAAACCGAGTCCATCGAGCAGCACGCGCGCACGAAGCTGATGAAAAAGAACCTCGACATGATCGCGGCGAACGAAGTGGGCGCGGAGAAAGGCTTCGATTGCGAGGACAACGAGCTGCTCGTGCTCTGGCGCACCGGCACCCGGCAACTGCAGCGCGCCCCGAAAACGACCCTGGCGCGTGAGCTCGTCGCGCTCATCGGCGCGAATTTCCACGAACGGCGCAGTGCTGCGTCGCGCGACTCGGCCCGCGCCTGACCGCGCCGCATGGCCGAATCCCCGCGCCGTGCTTTGAAGGTGCGCGTCCTCGATGCGCGCATCGGCCGCGATTTTCCGCTGCCGGCCTATGCCACCGGCGGCTCGGCCGGCCTCGATCTGCGAGCCTGCCTCGCCGCTCCGCTCGTGCTCGATGCCGGACGCGCCGAGCTGATTCCGACAGGACTTGCGATCCACCTCGATGATCCCGCTCTCGCCGCAGTCATCCTGCCGCGCTCCGGCCTGGGCCATAAGCACGGCATCGTGCTCGGCAATCTGGTCGGCCTCATCGACTCGGATTACCAGGGGCAGCTCATGGTGTCCTGCTGGAACCGCGGCCGCGAGCCGTTCACCGTGCAGCCCGGCGAGCGCATCGCGCAGCTCATCGTCGTGCCGGTCGTGCAGGTGGAGCTCGACGTCGTCGAGTCCTTCGAAGCTACGTCGCGCGGCGCCGGCGGGTTTGGGAGTAGCGGGCGCTAACGCGTCCGGTCGGAAGGCGGTAGCCCGCCTCGACTAACGTGCCGCGCGAATGGGCCGCAATTGCCTGTATCTATCGATATCAGCCTGAAAGCGCGACCGGACCGAGGCTTCTTCCTCGTTCTTCTCGGCCAGCGAGTTGTTCTGAGTGCGCACCTCGTTCGCAGTGCGCACGAGGTCCTCGGCGAGGTCGTCCGGCATGGGGCGCGCCTCGGGGCGCGGGCTGTACGGCTTGAAGCTCATCGCGCGCGCCTGCAGCGAGCTGAGCCGCCCCTGCAGACTCTCGACGTACGCTTCGGCCGCCAGGCGCTGGCCGCGGATCTGATCAAGGCGTGCGTCGCGCAGTGACTCGATGTCCTTCACGGACGTGTACGTAGTCAGAAGGAACGCGTCGCGCTCCCGCGCGCGCCGCTCCTGCTGCTGCTGCCGCGCATACTCGGTCTGCTGCTCGGGAGTCCTCTGCGCACCAACGCGCCCGATTTCGACGCCCTGGCCGTTGAGAATCGCGCGCTCCTTCTCCGCATACTGCGGCGGCACGCGGTCGCCGTAGTGCACCACGCCCTTCTCGTCGACCCAGCGGTACGTAACCTCGCCGCTCTTCTGTCCCGCGGACGATCGCGAGTTGGCATTTGCGAATCCGGCGCTCGCGACGAGCATGCCCAGAACGATCAGGAGGCCGAGGGCGCGATAGAGCGGCCGGGAAAGCATGAGCAGTCCACCGAACGAAGCGAGCGACGGGGTCATAATCCTCTCGCCGCTATTACGCCGCAAGACTCAGCGCACGCTGTAATGGTCACGATAGGCCTCGAGGCTTGTGAGCTGTTCCGCAGAAATGCGAGTTCGTCCCGCCGAGGGCTTCGAGAGGGCCTCGATGAGGTCGGCCAATGTGACAATACTCACACAGGGCACTCCGTATTCGGCCTCGACTTCCTGCACCGCTGAGCGCTCGCCCTGACCCCGCTCCTGGCGATCGAGAGCCAGTGCGACGGCAGCAAGTTCCGCACCCGCGGCGCGGATGATCTCGATCGATTCGCGTACTGCAGTACCCGCCGTGATCACATCGTCGACGATGACGACGCGCCCGCGCAGCGCGCTGCCGACGATGCGCCCGCCCTCGCCGTGGTCCTTTGCTTCCTTGCGATTGAACGCGAAGCCGACGCTGCGGCGATGGTGGTCGGCGAGCGCGACCGCTGTGCTCGTGACGAGCGGAATGCCCTTGTAGGCAGGTCCGAACAGCATGTCGAAGGCGACTCCCGAGCGAGCCAGCGCCGCGGCGTAACAGCGGCCGAGAACCGCGGCCGACTCGCCGTCGCTGAAGAGTCCCGCGTTGAAGAAATACGGGCTCTCGCGCCCCGACTTGAGCTTGAAGGTTCCGAAGCGCAACGCATCGCGCGCGAGCGCAAGATCGATGAAGGTCAGCTGGTACTCTTGCATTCGGCCCTCGCTATCATCGCGGGCATGCGCATTATCACCCTGAACGTCTGCGGCATCCGCTCGGCGGCGGCGAAAGGCTTCTTCGCCTGGGCCCGCAGGCAACGCGCGGACTTCATCTGTCTTCAGGAGACGCGCTGTCACGAGGCTCAGCTCGCCGATCACGACGTGAAGGTGGCGGGCTACGAGAGTTACTTTCGCGAGGCGAAAAAGAAGGGCTACGGCGGCGTCGCGCTTTACGCGCGCGAGGCTCCCGAGAAGCTGATTCGCGGCTTCGGTGTGACCGAGTTCGACGACGAAGGGCGTTATCTGGAGGCACGCTACGGGGACCTGTCGATCGTCTCGTTGTATGCGCCGTCGGGTTCGGCAGGTCCGCACCGACAGGAGTCTAAGTTCCGCTTTCTGGATTCGTTCATGGGTCACCTGAAGTCGCTGCGGCGCAAGCGCCGCGAGGTCATCATCTCGGGCGATTGGAACATCGCGCACCGCGCTATTGATTTGCGCAATTGGCGCGCCAACCAGAAGAACTCGGGTTTTCTTCCGGAGGAGCGTGCATGGATGGACGAGCTCTTCGGGCCTGCGGGCTACGTCGATGCGTTTCGCGAAGTGAATCAGAAGCCCGAGCAGTACACCTGGTGGTCGAATCGCGGCCGGGCGCGAGCGAAGAACGTGGGATGGCGCATCGATTATCAGGTCGTGAGCCGCGGACTCGCGGGGCGTGCTCAGCGCGCGTTCATATATAAGGGTGCACGCTTTTCCGACCACGCCCCGCTCATGATGGATTACGACCTGTGAACGAAGCCGTTGCGGAGCCGGGCCGGCGCTCCGGCCTCGCGGCATGGTGGCAGGCGGTGCTCGTGTACCGCCAGCCGCGCATGCTCTCGATGCTGTTTCTCGGCTTCTCGGCTGGCTTGCCTGTCATGCTCGTTGTCTCGACGCTGTCCGTCTGGCTGCGCCAGATAGGCATCGAGCGCGCGACGATCGGGATGCTTTCCTGGGTGGGCATCGTCTACACCTTCAAGTTCGTGTGGGCGCCGGTCGTGGATCGCGTCGCGCTGCCAGTTCTCGATCAGTGGCTCGGCAGGCGACGCAGCTGGATGCTGGTCGCGCAGATCGGCATCGCCGTCGGGCTCATCAACATCGCGATGAGCGATCCGGCGCAGGGCGTGCTGCACGTTGCCCTGTTCGCGCTGTTCGTCGCCTTCTGCTCGGCGACGCAGGACATCTCGATCGACGCCTGGCGCATCGAATCGGCTCCGGTCGATCAGCAGGGAGCGATGGCCGCCGCATATCAGCTCGGCTACCGGATATCGATGATGGTCGGAAGCGCCGGCGCGCTCTGGATCGCGGCGGACTTTGGCTGGCCGACGAGCTACGCGGCGATGGCTGCGCTGGTCGGGGTCGGCATCGTCACCACGCTGCTCGTGAAGGAGCCCGAACGCCTCGTACCACGCGATTCGCTCGTGCGGGAGCAGCGCGCGATCGAATGGCTCGAGCGCAACGCGCACTTGCCGCGCACCTTGCGGCACGCAGGCGCGTGGTTCGTCGGTGCGGTGATCTGCCCGCTGATGGACTTCTTCGCGCGATACGGACTGCAGCTCGGGCTCGTCATCTTCGCGTTCATCGGCACGTATCGACTGACGGATTTCGCGATGGGTGTCATGGCGAATCCGTTCTACGTCGATCTCGGCTTCACCTTGAAGCAGGTGGCGGCGATCGCCAAGGGATACGGCGTGGCCATGTCGATCGTCGGCATTCTGGTCGGTGGCATCGCGGTCGCGAAGCTGGGTCGCACCCGCTCGCTGATCCTCGGCAGCTTGCTCATCATTTGCTCGAACCTGGCTTTCGCGGCCTTTGCGGCAGTCGGCAAACCTAGTCTCATCGGTCTTGCCGCCGTCATCAGCATCGACAACCTCGCTCTCG
>JBQTHP010000271.1:0-6087 GCA_052389755.1 Gammaproteobacteria bacterium
GCTCGATGTTTAGCGCGTATCGTATTGACTGGAGAGGTGGCCGTGCGGTCGAAGGCGCTGGACTGGAATTCCAGTAACATCTTCTCTGGTGTTCGTGGGTTCGAATCCCACCCTCTCCGCCAGATTCAAGCGATGCGTCAGTGGTGGCTCGCATCGGCTCCTTCCGCGACGACCAGTCGTAAACCCCGTGAGGCCCGGAAGGGAGCAGCGGTAGCGACGATGTCGGGTGCCGGAAGTTCGGCTGGTGCGGGCCATCTCCCCAGGGCCTGCGGCCCACTCTCAACGGGGTTCGCGGGGCGAACCCCGTACATGAGAATGCAGATATGACTTATCAGGCTCTCGCCCGCAAATGGCGCCCGAAGCGCTTCGCCGAGCTCGTCGGCCAGGAGCACGTGCTGCGCTCGCTCGTGCATGCGCTCGATTCCGGTCGCGTGCATCACGCGTTCCTCTTCACGGGAACGCGGGGCGTGGGCAAGACGACCATCGCGCGCATCCTGGCGAAGTGCCTGAACTGCGAGACCGGCGTGCGCGCCGAGCCGTGCGGCAAGTGCGCGACGTGCACCGAGATCGACTCCGGCCGGTTCGTCGATCTGATCGAAGTCGACGCCGCCTCGCGCACCAAGGTGGACGACACGCGCGAGCTGCTCGACAACGTGCAGTACGCGCCCACCACGGGCCGCTACAAGGTGTACCTCATCGACGAGGTGCACATGCTCTCGACGCATTCGTTCAACGCGCTGCTGAAGACGCTCGAGGAGCCTCCGCCGCACGTGAAGTTTCTGCTGGCGACGACCGATCCGCAGAAGCTGCCCGCGACCGTGCTGTCGCGCTGCCTGCAGTTCAATCTCAGGCGCCTTCCCCTCGCGCTCATCAGCGAGCGGATGAGGGTGATACTCGACGCCGAAGGTGTTCCCTACGAGCCGGCGGGCGTGCGGCTCATCGCCCAGGCTGCCGACGGCAGCATGCGCGACGCCCTGTCGCTGCTCGATCAGCTCATCGCCTTCGGTGGCGGCAAGGCGGGCGAGGCCGATGCGCGCGCGATGCTCGGAACCGTCGCACGCGATCACGTGATCCGCCTCGCCGAGGCCCTCTCGGGCCTCGATCCGGCAGCGCTGATGCGTGTCGCGCGCGAGCTCGAGCAGCTCGTTCCGGACTACGCTCAGCTTCTCGACGAGCTCGCAACGCTGCTCGCGCGCGTGGCGTTGAAGCAGGCGTTCGACGACTACGAGGCCGACGAGCTCTACGCACCCGAGCTTCTCGGGCGCCTCGCGAAGGCGCTCGCACCCGAGGACGTGCAGCTCTTTTACCAGACCGCGCTCATCGGCCGTCGCGACCTCGCGCTCGCGGCCGATCCGCGCACCGGCTTCGAGATGACGCTGCTGCGCATGATCGCGTTTCGTCCGGCCGGAGATGCTGCGGCCGCGTCCGCATCGTCTACGCAGCCTGCGCGCACGCCGGCTGCGCCCGCCTCGTCCGCCTCCGCGGTACGCAGCGCTTCGTCCGAATCGGCAGCAGGCTGGGCCGGGATTCTCGCGGCGCTCGATCTGCAGGGTGCCGCGCGCCAGCTCGCGAGCCATTGCGCGCTCGTCGGCCGGCAGGGCGCCGTGGTGCGCCTCGCGCTCGATCCGCAGCACCATCTGATGCGCACCCGAGCGCAGGAAGAGAAGCTGGCGCAGGCGCTGTCGCAGCACTTCGGCGAGGCGGTGCGCGTAGAGATCGAGGTGCGGCCGGTCGAAGAGGAGACACCGGCGCAGGCCGAGCAGCGCGCGTCTGCCGAGCAGCTGGCGGCGGCGCGCAGCTCGTTCGATTCCGATCCGACCGTGCAGGCGCTCAAGGAGCGTTTCGGCGCAACACTCCTGCCGGACAGCGTCCGCCCGGTGCGATAGATTTCTCGAATTGACGGGAGCACTGAAACTCATGCGGGGCAACATCGGCGACTTGATGAAGCAGGCGCAGGCCGTGCAGGCGAACATGCAGAAGGTGCAGGCGGAGATCGCGGCCCTCGAGGTCGTCGGCGAGTCCGGCGGCGGCATGGTGAAGATCACGATGAGCGGCAAGCACGAAGTGAAGCGCGTACAGATCGAGCCGGCGATCGCCTCCGAGGATCGCGAGATGCTCGAGGATCTGATCGCGGCTGCGGTGAACGACGCCGTCCACAAGGTCGAAGCGCGCACGCAGGAGAAGATGGCGAGCGTCATGGCCGGCATGCAGCTGCCGCCGGGCATGAAGCTGCCGTTCTAGAGCAGCATCCGGCAGATGCAGCACTCACCGAATCTCGCTCGCCTCATCGAAGCGTTGCGCTCCCTGCCCGGCGTCGGACCGAAGACCGCGCAGCGCATGGCGTTTCATCTGCTGCAGGAGGGGCGCGCCGGTGCGCAGGCGCTTGCCGCGACGCTCGCCACGGCACTCCAGACGGTGGGACGCTGCCGCCGCTGCCGCATGCTCACCGAAGGCGAGCTCTGCGCGATCTGCGCAGCCCCGCAGCGCGATGCGACGCTGCTGTGCGTCGTCGAATCACCCGCCGACGTCGTCGCGGTCGAGCAGTCGGGCAGCTTTCGTGGCTGCTACTTCGTTCTGATGGGCCACCTGTCGCCGCTCGACGGCATCGGCCCGGAACAGCTCGGCGTGCGCGACCTCGAGAGCCGGCTCGCGGAAGGACAGATCCGGGAGCTCATCGTTGCGACCAACCCGACCGTAGAAGGCGAAGCGACGGCTCACTTCCTGAGCGAGATTGCGGCGCGCC
Source organism: Gammaproteobacteria bacterium (assembly GCA_052389755.1). Classification (GTDB taxonomy): domain Bacteria; phylum Pseudomonadota; class Gammaproteobacteria; order Steroidobacterales; family Steroidobacteraceae; genus JBQTHP01. The sequence continues at coordinate 2,744 of JBQTHP010000271.1, forward strand.
GCGGCGTGCGCGCGAGCCGCATCGCGCACGGAGTGCCGATCGGCGGTGAGCTCGAGTACGTGGACGGCGGCACGCTTGCGCACGCGTTCGCCGGGCGCCAGGCGCTCACGTAACGGCCCTGTAGGAGCCTGTCCGGCTATCCTAGCCGCGGCCCGGCCCGCGCGCCGTCGTCAACTCCTCGTAGAGCCTTCTCAGGCGTCGGTAGCTCTCGTAGCGCCGCGCGTGCAGCGTGCCGCTCTCGGCGGCCGCGCGCACGGCACAGTCGGGCTCCCGCATGTGGCGGCAATCGGCGAATCGGCATTCGGACGCCCGCTGCTCGACGTCCGGAAAACCGAGGCTGCGCGGCTCGAGCCGATCGATCGCGGGCGCGAAATCCCGCACGCCGGGCGAATCGATGAGATGCCCGCCATCGGGCAAGTCATACAGCCGCGACGCGGTCGTGGTGTGCCGGCCCTCCGTTTCGCGCACGAGCTCGCCGGTCGCCGCCTCCGCCCCCGGCACCATGCGTCGCACGAGTGAGGACTTGCCCACGCCCGACTGTCCGACGAGCACGGCCGTCTGGTCGCGGCACGTCGCGATCAGCGCGTCGAGCCCGTGCGATTCACGGACCGAGCACTCGAGCGTGGGAAACCCGGCTCGGGCGTATTCGCCGAGCTCGCGTTGCAGCTCGGCATCGATGCCGAGATCGCTCTTGTTCGCGACGAGCTTCGCGTCGATCCCGCCGGATGCGGCGGCAGCGAGATAGCGGTCGACGACGAAGAGGTCCGTTTGCGGCCGCGGCGCGCACACGACGAGCAGCAGCGACAGGTTCGCGCAGACGGCTTCGGATGCCCCGCGGCGGCTCGAGCGGTACAGCGCGGTTCGCCGCGGCAACGCCTCGATCACGTGGATCTCTCCTTGCCCGCCGCGCTCGCAGCGCACGCGATCGCCGCACACGATCGCGACGCCGCGGCCGAAGGGCCGTGCCTTGTGAACGACGCTCGCTGCATCGCGCACGAGCACGTGACGGCCGAAAGCGGCGATGACGGCGGCTTCGAACGGCGGCTGGTGCATGGCGGAAGGGCGCGCGACGGGGCGGCAGATTAGCCTTTGCTAGAATGCTGCTCAACCAACGGCGGCGTGCATGGCGATCGGCGATCAGCTTATCTGGATCGATCTCGAGATGACGGGCCTCTCGCCCGAGAACGACGTGATCATCGAGATCGCGACCGTCGTCACGTCGAGCGACCTCGGGGTGCTCGCCGAGGGCCCGAATCTGGCCATCCACCAGCCCGACGCGGTGCTCGAGCGCATGGACGACTGGAACCATCGTCAGCACGGCGCATCGGGGCTCACCGCACGGGTGAAGGCGAGCAGTATCACCACCGCGGAAGCGGAATCCCGAACGCTCGCGTTCCTCGCGGTGCATGCGATGCCCGGCGGCTCCCCGATGTGCGGCAACAGCGTCTGCCAGGATCGGCGCTTCCTCGCCCGCCACATGCCGATGCTGGAGCGTTTTTTCCATTACCGGAATCTCGACGTGAGCACGGTGAAGGAGCTGGCGCGACGCTGGGCGCCGCCCGTGGCCGCCGATCTCGTCAAGGAGAGCGCACACCTCGCGCTCGCCGACATCCACGAATCGATCCGCGAGCTTCGCTACTATCGAGCACGACTCTTCGCGCCGGCCTTTGCCGGCAAGGACGCCGTCTGACAGCCCCCGCGGCGAGATCCGAGCCGCGATTCGCGGACGTCGTCGCCGCTCGCGATCGCATCGCGCCGTTCATCGAGCGCACGCCCGTGATGCGCTCGGCCGCGTTCGACGCGCGCTGTGGCCGCGAGGTGTATTTCAAGTGCGAGAACCTCCAGAAGGGTGGCTCATTCAAGCTGCGCGGCGCGATGAACGCGGTTCTGTGCCTGCCGGAGCGCGGCCGGGGGATGTCGGTCGCGACGCATTCTTCGGGTAATCACGGCACCGCTCTCGCGCTCGCCGCGCGCGCCCACGGCTTGCGCGCCACCGTCGTCGCGCCGCGCGATTCCGCGCGCCCGAAGCTCGCCGCCATCGAACGCGCCGGCGCTCGCGTCGTCCTCTGTGATCCGGGCCTCGCGGCACGGGAGGCTGCGCTCGCGGATCTGCTGTTGAGCGAGCCCGCGCACGTCGTGCATCCGTTCGAAGATCCGGACGTGATCGCCGGACAGGGGACCGCGGCGCTCGAGCTGCTCGCGGAATTCGCCGATCTCGAGGTGGTGAGCGTGCCGATCGGCGGGGGCGGCCTGATCGGCGGTACTGCGATCGCCGTGAAAGAGATTACGCCGCGGTGTCGGGTGATCGGCGCGGAGCCTGAGCAGGCAGACGATGCGTCGCGATCCTTCCGCACGGGAACGCGGGTGGGCATCAGGGCGCCTAAGACGATCGCCGACGGGCTGCGCGGATCGATCGGGGCGCTGAACTTCATCCTGCTGCAGCGGCTCGTCGACGACGTCGTCACCGTCTCCGAGCGCGACATCATCGCCGCGATGCGCATCGTGCTGCAGGATCTCAAGCTGCTCATCGAGCCTTCCTCTGCGGTGCCGGTCGCCGCGCTGCTCGCGGGTGCATTCGGTTCGGCGCGACGGATCGGTATCGTGCTCTCCGGCGGCAATGCCGATCTCGAAGCCTGCCCGTTCCTGCGCGGCGATGCGCGATGATCGCTCACCGCGGCGGGTGTCACTGCGGTGCCGTGTCCTTCGAGGTGGACGCGCCGGCGCGGCTCGCTGCGCTCGAGTGCAATGAAGCAATATGGACGTTGCGACCCGCCCAGCGAATCGCGTAATGAAATGAAGCGCGAGCGCCCGCAAAAATGAATGAGCCAGTGCATGCCGTTTCGGTCCGGCGCACACTTCGCCTGAAGGTGCGGTCTGAATCCTATCCATGGCTCAAATGCCGCAGCGGTTGAAGTGAACACCGTGTGGAATTGGGCCAACGAGACCAGCGCCAAGGCGGCCCGTCCCTTCACGGGCCAGCCGAAATTCCTGAGCGGTTTCGATCTGAACAATCTGTCGGCGGGCGCGAGCGAGTATTTCGCGCACATCGGCGCGGATACGATCCAGCGCGTGAACTGCGAGTACGCACTGAAGCGCCGGCAGTTCAAGCGGGTGAAGCTGCGCTGGCGGGTGAGCCGCGGGGCGCGCCGCGCGCTCGGCTGGGTGCAGGCCAAACGCCTGCACCGAAGAGCGGCTAACCGGCGCCGGGATGCCCTGCACCAGTTCAGCCGCCGGATCGTGGATCAGTACCAGAACATCATCGTGGGCGATGTGAGCAGCACGAAGCTCGCCCAGACACGGATGGCCAAGGCCGTGCTGGATGCGGGCTGGGGCCTGCTCAAAAC